>NZ_JBHUYK010000026.1:0-102654 GCF_042668615.1 Nocardia sp. NPDC057272 | reverse complement strand
TGCGCCGATGGTACTGCACTCGACAGGGTGTGGGAGAGTAGGACACTGCCGGAACATCATTGCGAAAGGCCCTCCAACTTCGGTTGGAGGGCCTTCTGCGTTTTCCAGCAGGCGGTCCCCGCGGTTCGGTCAATCTTGGCTTCTCCCAACCTGTCTGGCCGTCTGGGACTAGCCTGTGCGTGTGAGTGCAGAACTCCCGCCCAACGAGGGCGAGCCGAAGGCGCACGTCCATGGTCGTGCCAGCCTCGATGCGCAGCATCGCAGCGCACAGAACGAGTCGTACACCCGTCAAGTGCGTTCCAGTACCAACTTCGGTGTGTGGCGACGTGATGCCGAAGTGAGCAGTAAGGGTACGAAGGAGAAGCGCCGCACCGTCCAATTAGTGGTGGCCGGTGGGTTTCTCGTCGCGGGGGTCGTCGGCGCAGCACTGGTCTTCATGGCGTTTCAACCCGACGCCAACGGAGATGCCCCGGTGAAGGGCGGTTCCGTGACATCGGTCGCCCAACCGGCCGCGCCGGTCGATGTCACCACGACGGTCGTACCTACCGCGGTGAAACCGACTGCGAGTGTGACGATCTCGGCGCGCACGCCGACAGCGATGCTGTCTCAACCGTGTCCCGCCGACACCGTCTGCTGGTGGGGTATGCCCGACTTCAAAGACTTGCTTCATTCGTTGCCGCACGGTGAAGTGCCGGCGATCGGTCCGGACAGCTGCCTGGAGCTGGGCGTAGCCAGTCTGGGTCCGAGAGGCGCCGGCTCTATCGTCAATGGCAGTAGTGTCCCGCAAACGTTCTGGGAGAACGGTGACTGCAGTGGGCAGTCGTTCGTGCTGAAGCCTGGGGAGCAACTGGCAAAGCTGCCGACATTCCCATTCTCCGTCAGCGGGTAGCGGCCGGCCCTGTGCTCAGGGATTGGGTTCGGCGGTGCGCAGGAGTTGCAGCAGGCCGTGCACTGCGGCCTCCTGCCCCGCCGACAGCGGATCAGTGGCGAAGTGCATCAACTCGTTCCGTACATCGCGCACCTGCTCCACCAGCTCCAGGACCTGACTTTGATCGAGGCGCCACCCGAGCTTGCGCCAGCGAACCGGGTCGCGCAGCAGGTACACGTAGCCACCGAAGGTCAGGTGCGCCGCTTCGGTGGTGTGGGCGCGCCTGTTCTTGGGGGCCGCGGCTTTGATGTCGTCGGGATCGAGATGATCGTTGGCCGCGCGACGCAGCCGGTTCTCTGCCTCCTCGATCAGCACGAAAGGCTTTGCCAGCATGCCGAATTGGTAGGTGAGATCCGATGCGGTGAGGATGCCTGTCACCCGAGCGCGATCAGGGCTGCGCACGAAGATGAAACCGTTGGCGTAGATGGCGTCGATCTGGTCGAGCAACGGAGCGTCGTGGTCGACGACGACGGCGGGCACGGTCGCCTCGGCCAGGGTCGGGTGGTCACCGGAGATATGGGCTCGGCCGATCGATTCCCAGGTGATCGCACCGTGATAGGTCCCGTCGTGGTCGATGACGGCGAGTTGCGAGAACTGATGACGCACCATGGTCGTCTTCGCCACCGTAAGGCTCACGTGCGAGGGCACCGACGTCAGCGCCGCGGGCAGATCCCCCAGCCGACGGGTCATCGGTTCCGGATCGGAGACGTTCTCCACCGCGCTGGAATCCCGTTGCCGGACTTCGCTGTCCACCGCGTGATCGGTAACGGTGCCGGGTTCGGCATCGAGCGGCACGATGGTGACGATGTCGCTGAGCGCACCCTCGGTGAACGGCGGGCGGGTGGTGAGTCCGTTCTCGGCGAGGGCGGATTTGATCACCTCGATCGCGGCCGCGGTACGCCGCTCGAACTGCCAGTGCTCGAGCAGACTGCGGATGGTGAGTTGACGGGGATTGCCCGCAGCATGGGAACTCGCCTCGGCGAGCAGTTGGACCGAATCGGTGGCCACCTCGTCACTGTCGAATCCGGGATCCGTCCCGAACTCGGCCAGATGGGCGATGCGAGCGGCCGCATGATTGCGGTGGATCCCGCAGACGGTGAGCAACGAACCGAGACTGGCGCGCAGGTCGGGTCGCAACGCCTCCCACACGATGTCGGTTCGCAGCCAGTCGACCTTCCTGACCTGGCGGAATTCCTCGGGCTCGGTCTCGCGATATTCGTACTGGCCGACCACCCGTCCGATCGCGACATAGCCGGTTTGCAGCTTCAGTGGCATGACAACCAGGTCGTCGTTCGCGATGTCGGTGCCGAATTTCCAGAGTTGCCCAGCCCAGTTGCCGACCACATTGGGTGTAGCGAGGGGATACTTCTCGCGCAGTGCTGCCTTGAGCTCTTCCCAGGTGCGATAGCGGCTGAGGTCGCCCATTTCATCCCAGCCGATGATGGCCAGGCCCTCGTCGAGCGCGCGGTGTTCGCGCTGGCCGTCGCGGCCCGACCGGATGAGCCACGCGCGCGGGTTGTCGTACACAGTTCTGATCCTCCCAGTTCAGTCCGACAGGTAGGCGACCCAGAGATAGTCGCGGGCGCGGCTGGTGGCGACCAGTAGCTGCCTGGCGAGCATCTCGGCTCGATCCCTGGCGCCGCCGGACAGCGCGTCCAGGTCGGTCGGTGGTTCCTCGGTGATATGAAAGACGGCGGCGAAGTCCATCCCTTTCGCGCGGCGTACCGTGCCGACTTTGACCGGTTCGATCTGCGAGCCGTCGTAGTTCTCCAGCGAGACAGCCTTGATGCCCGCCCGGCGCAGCACCCGCAGGTATCGCGTGACCTCGCTCGGCCAGTTGACGATCACGGCGATCTCGGCACCCGGCGGCAGGTGTGCGTCACGGAGCACGCGGGGGAGTAGCCCGTCGATGTCGCGACGGGGGACGCGAACGTCGGCTGCCCGACCGTCCGGCAGCGTGGGATCGCTGTCACGAAGGATGACGCCGGCGCCGCCATCGAGATCATCGACGGTGTTGCCCGCCTTGATACGTTGTGAATACCGCAGCACCGCTTCGCGATTGCGGTAGTTCTTCCGCAGCACGCGACCACGCCCACCGGCGAGCGGGATCCCGGCCTCGGACAGGGTGCAACCCCCGGCGTAGACCTGCTGCTGTCCGTCGCCGACCAGCAGCAGCTGTGCGTCGGGACCACCGCCCGCTATCTGATGCACCAGCTGCAGTTGCCGGAGAGTGAAGTCCTGCACTTCGTCGACGACGACCATGGCGTACGCCTCGGTGCTGTCGAGCGGACGGGCTCGAAGTTCGTCGACGGCGAGCGAGATGACATCGTTGAAATCGTGGGCATGCCGCGCGTCCAGGACTTCCTGGTAGGGCTGATACCAGTGTTCCCAGACGAATTGACGGCGGGTCGATCGCAGGCTGATTCCCTCGCGACCCACCCGCTGCACGCGCTTGTACGACTCCAGATCGGTGATCCCGCGGCCCTTGATGACCCGATTGATCTCGTCCTGCCAGTAGCCGTGGTCGGTCCCCTCGACCCGCCCCAACACTCCGCGGGCACCTTGCCACGATTTGGCGAACGCGGCATCGACGGCTTTGTCGTTCAACCGGAATACGACATCACGGCGGTCCAGGAACGCCATCGCCCACGCGTGCAGCCCGGTGAACTCGGCGCGCCCGGCGGCGTGTGGCGCGATCTGCGCGAAGCCTCGCTCATGGTAGGTGGGCAGGCTCTTGACGAACGTCGTGAAGAGCAGTCGCCCGGGGTTGCGCTTGGCGAAGTGCGCCATTCGTTGCAACGCGACGACCGACTTTCCGGTGCCCGCCGGACCGCTGAACCGGGCAGGGCCGGTGAAGGTGGCGTGGACGAGCGGCACCTGATCGGGGTCGAGGAACGTCATCCAGTCGCTGAACGGTCTGGCAAGCGCGGAGGACCTCGCGTCCTCGCGGAGGTCGTCCTGGTCGAATAGACTACCGGCATCGATGGTTTCGGCTTCGGGGGCATCGGCGGCACAGAGGTACCGATGCGTGGGGAGCTTCTCCGCAGCGGTCGCCGCGAGCTCGCTGACCCGTTCAGCGCGCATCCGCTTCTCACGACGTGCCAGCGTCTCGACGAAACCGGCCTCGTCGACGACGAGATAGCGGCCGTCCGAGGTAGCCCGCGCGCCGCGCGGCATGAGCAGTACGACATCGACGGAATGCGGTACGAACTGGGCGCCACCGACAACGAGCCTAGCGAAGGTTCGCTCGGCCTCGCAGCGGATCTTCAGGACCTCGGCCGAGCTGGGCAGCGTGTCGGTGAAGACGAGTGCGAAAACGCCCGTGCGCCCCAGTGCGTACGCCGCGATCCGATCGGGCACGGGCGAACCGCTGTCCACGAGCAGATGCCAGCCACGCACCGTGAGCAGTCCTGCCAGGAACCGACGCTGCCCCGGTGTCAACTGTCGCTGTTCGGCGAGTGTGCGCTCCGCCCACCGTGCTACCCGCTCGCGATGAATATTCGGCATCGATCCCCCTCCGGATGCGCGGCTCCGCGCAGCTGTTGGAGCCGTAATGCGTTGAGTACCAACATAGTTGACATCGGCTGTGAAGGCAGGTGGATCGGAGCCCGCACGGGGACGGGGTTTCCCGCTGATCTATTGCGCTGTCGTGAGTCTCGGCCCGACCGCGGTCATGCGATCGACGTATTTCCAGAGGTGTGCTCCGTCGTGCAAAGCTGTCCGGTTCGATTCCGTACGAGGGGATTTCATTCATGCAACGTCATCTGGCACCTGTCGCCGTCTTGGCCGTTCTGGCCGGTGTAACCGGGTGCGGGAGCGTCGATTCGCCGACGACACCAGCCGCCACATCCGCGGCTGGTTCCGCGCCGACATCAGGTCTCGGCACACCGTTCGCGTTCACCGACGCGTCCACGGGGGCGAAGGTAGGCACCATCACGTTCACCGAAGTAGCCCTCGCGCCCGCTGACTGCGTGACCGATCTGGGTGCGGGCCGCGTCGCGTTGGCGGTTCGCGCCCAGATCGAGAGCATCGGCACCAGCCGGCTGTCGCGACCCGACCAGTGGCTGCTCAGCACCGTGGACCGCGCCGGGATCACCCAGCGGACCGAGCACGCCATCCTCACCGACGCCTGTTTCGACGCGTTCACCTACAGCGCGTCGCCTAAACCGGGAACCACAGTCGAGGGCTGGTCCGTGGTCCAAGCATTACCCGAAATCGTCGCGCTGCAGTTCGTTCCGCTGGTCCAGGACGAAAGCGCCCCGATGAACGCGCCGCGCTTCGTCACCCCCGCACCGGCGAAAGTCACCATTGCGCTCGCGACCGCTCCGGCACCCGTCACCGCCCTGGCACCCGCCGCAGCGACCACTACGCCCTCGGCCGCCGCTCCATTTCCCGCCACGACCCCGGAGCTCGCGCCCGAAAGCACCACTACCGCAGTGCCTACCACGGTGCCCACACCGAAGAAGACGACGCCCGCAGTCGGTGTCGCGTGCACCCCGCCCGGCGACGACTACGCCACCGCGGCTGACGGAAGCACCCTCAAATGCACCAAAGCAGGGGGCCCGAGCGCGAAATGGGTGCAATCAGTGCCCCTGCTCGGTACTCGCACTCCTGGTGCACCCTGCGAGGTGGGCTCGGGTGTAGCGACATCGCCCGACGGTGAGGAGATGTTCTGCCTCGGCGAGGGACCCGACACCAATGTGTGGACCGTTGTGAATTGACGCCTGACCCGAATGCTCGGGGCAACGACTTTGCTGGATTTCCGAGTCACGCCTGCTGCCATAGCGTCTCACCCGCACGGCTTTCGACCGTAGGAGTGACGGATGGTTTCAGGGGTGTTGGCTCAGCGGGAGCCCGAGGTCGATGGCATCGAGCGGGAGGCTGTGGAGCGGTGGCACCCGGCGGTCCGTGTGCTCTTCCGGTTCGGGTTCATCGTTGTCGGTATCGGGATGGCGGGGGTGTGGCTGCTGCACGCGCTGCTGCGCACCCTCGGTGTGCCGCAGGAGATGGTGAGCGAGGTCGCCGAATGGATGGCATTGCATCCGCTCACCGATTGGGTCGGCACTCAGATCTTCGATGTACCCATCGATTACACGGTCACCGGTAGCGGAGACACAGCGGCGAAATGGGTGGCTGTTTTCACCCTGCTCCTGGTTGCCGTGCCGGTGACCGCCGTCTGGTCGGTCCTCGACCGGCGCCGCCCGAACTACACGCGACTGTATGAGTGGTTCCGGCTGCTGTTGCGAATCTCCCTGGCGAGCGCTCTTTTGCTGTACGGGATGATCAAGGTGCTGCCGTCGCAGATGTCGTTCAATCTCGAGCGATTGGTCGAACCGTTCGGTCATATGAGCCCGATGGCGGTGCTGTGGGCCCAGTCGTCGCTGTCGGAGCCGTATGAGATGGCACTGGGTGCGGCGGAAGTCGTCGCGGCGCTTCTTCTCATCCTGCCGGTGACCGCGGGGATCGGGTCTGTTCTTGCTGTCATTGTGGCGTTGCAGGTACTCCTGATGAATCTGACGTTCGATGTGCCGGTGAAGCTGTTTGCCCTGCAATTGTTCTTGTACGCAACAGTATTGGCCGCGCCTGATGTGATCCGGGTCGGTCGGGCCCTGCTCGGCCGCGCCGTCGTAGCTCGAACGTCGACACCCTTGCTGTCCACTGCGCGTGGCAACCGAATCCTGCTGACAGTCCAGGTGCTGATGGGAGTGTGGCTGCTCGGTGCCACGACCGTCGAGGCATACGACGGCTGGCACACCTACGGCAACGCACGGCCCAAGTCGCCGCTCTACGGTATCTGGAACGTCACCGAGTACTCGATCGCGGGGGAGCAGGTGCCCGCACTGGTCGACTTCCGCGAAGCACCGTCCAGCAGCGGAATGCCGAGTGCCACCGAACGATTCCGCCGCATCATCTTCGATATCCCCCAGGGCATGACCGTGCAGCGGCTGGATGATTCACTGGTCTCCTTCCCCGCTCGGGTCGACACCGACCAGCACACCATCACGCTGTCGAAAGACACGGGGCATCAATGGAAGCTCGCGACGTTCAGTTATGCGCAGCCACAATCGGATCGGTTGATTCTGGAGGGCGTACTCGGCGGACGTCCGGTACGAATGCAGCTGGATCAGGTCGACCTCGCGCAGTTCCCGGCTGTATCGCGCGGGTTCCATTGGGTGCAGGCAACGCCCTATTTCCGGTAGCAGGATTCATTGCACTCCAATGGAATAGGTCTCATCCGCCGGCAACCGACGGGATGATCATCACCTCGGTACGTGCGCCGACAGCGGTGTCCTGGCCGTCGAGGAGACGGCATTCGTCACCGTCGATATAGAAGTTCACGTACCGGCGCAGAACCCCGCGTTCATCGCGGAGACGGCGCTCCAAACCGGGTGATCGTTCGCGCAGCGCATCGAGGACCTGTTGCAGAGTCGCACCGTCGACATCGAGTTCCTTGGCGCCGTCGACATAGGTGCGGAGCATGGAGGGCAGGCAGACGCGAGCCATCGCGCTATCCGATGACCGCGGCGCGCACGCACAGCACGTCGGGCAGCTTGTCGGCCACGAGCCGCCAATGGTCGCCTTCGTCCGCGCTGCAATACACCTCGCCGTTGCGGGTGCCGAAATAGATGCCGGTCGGTTCGGCATCGTCGGCGCACATGGCATCGCGCATGACCGCAGCCCAGAACGGGACCTCGGGGAGGCCGTCGTTCAGCTTCGACCACGTCTCGCCGCCGTCCGCACTGCGATACACCGCGCAGACCGCATCGGGCGGAAAGCGGAAGCGATCCATATCCGCCACCAGCGGGAAGGTGTAGATCACCCCCGGCTTACGCGGATGCGCGACGATCGGAAAGCCGAAATTGGACGGCGGTAACCCACCGTCGATCGACTGCCAGCTCACCCCCGCGTCGGTGCTCCTGAACACCCCACCGTGGTTCTGCAAATACATCGTGCTCGGCGACTCGGCATCGAGAGCGACCTTGTGCACGCACTGCCCCCATTCCGGCAACTCGCCGGGCATGAAGTCCGCGGTGACACCCTTGTTCGTCGGCGTCCACGATTCCCCGCCGTCGGAAGTCTGATAGACCCCGCCAGTGGACATGGCCACCGCGAGTCGCTGAGTATCGACCGGATGCGGCAGCACAGTGTGGAGGGCCAACCCGCCGCCGCCCGGCTCCCACCGTGGCCGATGGGGATGGTCCCACAACCCCCTGACCAGCTCGAACGTCCGGCCACGATCAGTCGACCGGAACAATGCAGACGGCTCGACACCCGCGTACACCACATCCGGCTCGGCCTCGGTAGCAGGCGCGATCTGCCACACGCCACCCAACGCAGCCCCGGTGTCCTCGGGAAACGCCAGCGGCGCGTCATCCGGCTCGCTCCACGTCTCCCCGAGATCATCACTGACCACCAACGTGGGCCCGAAATGACTGTTCAACACCCCGGCGAGCACCCGCGGCGTCCCCCGCCGGGTATCAATCGCCAAGGCCTTCACATCCGCCACCGGAAACTGCGGCGGCGACACGGTCCAACTGGCCCGCCCATCCCGGCTACGAGCCAAAAACAAACCCTTACGTGTTCCGATCCCGAGCAGCACGTCCATCGCGAACCTCCGGTTGGTCACCCGCAACGCCGATATGCGTGACACTACGCCGCCCCACCGACAGGACCTGCGGATTCCCAGAGCGTTCGCCACGGTGTTCGTGAACTCCTCGGGCGTCTGGGAGCATCTAGTAAGTGAAAGAACCTGGGCTGGAATGGGTTCGACACAGATCGGTAGGTGGGGACATGTCCAATCTCGATGAACGCATGAGACTGGCGGTCGAATGGTTCGAGCGTTACCAATTCTCTGATGGCGCGGGCGGGGCCGGCTGGGGCTGGGTCCATGACGTGCCGCCGAATCCGCAGAACACCGCGGAGGTGGTGTGCGCGCTGACTGCGGCAGGCATTCCCGTTCCCCGGGCCGACGAGGTGCTGCATCTGGTACGTCGGCAGATGATCGTGCCGCCCACCGCGGGTGCGGGGGAGTTCACGGGGCCGATCGATATCGCGTGGCAACTGCGGGCGATGCACTGCCTCGGGGTGGCCGACGACGATTCCGACGTCCGCGAGTGCATCAGGACGTTGATCCAGGAACAGGATGCCGAATCGGGCGGGTACCGGATGTCCGGATCTGTCGGCCCGGTGTCTCTGACCGCGACGACCGCCGCCATGCACGCACTCGCCCCGTACGCGGCCGACGACGTGGAAGTGGCGCGGGCGACGCTGCGCGGCGTGACCTTTCTGGCGCTGACGATGCTATCCGACGACGTCCGCGCCGAACCGCTGTACTCGGCGGCACACATCGCCACGGTGCTGGCCCGTCCCGAGTACGCGTCGGTGGGCGGCAGGCGGGCGCGGCGGGCATCCGAGCTGGCGATCGAACGGATGCTCGACGGGCTCGCCAGTGGTGCCAACTGCAATGGGGACGAGCATTTCCTGCGTGGCGATGTCGCCCATATCTGGACCCACCTCGGGCTGCATGCGGCAGTCGGTGCCGTGCTGGTCGCCGATGGCACGTTGATCTTTCATCCTGCGGTCCGGGCGGCGTTGACTGCGTTGTTCGATTTGCAGGTGATGACTCAGCAACTGCCGAGTCGCGGCGGATTCCGGACATCGAGCGAGGGGTTCATCACCGCGTACTCGACGACCCTGGCCGTCGAGGCCATGGTGCACGCGCGAACCGCGGTCGCCGAAACCGTCAACCCGGGAAGGGTTTTCGACCTGATCTGTCAGGTCGACGGCGCGCACCACAGCGATGGTCGGGTGGTGACCGAATGGGGGTCACGTCGGCTGGTGATGAACAGCCATGCCGGCTTCGCGATGTTCGTATTGGCATTGGCCGCCGGACTGACGATCGTGGGGCTCGGAGCCCTGTTGAAGGCGGGCTTGGCCGAGGAGGCCCCGCTCCCTGAGCGTGCTGCCGCGGGTGGCTTGATCGTGTGGGGCACCTTCGTACTCGCGTTCGGCACACTCGCCTGGCTGACCAGCCGATTCCCCAACTTCTCCCAGCGGGCTATTGCGGCGGGCGTCTTCGGCGGGTTCACTGCTGTGGTGCTGCCTATCGTGACCTACATTTTTTGACCGCAGTCCGGTCATCGCTCACACGATCGTCGCCGTGGATCATGCTCGCGGCGACCTTCGTGTGGGGCATGTCGAGTGCCGCGCTGGCGGCGCTCGAGGGTTCCCTCGCCTCCTCGGCGCTGGTCGCCGCCGGGGGCGGAGTGACCTTGCTCCTCGTCGCGGGCGCACGCCGCCAAGGTCCGATTCGAACATTGCTGGAGTCGCCCGGCCTCTATGTGCGATTGGGCGCGCTCGAGGCAGCCAACTTGCTGCTGTTCGTCGCAGCGTTGAAATGCGGACCGTTACCCGTGGTGGTGGCGTTGCACCTGATCGCGCCGTTGCTGTTGCTCGCCGCCGAGATAGTCCGCGGGCGGCGCCGACCGACGGTGCTCGTCGGCGTCGAATTCGTGCTGGTCGGTGCCGCGGTGGCAGTGGCGGTACCGGGCAGCTCGGCTGAAATCGGTATGGACAGAGCGCTGTTGGGCTGTGTCCTCGCGGTCGGTAGCGCGGTGTGTGTCGCGCTGCTGGTCAGCCTCATCGCCCGGGAGTCGGCACAGCGACCGACGATCGCGTCGGCGGGATGGCAGTTGGTGGTGGCCAGTGTGCTCGGCGGCGGACTGATCCTGACCGATCCACCGGACGCTCGGACCGCCGGATCGCTCATCCTAGTCGGGGCGCTACTGCTCGGACCGGGTTTCTGCCTCTATTGGCTGGGCCTGCGGGGCCTGGACGCGACGACGGCGAGCATCATCGGGCTCAACGAAGCCGTTTTCGCGGCCGTGGTGAGTGCGATCTTCACCAATACACCGATCACGCTGGGGGCGGTGATCGGCGGAGCGCTGGTGCTCAGTGCTGTTGTGCTGGACGACAAGTCGAGGCGAGCTCCCGGGTCGCGGCTTTGACGAATTCAGCACATGCCGCCTTGGACTTGTTGCCGCCGGCGTCGTCGACGCCGGTATTGACGTCCACACCATAGGGCTGCACGAGGTCGATTGCCTGACCGACGTTGTCCGGGGTGAGACCACCGGCCAACGCCACATCCTTGCGCCCGGCCATCGCCTCGACGATCTTCTTGCTGATGTTCCAGTCGTGCGTTTGCCCGGTTCCCCCGAGACGGCTGGGCGTGCGCGAGTCCAGAAGGATGACGTCGCAATACTTGGCGACATCCTCGACGGCGGAGAAAACGCCCTCGTCGGTGACATGTACCGCCCGCAGGATCTCGCGATTGCCCCTGTGCTCGTACACCTTTCGCAAGTTGGCTCGATTCACCAAGCCGTGCACCTGGATAGCCTCGACATCGACCGTCTGCGCAAGCTGCAAAATCGCGTCAGCGTCTTCGAGGTGGGTGACCAGCACACGCTTCACCGAGTGGGCGCCGACTCGGCTCGATACCTGCGCGGACAAGGCCGCCGCATTCTCCGGTGTGAGCGCGTCCTCGCTGAAGTGCGTGATGCCAGAGATGAACCCCACGGCATCGGGCCGAGCACTCAACGCCGCAGCGAGGTCGAGTTCGGACCTGATACCACAGATCTTCACCTGGACGCGTTTTTCCATATGGTCAACCCTAGTATCAAGGTGCTTCATGGGTGGGGTACGGAGGGTCTGGTCACAGTAGATGCGGTCTCGCAGATACACAGCGGGGCGCAAATCTGTTGGCTGTTCTTCCTCGTCCCAGAGGTATGGACTATGGAACGGGCGCAGCGATTTTATCGACAGCTCCTCACTGCTCCGCTCGACATTGCTCTACCGATTTCACAGCGATGCATTCCATCCACTTGCGTTGAACCTCACCAGAAGTCGGTGCCTCACCACACTGTGTGCCGCACCGCCGATAACCCGGGACCGGAGAGCCATCGGGGTAGGTGCAGTTGGTTCCTTGCGCATCACACTGGTAGTCGCGACCATGCGGGTCTTCGTTAGCGGTGGGCTGTGGACAGCGTGGATCCCCGACTACGTACGACTGATCGCTGTAAATCGCGGTGCCGTTCTCGCAATACAAGAAGGTCGGCTCTGATTGCTGGATCGCGGGTGAGGATGCGGGCGGTGCTGGTGAGGCGTGCGGGGTCAACTCAGCCGAAGGGGTCGGGGTGGTGGTTTCTGGGAGGTGGGTCGACGACGTCGCCGCAGCGGGCCCCTCGGACAAAGGCGCGGACGCCGTCGTACTCGGCGATACCGACCCGCTAGGTGCGGTCGGCGGCGGGTTGCCGTCGCATCCGGCCAACGCCAGTGTGGCCGCGGCAATCAGTCCGACAGCGAACCGAACAGCAGTGACGGTCATCAGCACACCTTTCTGGAAGCGTTGGTCCTCGCAGGTCAGCGTACGTCTGTCGGTGGTATGTGCTTGCTCCTGCCGGCTTCCCGACCATCGCTCATTGAAGGGGAGACGCGATCGGCTGAGTCGCGGCCGATATTCCGCTTGATGTGCTTGGGACAATGAGTTCACCATCCACGCGAAAGGAACCCAAGGTGAGCTCTGCCGGTGTTGTGCCGCTGCTCGGACGTGTCGCTGCCGCTGTGTCGGAGGCGATCGCCCGAGTCCGTCCGGAAGCGGCGGATGCGGACCCGGTAGTGCGACGTTCCGATCGCGCCGATTCCAATCCAATGCCGCGCTGCCGTTGGCGAAGCGGGTCGGTATCCCGCCGACGAAGCTCGGCGCTGAGCTCGTCACTCAGATCGATCTCGCCGATGGTGTGATCGCTGATGTACAAGTGTCAGGCCCAGGGTTCTTGAACATCACCCTGGCCGATACAGCGGTGTGGCAATCCGTCGCAGCGCGCCTGGCCGATGACCGGCTCGGAGTCCCCACCACCGAGGACGGGCAACGGGTCGTCATCGACTACTCGGCGCCGAACGTGGCGAAGGAAATGCACGTCGGACACCTGCGGACCACCATCATCGGTGACAGTCTGGCCCGGGTCTTCGGGTTCCTCGGCGCCGATGTCATCCGTGCGAACCACCTGGGCGACTGGGGTACACAGTTCGGCATGCTCATCCAATACATCGACGAGCACCCCGAATCTCCTTGGCATACAGAGGAACTCGATAAAGACACCAGCTCGGTGTCGGCGCTGGACAGCCTGTACAAGGCGGCCAGGAAACAATTCGACTCGGATTCAGGCTTTGCGGACCGGGCCAGGACTCGTGTGGTTGCCCTGCAAGCCGGTGACCCTGCAACGCTGGCCCGTTGGCGGGAGATCGTCGCGGAGTCCGAGAAGGCATTCGGCGCGATCTACGACCGGCTCGGTGTGCTGCTCACTCCGGACGACTACTTCGGAGAGTCGTTCTACAACGACAAGCTCGCCGACACCGTCACCGAATTGCTGGACAAGGGCGTCGCGGTCGAGAGTGACGGTGCGGTCGTCGTGCTGTCCGAACAGGTCAAGGGCCCCGATGATCAGCCGGCGGTCCTGATGGTCCGTAAACGCGACGGTGGCTACGGCTACGACAGCACCGACCTGGCCACCATCCGGTACCGCATCACCTCACTGCACGCCGACCGACTGCTGTATGTCACCGACTCGCGGCAGGCTCTGCATTTCCAGCTGGTATTCGAAGCGGCACGGCGGGCAGGCTGGCTCACCGAGGCGATCGAGGTCGCTCACGTCGCCTACGGCACCATCCTCGGGCCGGACGGCAAACCGTTCAAAACCCGTGCGGGCGGGACGGTCCGGTTGATGGACCTGCTCGATGAAGCTGTCGGGCGTGCACGTGCGGTGGTCGCCGAGAAGAACTCGGACCTGTCGTCTGCCGAGCTCGACGCGATCGCCGAGCAGGCGGGAACCGGTGCGGTGAAGTATGCGGATCTATCGACATCGAGGGTCAAGGACTACACCTTCGACCCGGACCGCATGACCACGCTCAACGGCAACACCGGTGTCTACCTGCAGTATGCCCACGCTCGGGTCTGCTCGATCCTGCGCAAAGCCGAGGCCGTAACCCCGGCGGTCGCGGATATCGCCGGTCGAATGGAACCAGCCGAGCGGGACCTCGCTTTGTGTCTCGACGGCTACGGGACTGTCCTCGCCGAGGTGGCCGACACGTTGGAGCCACACCGGCTGGCGGGTTATCTCTACGAACTTGCCCGTGCCTACACCAGCTTCTACGACTCGTGTCCGGTCCTCGCTGCTGACGAACCGATACGTTCGAACCGAATCGCGTTGTGCCAGTTGACTGCCCGCACCCTGGAACTCGGTTTGGGGCAGTTGGGAATCGCTGCACCGCAGCGAATGTGACCTGCCTGGATCAGTAGCCGTTGCCCAACGCGTCCGTTGCTTGCGCTTGGGCTATTTGCTGGTCCTCGTACTTCTTCACCGAGATCTCGATGGTGTCGCGGATCAGTTCGAGTACAGCGATGTGTTCTTCGAAGGCCGTTTTGAAATCTCGTTCTCCGCCAATGGCTTTCATGCCGAGCATCTTCGCCAGCTCGTCGGCCGCGGTGAAGCGCCCGAGACCGGTCACGGTTGCCACGTGCTGAAGTTCATTCTTCAGTGTGTTGAAGAGGTCGATCTGCCTGTTGCTCGCATCACGGCAGCTCGTCGCGACCGAAGGATCGAGGTATAGACGGCCTGCTTTCGCCTCCTCGTTCAGATACTGCCAGCGGGACTTCTCATCATTCGAAGCCACGACACCCCCTTGCTCACAGAAGTCATTTGGGAAAGAGCGGAACGATCGCTTCTGCGATCGGCTGAAGCCGTTCGCATGGCGGTACTGACTTCGCTTTGGTGCCGGTGTTGAGGAGGTCCAGCTGTGCGAATCCGGTGGATGTCGGGAAAACGATCGAACAGTCTTCGTTCGCTTTGTAGTGGCTCTGTCGGAACTGCACACCATTGCGGCCAGCGATCACAACGTCTTTGAACTCGATGTTGGTGGGCTTGGCTCGTACCTCGTCGACGGTTCGGATCGTCGAGAACACGCCGATTCCGAAGCCGGACGGGAAGTTCGCATCGTCCCAGGAACAGATCTTCCACCCTGGCTCTTCAGCACCCAGGATGCCTGAACGTTTCGACGCAACGTCCAACCCCAAGCTGGTCAGCATCGAATCCGGGACTTGACTGCACGGGTCCCACAGCGCAGCGGTAGCAGCCGCCGGGTCGGCAGTACTCGGCTGAGCATTCCCGCTCTCTGTGCTGGAACACCCAGCCGCTGCAAGCACCCCACACAGCACCGCGCTCACCAACACAGACCGTCGCCGCACGAGCATCCTCCGTCTTCCCCGATCACCGAGCCACACCGTCCGGCCGAGCCCGCACCAACCCGCGGCCGCCCGCATGCTCCCCGCACCCGGCCACCCCGTCGCTCCGCACAGCCTACGACACCATTCCACCCGATTCACCTCACCGCCCCCGCCCCATGAAACCTCCGCAACTCCAACGAGTTCCGCCGTGCGCGGGTGCTACCAACCCTCGACAACAACCCACGGCGACGCCCGACGGTCACGAGTCACGCGGTCAGACGTTGATCCTCACCACCCCGCCGCATCACACTCAATCATCACTGAGATGGCACTGCTCTACACCCTTAGACGCACCGAAGCCCCTTCCGGTTCCATCGATTTCACCGCACGGACCAACCCTGTCGTATCCGCTACGCTCGGCGATTGGCACTGCGTGCCGCAGGTCTGACGTACCGGTATTTCCGGTGGATGGGACCTGTTCGATCAGGTTCGACATCGCAGGTCGCGGGCAGCTATGCCCGCGGTCCTGGGGTGGTATCACACGAGGGGCGGGGCATCGAATATGACAAGCGCGGGCGGGGAACTCAGCATCTCCCCGGACAAGATCAAGTCCCACGCCACCAACGTCACCTCAGCCGGTTCGGGGTTGACCGAAGCACTCGAAGCAGCCCAGGCGGTCTCGGCGCCCTCGGATGCGTTCGGGAAATTGTGTGCCTTCCTCGGGCCGTTGTTCGTTGATTCGGTCGAAACCGATGGCATCGATGCGATCCAGGCCGCCATCGATGCCTTCGGTGACACCAGCTCGAACCTGACCGCGGTCGCGGACGCGTTCACGACCCGTGACACCACTAACGCCGCAGCGCTCAAGACTCAAGAGTCCGGTCTGTAATGGCCGCCAATCCGTTGATCGCTGCGAAGGAAGACACCACCGACTGGTCCACCGGGATCAGTTTGGTCAGCTCGGTCACCGATCTGTCCGATGCGATCTCGGGTGGTTCCTGGATCGAGGTGGGTCTCGGTGTCGTCGGTCTCGGTGCCGAAGCGGTTTCGTTGGTCGTCGACCCCCTCGGGACGTTGGCCGGTTACGGCGTGGGCTGGCTGATCGAACACTGCCAACCATTGCAGGATGCTTTGGATTGGATCGCGGGTGACCCTGCGCAGATCGAGGCTTATGCCAAGACCTGGGACAACGTCGCCGCCCGGATCAGCGAGGTAGCGACCGCCCAGAACGCTGCGGTCACTGCCGATGTCGCGGACTGGACCGGTCAAACCGCCACCGCCTACAAGTCAGCGGCGTCGAACACCACGAACCTGCTCACCGCGGCCAACACCGCCGCGACCGCGGCAGCTTCGGCGATCCGCATGGCCGGGGGGATCGTCGCCGCGGTCCGTGAAACCGTGCGTGACCTGGTAGCCCAAACCGTTGGTCGCCTTGCGGTGTGGGCGGCGGAGTTGGTGTTCTCGGTTGGTTTGGCGACCCCGCTGGTCGCGGTCCAAGCCACCGCTTACATCGCGAAAACTGTCGCGACGATTTCGAAGTTGTTTTCGAAGTTGGCTAAGACGATGTCGAAGCTGAAGCCGTTGCTCAAGCAGTTGAAGTCGGCGTTCGGTGATATCGCGAAGGCGTTCAAGAAGACCCCGTCGAAGACCTCGAAGAACGCCGACACCACCACCACGAGCCCCGCGGCCGCGAAGAACACCGATACCTCGACAACACCGTCGACTACGAAACAGCCTGACACGCCCACGAATCCGTCAAGCACACCCGATACGCCTGCGAAGAGCCCTAGCCCGGGCGACACAGTCCCGGCCACCACTCCCGATCTCAACGCGAAGAAGCCGGAGTCGCCGTCCAAGACCAACGACGGCGCCCCGGAGAAAGCTCGTATCGGCGATCCCGCGACCACCCAGGACGCGAAAGGCACTTGTGGGCGCATCGAGCCGGTCGATATGGCGACGGGGGAGTACTTTGTCCCGATCGTCGACCTCGAATTGCCTGGAGTTCTCCCCATTGTTTTGTGGCGGCGCCACCGGTCCAACTACCGCTATGGCCGTTGGTTTGGTCCATCTTGGTCGACGTTCCTGGACATGCGACTGGTCGTAGATCATTCCGGAGTCACTTTCATCGCCGAAGATGGCATGCTTCTGTCCTACCCGCACACCACGCCAGGCGCGCAGGTCGTGCCGGTGCACGGTGACCACCCGTGGCCGTTGACCCTCTCCGTAAATGGTGGATACCGAATCTACGATCCTGAACGCGAAATAACTTGGCATTTCGCTGCCGTGGATCCTGAAGCTGAGGCACTCGGCGACTTCCCGATCACTGGCATCTCAGACCGCCACGACAACTGGATCCGCCACCACTACGACCACAGCCGGAATCCTAGCCACATCAGCTCATCTGGCGGATATCAGCTCACGTTCACCGTCGATGACGGCCGCGTAACTTCGATCACCGTCGACGGCACCAACGAAGTCGGCGGCCGAGTATCCACGCTGCTACGTGAATTCGCCTACCAAGCCGGTGATCTCGTCGCTGTTACAAACAGTGTCGGGGCGAATACTCACTACACGTACGATCGCGCCCACCGAATGCTCACCTGGCGTGATCCGGATAATACGCAATTCACCAACACCTATGACAACCTCGGCCGGATTGTCCGTCAAGAAGGCACAGACGGGATCCTCAACGCCACAGTCTCTTACGAAACACTGCCCAACGGCTGGGGAACCCGTACCCACGTCATTAACTCCACCGGCGCATCATGGTCCTACGAATTCGATTCCCACAAGCGGCTACTCGTAGAGACCGACCCTTACGGGGCAGCGACACGAACCGACTACGCTGACCCCGTCAGTCGACAACCGCACCGGATCATCGCCTCCGACCTCGCCACTACGGTCTACTATCGCAGCGAGGACGACAATCTCGTTCGCATTCAACGCCCGGACCGCCGATCGATCACGATCGACTACGTCGCTCGCAACCGCCCGAGCACGATCACCAACGCTGATGGTGCGGTCACTTGTTATGAGTATGACGGGGCCGGAAATGTTGTAGCCATCATCGATCCAGACGAAGTCGTGGTGCGCCGGGCATACCATCCCAACGGTGCGGTCGAGCGATTCGTCGAACCAGGCGGCGCAACGACGGTAATCGACGTCGACACGGCAGGCCAGCCGATCCGGCTGACCGACGCGAACGGCAACATCACTGTCATCACGCGCGATCACTTCGGTCGACCGATGACCATCACGGATCCGTTGGGTAACACCACTCGCTATACATGGTCACCAGAAGGGAACCTGCTCTCTCGGGTCGATGCCGACGGGTACGGAGAGAGCTGGTCGTGGAATGGCGACGGAAAACTATTGGAGCATTCCGATCGTGCTGCCAAGGTCCAGCGCTACACGTACGGCCCGTTCGGCCTCCTCCAAACCCACATTGCACCCGACGGTGCCGTCACTCACTACACCTGGGACACCGAAGAACGGCCGGTCTCAATCGCCAACCCGATCGGACAATCATGGTCGTATTTCTATGACAAAGTCGGCCGGGTGTCATCGGAAACTGACTACAACAACTCGACCATTGAATACCGCCACACCAGTACCGGCCTGATTGACACAATTACCCCGGCAACCGGGATACCCCGCTATCACACATACAATGAACTCGGCCAGCTGATCGGCATACGGGCGGAATCAGGCGAACATGTCACCTACACATACTCCCTGGCCGGACACCTTACTACCGCGACGAGTGGGGGACAGGCGAACACCCACACCCTCCGCTACACCCACACTTCCGGTGGACGCGTCCTGAGTGAGCAGCTCGACGGCCGTCTACCGACCTCGTACCGATACGACCGACACGGAAGATACGTCGGCCGCACCAATCCCAGCGGCAAAACTACTGACTGGGTTCATGACAGAGGCAACCGTGTCAAGGCTCTCGCTACAGCTGGCCGCACGATCGACTTCACCCACGACCCACTCGGCCGTCAGACTGGTTGGCGAGTGGGAGCATTCGAACACACCCAGACGTATAATTCTGTCGGCCAGGTCGTCGCGCGCACACTATCCCTCGCCGGGGCCCCAATCGAAGGTAATCGTCACGACGAATACATCTGGCGCGCAGACGGGTACATCACCCAACACAACACCTTTCGTGGCCAGAGCAGCAGTGCTGTTTCCCGAACGTACGATCTCGATCCGGTTGGCCGAGTTACCGCACTGACATCCAACGGAACTAGAACGCAGCGCTTCGGATACGACCAACTCAGCAACATCACATCAGTTGGCGATGCCGATCTCACATCCCCGTCCTCTATTCCAGTCAATAGCGAGGGCGTGCAACATGAGTACGATAGAAATTTGTTGACTCGGCGCGGCCGCACGAGATACCACTACGACGCTGCCGGACGGCTGGTCCGGAAAAGTACTAGTCGGATATCCCGAAAACCCTCACTCTGGCATTTCCGATACAATGCCTTCGATCAACTCACCGATGTTTTCACGGCAGACCAACAGTGGTGGCGGTATTCCTACGATGCTCACGGTAGGCGTGCAACAAAGACCTTGCTGGCGGACGAAAAATCGGTAATCAAGCTCCACGAATACACCTGGGATCGCTCCCTTCTCGTCGAAGAATCAACACCGACATCGATCAGCTCCTGGGATTACCAGCCGGATACATACACTCCTGTCTCTGAAACCATTATCCCCATAGGCCAGGTTGACCAAGGTTGGCATTTTCACGCGATAGCCACTGACATCGTTGGTACTCCTACTGAAATGGTCGATGTGGAGCGGAATGAAATTTCTGCATCCGCGGAAGTCGACCTTTGGGGAAGGACTCAATGGTCAGGTATGGGCGGAACTTCAATCCGATTTCCTGGTCAGCAGTTCGATGATGAAACTGGGCTACATTACAACTATCAACGCTACTACGACCCAACGTCCGGCAGATACCTGACCCAGGACCCTCTGGGATTGCAGCCGGCGCCCAATCCCAATACTTATCCCCACAATCCAACCAGCTGGATCGACCCGCTGGGGCTTTCCTGTTCAACTGCGGGCGGAGGTTCGCAGTCTGAACCTCGACCACCCTCTTTTGGCAACGGCGGACATATTGACAATATTTCGCCAAACGATGCTCGCAGAATTCAGAATGCGGCAAATTCGAGAGGCGTCGAGATCAACGTTGTCGGTAGTCGGGCTGCAGGAACTGCGGGTGGATATTCCGACTGGGACTATGTGATATCTGATATCAATTCGCGGACGAGGAGTAGGATACAAGGGTCGCTGCCGCAGGGATCTCACGAGTTGGGCGTAGGGCGCAGGGTTGATATATTTACCGGAGGCCTTGTTGAGGGCGCACCGTACGTAACCTTCTATCCGAACTGAGGATCAAATGACGCATTCCGCTGAGATCATCGAAACGCAGGGTGATTTTTCCCTGGTGAAGTGGGCGGGTCGAAAGTTTCCCGGATTTCTTCTGCAGGGTGATTCCTTGAGTATTATCGTGTCCGATCTTCGCGAAGTTGAAGAACTCCTTTCTGGTGATGACATCGAAGAAGCTAAATTCGTCGCTCATGAATTGCTTTTGCAATTTTCCGCAATGCAGAATTCATATGAGGATATGATGAAGAAAGCTGGCCTACAGCTTCCCTATGCGCCGCGTGACTGAATGGTGATATGAGATTGTTAAGTCTCCCAGATCGAACGGGCATTCCGGGACTGGCTCGCGTCAATGGCACCGGTTTTTCGTTCCTCGGTGAGGATGCGGCCGGACGGGACGAATCTTGTTCACGGAATCCCTTGTGTGCAGTGTCATTGGCTCTTCTGTGCGTGAGAGGACTGTCGTGGCAACGTTTCTGGTCCAGGCGCATCATGCGAGCCTCGGAGGCGGGTCGTACGTGAACGACGAGCAGATCTTTGCGAGCGGAGTGCGGCAGATCTCATCAGCGATAGTGCGATCGGCGACTACGCAGTCGGCCCAGATGCGGTTGGCAAGTACGTCGAACGGCTCATAGTTACCGCGGCGCTCGCGGGTCATGATGAGTGCATTCGGTTGCTCGGTACGGCATTGCTTGACCTCGGGTGGTTGGCACGGGGGAGGACTGACGCCAGCGTGGTGGATACAGCGGCGGGCGTTCTCTTAGCCCGGAAGCAGGTGCTGGGGTGAACGATGTTTGGGGAGATCCGCACAGTCGCAGGCCGGTACGGCTGTTGGGAGCGTGAGCGCCGAACTTGCCGAGCCTATGGTCGATCTGATTGCCTGATGGCTGATTGGCTGCCATCCCTGTGCTGGCCGGCTTGTTGGGACTGTAAGGACATCCGTATGAGCACACGGCGTCACTACTGCCGGGACTCCGAACGTACCGAAGACGAAGCTGGGGGTCGGTGCCGACGGCGTATGGCGACGAACAAATGGCTAGGCGGCGTAGATTGAGGCTAGCCGAGAACGACGCGCCGGTTGCCCACTGCGATAGCGAAGTCTTCTGGCTGCCACTGATGGTCCCCGAGTGTTCGATCCCATCGACAATCCGATCATCATCCCCTGGTAACACGGTGTCCGCGTACATCGCGATAAGTACAGTTCAGCTGGCCTGTGCAGCCGGACCCGGAGGTTTGTCGATACCGTGATGGGATGGAGAGGGCGTTCGGAACCCGCCATCGGTCGTGTCGAACTGATGCTCGATTCGCTCGATGGGCTCTCTGTCGGCGATGCGCTGGGGGCGCAGTTCTTCATAATGGGCAGGTCGCTCCCGAATCTTCGGTCGGGCAGCCCTCCACCAGGGCCATGGGACTGGACCGACGACACCGAGATGGCTTGCGGCCTCGTCGCGGAACTGCGCCGCCACCAGCGCACCGACCAGGATCGGCTGGCCGCGGGTTTCGCGCGCCGCTTCTCTCCGGAGCGTGACTACGGGCACGCGACGGTCACGACGCTTCGACGTATTCGCAACGGCACGCACTGGCGAGAGGCAGCCGCAGCGGCGTTCGAAGGTCAGGGTTCGTGCGGCAACGGTGCGGCCATGCGGGTCGCCCCGCTAGGTGCGTACTACTGCGACGATCCACAACGGGTTGTCACCGAAGCAGTTCGGTCGGCACAGGTAACCCACATGCACCCCGAAGGAGTGATCGGCGCGGTCGCGGTGGCGATCGCTGCGGGGCAGGCCGCTCACGCCCGCCGCACCCAAAACGTACCCACTGCACTGGAATTCCTCACCGCTGTCCTGGACCGTCTCGAACACGGCGAGACGACGCGCGGCGTCCGTCTTGCTCGTGCTCTGCTCGGCGCAACCATCGCCGAGGCCGCATACGAACTGGGCAACGGATCCCGGGTGACGGCACAAGACACGGTGCCGTTCGGATTGTGGTCCGCTGCTACAAATTTGAACGACTACCCGGCAGCCATCACCGCCTGCATCGAAGCGGACGGCGACATCGATACCACTTGCGCGATTGTTGGGGGAATCGTCGCCGCTTACACCGGCGCCGCAACTGGAACCGGGTTGCCCGAGGCGTGGCTCGCCGCCCGCGAACCGTTGCCGACCTGGCTTACGTCGATCAGCCCGTCGCGCCGCCGACTTCGAGGTATGTGAGCTGGTTCGCCATTCGCGGCGACAGCGGCTACTTCTATTTCCATCGCGGCGAAGATACTGCTGTCGGAGGAAGTATTCGATTTCCGCCAACGTGGTCGTCGGCGTCGCCAGTGCATCAAGGTATGTTCCGTGCAACCGATCGCCCAATTGGCCGACGCTATAACGGGATTGGGCCCGGGTTCCTGGCCGGGTCGACGACGCTGACGACTCCTCGACTCCTCGATTTCGATCGATGTTTGGTGTATGCATGAGGTTGCCCGGATGACTGGAAGTGGCTGCTGCGCAGCAGAAAAGCCTGGTTGGAGTCGATCCTGTCGACGGGGAGGACCAATGAGTCGACAATCGAACTTTCGCCGCCTGTCAGTGGTCCACTCTACGGTGACGCCAACAGCAACCCACCTGGATTAGGTTCGCCATGTCGAGTTCCACACCTGCGCATCTAGATCTCTTCCGCTACCTCTCCGCCGAGGAGCGAGGCGAATACGTCGCGATCATGACGCGATTCACGGCGTCCCTCCTGGCGGACATGTCGGCGACCACCGCGGCCGAGCAACTCGCTCGTGACGGCGTACTGCTCGACCCGGATGTCGTCGAGTCGCGGTGCCGGCAGTTGGTGCGGTGGGGAAATCTGGTGCCGTCGTTGCGTGATGCCCGGGTGACCACAGTGCAGGACTACCTGCGGGCGCGCTCGCGGTACCAGGTGTCGAGTCTCGGCGGTCGGGTCCATCGCAGCGCCGTGGAAATCATGGAGGCCGCCGATGGCGCACGGGAGGTCGCGCGGGAACTCCTCGGCGAGATCGCCGAATCGCTGTTGGAAGTCGTGAACATCGTCGGGCTCCCGAGGTCCCCGGATCGAGCCGATCGGTTGGCCGGCATCGTGACGACGATCTTCAACAATCAGCGGCTCTTCACTGCCAGTGTCACAGACTTCTACGCCTACCTAGCCGGAGTGCTGAGCCGCTTCGACCTACAAGGAGCGGAGTACGCACAGTTCAAGGGACTGCTGCTGGACTATGTCGACCTGATCACCGCGGATGTGAACCGGCACGCACCGTTGATCGCGCACAGGCTTACAGCGGTGTCGAAGAATCTGGATGAGATTCTGGCCGTGCTGGATTCGGTGCCCCGGTTGGATCTGGGCGATCTCGCAGCAGTAGAACGTTCAGGCGGTCGCAGCCGTTCGGACTGGGAGCAATTGCGGCAGTGGTACACCGGCTCAGGTCAGGATTCGGGCCCGGCACAGCTGCGTGCCGCCGCCGGTCAGGCGTTGGGCCAGCTGCTTGTCAACGCCAAGCGAATGCTGCACCCCTCCTCGACGGGCTTCTCCCGGCGTGCCGATCTGTTGCGACTGGCGGGTTGGCTCAATCAGTCCGGAGACAGCGAAGCCCATCGGATCTTCGCCGCAGCGTTCGGTGCCTGGTCGACACGGCATCTGTCACTCGGGCCGGAAGAACCCGACCCCAGGATCGGACCAATGACTTCTTGGGCCGCTTCGGACTCCATCGACGTGCCGGTTTCGTTGCGGGAGAGAGGTACTCGGGCCGTGAAGGGGCGCTCGGCCCGAGTACCCGATATCAGTGCCGACCGAGCGATGGTCGAAGCCGCCGTTCGTGTCGAAGCGGCGCGCAATGCCGAGGTGTCCGCTGAACTCGCCGCTGCGGGACAACTTGACGGTGGGAACTTGTCGCCACACGCCCGAACCGTGCTGCTGGACGAACTCGCCCGCCTCCTTGCGGCAACACCGGACCCTGCAGCGCCCGGGTCCATCATGAATCATGATCTCGGCGTGATTCTGCACGCGACACCGGGAGGTTCGACGACGGTTACCTCGACCGACGGCTCCCTGGTTGTTCATGGGTATCAGCTCAGGTTTAGTCCGGTCGACGAGATTCCGTGGGAGCAGGCCCAATGACCAGCTCGGACAGAACCCTTGCCACCAGCAGGCAGGATGCCGCAGAGATCCGCGAGGCAGCGCGGATCTTGCTGCGGACGCCGATCGTCACTGTCGCGCGATCACCGGAGTCGATGTCGGTAATTCGCAAGCACGCGGCGACCCTTCGAAAATTGTTCGCTACCAACGTCGGATACCACCTCGTGGTCGAGGCAAGTTTCGCGCGGCTGGCGAAATCGCCGCCGGAACACAGTGCCGCGCAGCGAGTGGTGAATCGTCGCAACGGGACCCCGTTCGGTGCCAGGGGCTACACGCTTCTCGCCCTCGCGTGCAGTGCACTGCTAGCTCCTGGGGTAGGCGAGCAGATCCTGCTGTCGGCTCTTGTCACCCAAATGCGCACCGATGCGGCCCAGCAAGAGATCCCGTTGTCGGACAGTATCGCCGATCGTCGACTGGTGGTCGCAGCCTTAGCGGTGCTGCTCGAGTGGGGCGTCTTGACCGAGGTGGACGGCACTGTTGCGCAGTGGGGCGAGTCGGCGGAGGAAGCGCTGCTCACGATCTGTCGTCCGCTGCTGCCGCACCTGCTGACGCGACCGATCGGCTCAGGTGCCGACCGCCACGATTTGTTGACACCGGAGCCGGACTCGCCTCGTCGCAGGTTGAGGCGCCGTCTGGTGGAGGAACCAGTTGTCCTGCGGTCCGATCTCGATCCCGACGAGCTCGACGTTCTTTCCCGTGAGCGGTCCGAGCTGACTCGAATGTTGGGTGACGCGTTTGGTTTGGTACTCGAGGTCCGCGCGGAAGGTGCACTGGGATATGACCCGGCGGCATCGTTGTCGGATATCGAGTTCCCAGGGACGGGAAGTGCCAAGCAGGCTGCCTTGCTCCTGATCGGCGCGTTACTCGACCTAATGGACGACAGCACCGCAGGCAGCATGGAATTCGCCTGGCCGGTGGTCGATTCCGTACTTGCCGATCTGGTCCGCGCATACGGGCGCGCCTGGAGATCCGAATATGCCGACGCGCCGGAGGTACTGCGCGATGACACCGTTGCGCTCCTGACGGCGTTGCGACTGGCCGAATCGACACCGGATGTTCTCGTACTGAATGCCGCCGCCGCCCGCTACCGCCCACAGCCCAAAGCCGTTGGCACACAACTGACTTTCGACTGAGGGGAATTCGATGACCACAACCGGTTCGAAGGATTTCGAGAACCGCTGGCGGATGTCTCGCGCGGGCATGGTGAATGTTTGGCACTACATCGACACCGAGTTCACGCTCTCCGGCGGACGCCTGATCCTGCGTGGCTCGAACGGCTCCGGCAAATCCCGGGCGTTGGAGATGCTGTTGCCTTTCCTGCTCGACGCCGACCGCCGCCGCATGGATGCGACTGGTTCGCAAAAGGTCAGTCTCGACGAACTCATGCACACCGGAATCGGGAACCAGACCAACCGGGTGGGCTACCTCTGGCTCGAACTGTCCAGGCCCGGAGCATTTCTCACTCTGGGCGCGCACATTCGATACAGCGCGTCTGCCAAACGCAGCGAGGTCAACTACTTCACCACCGAGCGGCGCGTCGGGCACGACCTGAACCTTGTCGCCGACAACCGGGAACCGCTGGCGCGTGATCAACTCGCCGAGCTGGTCGGTGCGCACCGACTCGGCGATGCCGAGCAGCATCGGGAGGCCGTCCGCACCAGGGTGTTCGGCCTGCACGGAGAATTCGGCCGGGACCGGTTCACCGGCCTCATGCAATTGCTGCACACTTTGCGGTCCCCGGACGTCGGCAATCGCATCGACGAGGGCAAGTTGCCGCAGATCCTCTCTGATGCGTTGCCACCGCTGAGCGAGCAGATGCTGGAAGCCGCTGGTGACCGCCTCGATGATTTGTCCGAGACCAGGCTGGCTCAATCGCGACTGTCGGACACGCTCGAACACGCACGGGAATTCCATGACGTGTACCGGCGGTATGCGGCAACGACGCTCACCGCGGGTGCTGCTTCTCTGGAGGGGGTGATCGACGCGGTCGACGGGGCGGTTGGTGCCCATAGGGATCGAATCACCGAGGCTGCCGAGCTGGCCGGTGAGCAGACTTCAGTCAATCAGCAGATCAGCGAACTAACCGAAGAGCGGGACACCCTGAAGGGTGCTATCGAGGTCCTGAGCGATCGTCCTGAATTGGCCGACGCTGACGATCTGAAGTTGCGGGATGAGCAGGTTCTGTTGCTGCGCAGAATCGCCGACACGGCCTTGGTTGATGCGGAGCGTGCGCGCGGAGCCGAGCAGGCCCTGGTCGAGTCCGTTGAGCGGGGGTTGGGAGCGGTTGACACCGCGGTCCGTGAAGCTGTGTCCCTGCTGAGTGCCGCGAAGGACGGTCTAGTCGACATCGGACTGACCACTGGTGAACTGCCCGACACCTTCAATTGCGATCGGGCCACTGCCGGTGCCGTAACGGCTGTGGTGATGGATTCCTTGGATGGTCCGCCGGTATCGATCACCCGACCGAGCCTGCCTGCTTGGACACTGGAGCCGTCTGACCTGTCACATGCGGCTGAATCCGCGAGGCGGTCCGCGGAGGCGGCATACCAGCGTGGGCGCCTCGTCGAGCGTCGAATAGCCGAGGCCCGCCGGCTCGACTCGACGCTGGCACGGGTGCTGGACCAGGAGAATCGAGCAGAGGAAGCGGAAGGGGCCGCTGAATCCCAGCGAAATGGCGCGACCCGAAGCGCGCAGGAGCGTGACGAACTGGCGATCGATCTGAATAGACGCTGGCGAGAATGGGTTTCGGCACCTGACACGACGCGCATCATTCCGGGGGCCGCATGGCCACCGGCAGTGTCGGAGGTGCTGACTGTCGATCTCGAAGCGCTCTGTGGGGATTCGGAATCCGATGACGTTCTCGACGAACTCGATGCCGCACCTGAGCGTGCCGCCATACCGGTCAGAGAAGAACTAGCTGTTCAGAGCCGGGGCTTGGTTGACGAGCAGCGTGCCGACGATCTCCGCCGAGTCGACCTGTCCACTCGCCGCGGTGAGCTACTGGACGAGCACGACCCCGAACCTCCGGTTGGGCCGTTGCACCGTGTGCACTCCGGAGTTCCGCTGTGGTCTGCCGTCGACTTCCAACCACATCTCACCGCCGAGGAACGCGCTGGAATCGAAGCCGCGCTGCTCGCCTCCGGGTTACTCACTGCGACAGTCGCACTGGACGCTACGGTCCAGGCCGAAGACGGCGAGATTCTGCTGACACCGATCGAGACGGTCGCCAACTCACCGTTGTCGACGGCACTGTGCCCTGATCCTGCGGCCGATGTTCCCTCCGACCTGATCGCGTCGATTCTGGCCCGTGTCGGTCTTCACGATCAAAATAGCCGGGCCACGATCGGCACCGATGGCAGCTGGCAAAACGGATCTCTGTCCGGACGCCACACGCAACCCAAGGCGCTCTACATCGGTGGTGCCGCGCGCGCCGCGAACCGCGAGGCAGAACTCGCGCACATCGAAATCCAACTCGATGAGCTCACAACTGCGGCGGAGGACCGCAAGGCGGCCCACGCCGAGATAAACCGGCGCAGGGGCGAACTCGATTCACACCTCGCGACTGCTCCACGTACACGCAAGCTGGCTTTGCAAAGGCAGGCCGCACGGCTGGCGGAGCGACGCGCGGCTGAAGCTGAGGAGGACGCACACACGCAACGGCGCACGGCAACCGAAGCTCGGGCGGGATGGAGCAAGGAATTTCAGACACACAGCAGACAGTGTGACAGTGCCGGTCTGCCCGTTGCGGTCGAGCAGCTGGCGGCCATCGAAAAGCAATGCCGAAACGCTGAGCAATCCTGCCGCGCACTGGAAAAGTCGATCCAGGAGACAATCAAAGTGGCCAACCGCCTCATTGGCCTGCCTGAACAACACGCCGACGCGCAGACTCAGCGGGAAACAGCGGAACTCGAGGCAGAGAGTCGGCGGCGCGATTGGGTGAGGGATGCCAGCGATGTCGCCGCTCGACATGCGGCGCTCGACCTCTCGGTGCGGGAAATTCTCGACGAGCTGGGTCGTAGCAAGAAGGCACAGAAAAATACCATGACCAAGCTCGACGATCTCGGTCGTAGGAAGACCAGCCTAATCTCGAAGTGCACCTTGGCCGAACATAATCGCGACCTGGCCGAAGAAGAAGTGCGCCATCGAATTGACGAGTTGCGCACGACTGGAATCGCTTTCGACGCCCGACTTCGGTTGCCCGGTCTGGCGGCGGCAGCTTCGGAGGTCGATGTGGAGCGCGTCGCTGACGTTACGGACCGGGAGCGCATCCGCGGGGTCATTCGCGTAGCGCGAACCGCGTGGAAAGTGTCGAAGCCTGTCGGGCTCAATCAGCTGATCGCCGCGCTCAGGCGTTTCGAGACGGGGGTGAGCGGGCAGCTCGACGTCACCCATCATGTGGAATCGGACGTCTACCTCGTGCACATCGAAGGTGCGGAGGAGCACCACGATTGCACAGCGGTCCTCAATTATCTGATCCGTCGTGACGAGCAGGGCAGGGCCGCGTTGTCCGAACGGGAGCGAAAGGTGTTCACCGAGTTCGTACTCGGTGGCGTCGCCGACGAGCTCCGCCGGCGGGTCGAGCAGGCCGACGCGTTGATGAAAGCGATGGATGGCAGCCTTGCAGGTGTTCGGACCAGCCATGGCATCGGTGTCTCGATCGCATGGTCACTCGACACGGCCGACCCCGAGCTGCAGCGTCTGATCGGACTGGTCAAGACAAACGACGCTGTTCGTTCCGATGACGGTGACGAGGAACTTGTCGCTTTGATTCGCCACCGCGTCGAACAGCTGCACGCCGCGGACTCGTCGGTCGGCTACACCGCGCATCTTCGGACGGCCCTCGACTATCGCGTATGGCACGCCGTCGAGGTGACCATCCTCGGCCCCGAGTCCAACCAACGACGCCGAATCTCCAAGCGCGCCAAAATTTCCCAAGGTGAGACACGCTTCGTGTCCTACGTGGCGTTGTTCGCCGCGGCTGACGGCTTCCTGTCCGGTCTACCGTCGAGTGATCAAGCGCTGC
Organism: Nocardia sp. NPDC057272; assembly: GCF_042668615.1. Taxonomy (NCBI): domain Bacteria; kingdom Bacillati; phylum Actinomycetota; class Actinomycetes; order Mycobacteriales; family Nocardiaceae; genus Nocardia; species Nocardia sp. NPDC057272. Next base: position 72,882 of record NZ_JBHUYK010000026.1, on the reverse strand, counting down.
GGCTGGTCCTGCTCGATGATGCTTTCGCCAAGGTCGACGAGCGTGCGATCGGTGAGCTGATGGGCCTGCTTGTGCGTATGGACATCGATTTCGTGATGACCGGGCATGCGCTGTGGGGGACCGTGCCGGAGGTGCCTGCGCTCGACATCTACGAAATTCGCCGCATCGGTGGTAGCGCGGTGATCCCCACTTGGATCCAATGGAATGGACGGAAGAAGACCTTCATGCAGGTGGTGCGACCCGCATGACTATGCCGGAGAAGACCCGGCAGTACCTGTCCGACCCAGCTTTGGCCGACCTGTGGATACGGGTACGAAGGCGGTTGGAAACCACCGGGCACAAGATCGCGGGAACGGTGACTGTCAACTTGGATGATGAGGCCGCACAGCGACTCTCAGGCCTCCTCGGGCAGCGTACGCTCGCGGGTCGCCGAAGGTTGCGGCTCGATGATCTCGACGCGGCACTACGAAACAGCGCTGCCCGCAGTGGGCTGGTTCCAGTCGTCGCCCAACTCACCGGTGGTTCGTTGCGGGATCGTCCGTCGGAGCGGTTGGCGCGCGGCGATACGTTGCAACAATTGTGGTGCGATGTCGAAACGTCACTGTCCGACAATGGTTTCGGTGCAGCGGCCTGGGCGCGGTCATGGGTCGAATGGTTGCACCATTCCACGTTGTTGGTTCGCGGTGGCGATCATGCCGTAGCCGAGTTCGACATCGCGGCCCGGGCGCTCGCGATTGTGTTGGCGGACCCACGATCCCGGCGGATGCTCGGTGAGTTGGCGAACACTGTCGGTGGCTCCTCGCACGCCCTCGATTCGGACCAGCTCGCCGGTCGGATGGCTGTGCGGGGCTTGAGTTTCGCGCTCGATATCGAGGATCCCGAGACGCCGCGAGACCGCATCGAACTGTGGGAACAAGTAGATGTGTCGGTGGACAGGATCTCGGGGACGGTTCTCACCTGGGGGTTCCGTCCGCCGGGCAACGACCCATGGTCCAGGATGATGAATGTTCGGGCGGATCTGGGCTTGATCAGCCACCTGACCTTGGCGGAGCTGGCGGTCGCGCCGCACCGGTTGGTTCCAGCCACAGCGACCATAAGCGGGTGCGAGAACCCTCAGGTGCTGCAGCGCATCGCCGAATCCGGCATCGCTCGGCCAGCGGTGTGTTTCAGCGGGAATCCGTCGTCGGCTGGTCAGCTCCTGGCCGAACGAGTGCGTCTCCGATACCACGGCGATTTCGATTGGCCTGGGGTAGCGATCGCCGGTCGCCTGATCGCCGCAGGCGCCGAGCCGTGGCGAATGGGTGCCGAGGACTATCTGCGCGCAGTATCCTCAGGCATCCCGCGTATTCCGCTCAGTGGTCGCCCCGTGATGACGTCGTGGGATCTTGGTTTACAGGTTGAAATGGAGCATGCCGACCAGGCGGTCCATGAGGAGTCGGTGATGGACGAGCTGTTGGGCGACCTCTAGACTTGCGGGGATCGGTTGAGGCACTCACAGGTCGGCCCGAGCGGAAGGAGCGTTTCATTGAGCACCGCGATTCCGCAGTGGATGTACCCGCCGCGCGACAGCGGCTGGGAAGCCGATGATCTCGATCTACTGCCTCCCGAAGCCCCCCGCCACACCGAGCTGCTCGATGGAGCGTTGATCTTCAACATGTCCCCTCAGCGGAGTTGGCACGACCGAGTGATTCGCAGGCTCACCGCCGCGTTGGAGCTGGTAGTGCCCCCGGAGCGGACTGTCGAAGCGCAGATGACCATAAAATTGAACAATCGGAGTCGGCCTGAGCCGGACATCATTGCTGCGCGTGTCCCCTACTCCCCGGACCGCACGCGCTTCCTGCCCGAGGAAGTCGAACTGGTTGTCGAGATTGTCTCGGCAGAGTCCGAAGACCGGGATCGGCGCTACAAGCCCCGTCTGTACGCCGAGGCAGACCTACGGCATTTCTGGCGTATCGAGGACGAAGCGGGACAGCCGGTAGTGCACACCTACGAACTCGATGACACAACCGGCTTCTACGTGGCCACCGGTGTGTACCGCGATCGTCTGACCGTTACCGTCCCGGTCATGCTGGACATCCGTTTGGCCGACCTTACGCGCTGAGGAACGACCATCCCGCCAGGCCGTTGGCCGGTCTCGAAGCCGATGTTGTCACCAATGCTGTCCACCGGGTCGAGCGTCCTCGACGCTGCCCACTACCACGACCGACGCACTACTTGCCTTCGCTGTCTGATCCCACTCCGCGTAGCGATCTTCACCTCCGCGCCGCCGCCGCGGTCATTCGGTAGCATCGCGGCATCGACACCTCGCGGCGGAATGTGGGACTGATCGCAAATGCTGCGCGAGTATGGAACAATATGTCGAGCTATTCGCACGAATAGATTTTGAAAAGTCATCTGTGCCAGGTGGTTTGGCCCGGCGGGGGAGCGGACCTCGGCTAAGTGCTGGATGGCACAGCCAGTCATGCTTGCGCGACTGCGTTGATCTCAGCCTTCTCACTCAGCACTACCAGCGCTCCTTCGGCATCCGACATCCGCGCGCCGAGTGTCGCGCAGGCAAGAGGCTCGGGAAGTGCCGCCGAGAACTTCAATCCGCGTAGCGCGTTCGCGTCCACACCAGGTAACGGCCGGTAATCGGACGTCCGGAGCTTATTCAGCCCTGCGTGAATATCGGCAACCGTGAGATCCGGGTGAAGGCGGAGTGACTCGGGGGCGATTCGCTGGCGAGACGGCACCAGCTCGGGTGCCCATGCCGCAATGGTCCGGTTGACCCTTGTTCCGGCCCAAGTCCACCATCGCCAATCATCTCGATGGTCTCGGGCGATGACAAATGCATCGTCGATGATGTGGTTGCTTCGTTGTAGTCGCAGGTCATCGAGGGTTGACGATGCGCGTTTGGTGAGCGTTACGCCTAACGGCCGAGCGCCGAGGAGCACCTCCCTGATCCCGCGGGTAACGGCGAATGAAGCCCCGTCAGGAGCGGAACTCCACTTAGCGCGACCGGGCGCCTCAGTCGTTTCGACGTAAACCTGTCGCCGTTTCCAGTCTATGTGGGTGACCTTCCACGATCGACCGGCTAGCAGTAGGATTCGTGGCCCACTGACATCGTCGGTCAGGACACTGGTTTCTACGAAGCCGACCTCCTGTCGTCCTGCGAGCACGGTGAACTCCGGAGCGGCGGTGAACACTGCAAGTAGGTCCATGAAATGTCTGCGGCCGAAATGCTTCTCTGCTTCGGGGCCGATGAATGCGGTGCCGGCGTCGTGTTCGAGGAAGCCTTCGGTGAGTAGGTGGTCGAAGATCTGTTGTCCGTCGTTCCCGAACAATGGAAGGGCTCCCCACGCCTGCTGCCAGTGTCGAAGCGGCACCCGGCGAGTCTGAAGTGCAGCCGCGAGCAATTGTTGGGCGGCAATATGTCGTGGTTCAGGCGTAGCGATTACGGGCTCGACCCAACCCGACGACCAGCAATGCAGTATTCCGAGTATGTCGAGGACGGCTTGGTCGGTGACACCGAGGAACAAGCAGTTGCGAGTTGTTCCAGCGCGGCGTCCGGTGCGTCCGAGCCGCTGAAGGAACGACGAGACAGTTCGCGGCGCATTGATCTGAATGACTCGATCCAGATCGCCTACATCGATGCCCAGTTCGAGAGTGGAGGTGGCCACGATTACGCAATCCCGAGCCTCCGCGAACGCCTGCTCCGATTCACGACGCTCAGTGGCCGACAGTGACGAATGCGAAATGAAGGTGGTGATACCACGATGTCGTAATTGGGTGCCCAGCTCCTCGGCGAGGCGCCGGGAATCTACGAACACCAAGCGCTTTTCACCTGCATGCAGCGCAGAAATTACTTTCGCTGCGTTTTCTACGCTTCCCACCGAATCGACGGTGATATCAGGGATCGCATTGCTGCCCGACACTGCGGGAGAAATGACGCGGCCATGCCCGGGGGATCCCCCCTGCAGCCAGCTCAGCAGCTCATCTGGGTTGCCTACAGTGGCCGACATACCGACTCGCTGCAACCGTCGCCCCATAAGGGTTTCGAGTCGCGCGAGTACTGCCAGCAGGTGCCATCCGCGGTCGTCCCCGGCGAATGCGTGCACCTCGTCCACCACGACAGACCGGACCCCCCCGAGCAGTTCGCTCGCGTCGACGCTTTCGGACACCAGCATCGACTCGAGTGATTCGGGAGTGGTGAGTAAGACGTCAGGTCGATCGAGCTTGATACGCCCGCGCACGGATTGGCTCACATCACCGTGCCAGATCATTGCGGAGCGGCCGACCCATTCGGCGTACTCGGCCAACCTTGGCTGCAGGTTGTTGAGCAACGCCTTCAAGGGGCAGAGGTACAGGACCGAGATTCCAGTCCATCGCTCGGTTTGCATGCGTGTGAGCAACGGGAATATCGCGGCTTCAGTCTTGCCGCCAGCCGTGGGCGCGAGCAGAACGGCGTCCCCGCCGCTGGCGATAGTCTCGACAGACTCGTCCTGGAGCGGCCGCAGTCCGGGCCACCCGAGCGTGTTGACGATGTGGTGCTGCAGCGCAGGATCGAGCCGGTCGAAGCCGCTCACCTAGAGCTCCACGTCGTCGGCGCTGACCGCAGCACGTTCGGTATCGGTGAGTTCCGTAGTCGCGACAGTCAGCGCGTAATGCTTGCGCGGATCGAAGTCGGGGAACTGATCCACTCGGTCGAGAACGTCGAGAACCAGCTTCTTCAAGAACAACCGCGGCGAGATACCGACTTGCCCACCGAGTTTTCCGGCGACGGCCGAGGCAAGATCGCGGAGGTAGACATCGTCGACCAGCACCCGAATCCGCTCGGGAGCGGACGCCCCGTCCGCGTACACCGTCCGAACGCGCATACCCACCTCCACGAGTCGGTCGAGATCGAAGCCTGCCAAGCGAACCTGCGGCGCACGAGGGTTGTCGAACCGGGCGTCGGTGGTGAAGTCGGTATGTAGCCGCTGCGCGAGCGGCGGCAGTGACTGGATCCCGAGCCGACCGTCGAAGAATGCCGGGGTACCGGTGATGAGCAGATACAGGCCGGGGTAGCGACCGGAGTCGAGTTCATCGATCCACTGCCGCAGCGCATTGAGTGCTTTGGCTCGACTGTCCGAACGCATCCGCTGTAGTGTCTCGACTTCGTCGATCACCAAGAGCAGACCTGGATGCCGTGCGCCGTCCAATACCGCGAGCAGCCCCTGCAGGAACCCCATCGCCAGGAAGTGGTCGACCTCCTGCCGTACCCCGGCCGCCCGCTTGGCGGCGGCACCCACGTGTGGTTGTCCGCCGAGCCACGCGACCAAGGCGTCGGCGGTCGCCGCATCGCCGTCGGCGAGGGCGGCGCGGTAGGCGCGCAGCACCATCGGATACACCGGAGTCGCCGAGGCGACGGTCGCGAGGCGCTGCTCGAGCAAGGCATCGACCTGCGCGGTGGTCGCCTCGTCCACACCGGCCGCTGCAGCCGCGTCTTCCTCGACGCCGAACAGCCAGGCGTCGAGCACATTTCGGAATGCCGAGGGCGCGAATGCCGCGGTACGGAGTGATTCGGTGGTTCGTCGATACACCGTTTCGAGCTTGTGCAGCGGGGTTTCGAGTTCGCTGATCTGTACCTCGGCGACGGCGAGCCCGCGGCGCATCGCCCGCTGTTGAAGCCATCGCGCGAAGAACGTCTTGCCGGAGCCGTACTCACCACGCACGGCCTTGAACATCGACCCGCCTGCCGCGACGGCGTCGAGATCCTCGTCGACGGTCGGTGCGAACCGGTCGATGCCGACGGCGAGCACGTCGAGGCTCCCGGCAGGGACGGTTCCCTGTCGCAGTGCCTGCAGAATCTCGCGCCGCCGCACCGGCGAAAGTCCCGTCACGGCGCCACTCCGTACTGTTCGAACATCAACCCGGATTCGAGCTCGACCTCGATCCCGGTGTCGGACAGCACTACCACACCATCGGTGTTGAGTACCTGCGCGAGGACGGCGATCGCGGCACGTGCGCGCGTGGCCTTGACCCCGAGGACCTCGGCCGCGCGACTCGACGGCATTCGATTGTTGCTGTCGATGAGCTCCTGCAGGAGCCCGCCGATCGTCGCTTTCGTGAACTTCGGCCGGAACAGCTGATACTGCTGTTTGAACAGTTCGCTGCCGAGCAACTCGGCGACCCGATCCCGTTCGGCAGGCGCCGGCTTAGTTGCTCTCGTCGGCGTGCCCACCTCGAACAGTCCGTCGGTGTGGGCAGCCGAATTCGGCGAGGCGGCCGGTTTCGGGCGCTTCACTGGCTTGCTCGTCACCGGAGCCGGAGTCGGTTCGGTGATCAGGCGCTCGGCCTCCCACCACGCAGGCTGCTGCGGCGGGACCACCTCGAGCCCGAGATGCTGGGGCACCGAGCCGTTCACCAGGATTGTCACCGGGATCACCACCTCGGCCGGCGCCGCGCCACCGTGATAGCCCGCTTTCATGCCGGTGTAGCGAAGCTGTTCGTCCACGGCGAGGATCGCGCGATGGTTCCCGGACAGCACGCGGTTGCCGGTGACGTGCACCTCGTCTTCGCGCGCCTCCTGATCGGCATCTTCGGCGGTCCGATAGCGCGCCGAGACCTGCTGTCCGCGTTGGACACTGGGTTGTTCACGGCGTTCCACGACGTGCCCGTGATCGCTGACCAGAACGACGGTCCGACCGACCGCGGCGGCCGCTTTCAGCAACGAATCCAGATGTTTGAAACTCGTGGTGCCCCAGGTCGTTCCGATGGGATCGGAGCGGTCCAACGCATCATCGATATCGTTGAGCACGCAGGCGACGACCGGCCGGCCTGCGGTGTCGTCGATCGCCGTACGCACGTTGTCCGCGAGCGAATGATTGCGGACGATCAGGTCCATCTCGCCCTTGTGGAAGAGCACTGGGCCGCGCTTGTACAACCCGTTGTGCTGCAACCAGTTCGAAAATCCCGTTCGTTCCCTGTCCTGACCGCCCTCGGCGAGTGCTCCGGTCAGCAGCGAGCACCGCGAGAACCGAGTGGTAGTCGGAAGGGCGGCGAGGGCGGCATAGGGTCCGTCGGCATCGGCGAATCGGCATTCCTGCCATTGGGGCCGGTGGCGGCGCAAGGCGTCGACGACCACTTCATTCGAGACTGCGGCGCTCATCCCGTCGGCGATCACCAGCAGAACGGGCGAGGCATCCGGGGCCTCCTGCCCGATGCCACGGAGTCCGCCGGTCGGCCCAGAGACGGGCACGGTGAGCGGTTTGACGATGCGGTCGAGGACGTCCTCGATGTAGAGCAGATCAGTCGAGGTCGAGCGGTGGCCGCCCTCGATCCGAAGCTGACCCGCGAACAGACGATCGGCTTTCGCGCGCCGGGCGCGGACGACGGTGACGATTCGATTGGCAACCCTGGCGAGGTCGCTGTCGTCGGCCCCCACGAACGCATCGTTGACCGCGTCGTCCACCCATGACAGGTCCTGGCGGTAGTAGGCCACCCAGTCCGTGAGTCCGCCGGGCGTCGCCCAGTCGAGTCCACGGCGCCGTAACAGGCGCAGTGCGGCGGCACCGACCTGCACATTGCGCGGCGCATCCGGCGTGCCCGCATACGCGGCCCGGTGTGCGACGACATCGGCCCATGCGTTGTCGGCGGCATCGAGACTCTCGGAATCGACGGCAGCCGCCAGTGCTGACGCGAACTGGGAAAGCCGCGGCGCCAACGCCATCGGGAGCACATCCGACCGTGCGACGAGCGGCTCCGCGTGCAGTCGGCGCACTGCGTTCTCGGCCCGGCGCAATACATCGTCGGGGGCATTGGTGCCCGATACCGCGAGGGTCGCGGCATTGCCCCAGGCGGTGAGCTGCTGTTCGGTCAGGGTGCGCCCGCCGAGTTCGACCTCGAGCAGGGTGCGGACCTTGACCGTGATGTCGCGCGGTGCGGGAAACGATGCGCTGCTGTCGCCGAGCAGCGCCGCGACCAGCCCGAGCGGTACGAGATCGCCGGGGCCCTTGGCGCGCCAGATCGCGACGAGGGTCGGGCCGAGCGGGCCGAGCCGATTCTCGATCCAGGTGTAGAACTGCTCGAGCAGAGCAGGTTCGGTGCTCTGTTGCCAGATGTCGAATCGTGCGGTGGCCGCGGCGTCCATCGACCACAGCGCGATGTTGTGCGGGGTGTATTCGCCGGTACTCAGCGCGAAGTTGCGGGCGGAAAGGCTCGCGAACAGGTGGTCGTTGGTGAGCACGCCACGCGGGGCGGGCGGTAGCGTTCCGTCGAGGTCGCGCAGCACGGCTCTGGCCGCATCATTGCTCAGCGACAGGAGATGGAATTCCTGGCGGGCCGCCCGGAACAGCCCACGCAGTGCAGGCCATGGATCGAGATTCGACAGGCGACCGGCGATGAGGTGTTCGAGAATGCCCGCGGGGAGTTCAGCGGCTTCGCGATCAGTGAGGATCACGATCCAATCGGCCGAATGGCGCTCGGTGAGTGCATCGCGAATCGCGAGCACGCTGGGGGCCACCCGGACGCGCACCGTCTGGCCGTCGACGTCGAATTGCTCGGGGCCCGACCACACCGGCGATGCCGAGATCGCCAGCACGCCGTTCGGGTAGTTCTTGGCTTGCAGCCCGACGATCTGTCCGCGGACGGTCGCGATGTCCGCGTCGGGCAGCGCCGATGCTGCGGTCACGACTCGACCTTCGTGATGATGACGGTGAATGTGGCGTCCGGGTCGTCATTGAGCAGCTCGATGAGTTGTTTCTCGACAACGGAGAATCCACCGCGCCCTCGAATGGTGATGGTGCGCGGCGACGTCTCGGAGTCCGACGTGGGATCCGTTGTCGGCGCCGGCGGGTGCACAGGTTGTGGCTGGGGTTCCGACGTCTGCGTGACACCTGATTCCAGCCAGGCGTCACGTGCTTCCTCGGCGACTCGCAGCGCCTCGACGAGCGGGCGGGAGAGCTCATATTCGGTGAACGCGTCGGCGAGGGCTTCCAGGGTAGCTGCCGCCTGCCTGCCGCGAATGCCGCCTGCCTCGGCGGCATTGCGCAGGATATCGAAGCGCGACAGGTTGAATCGGCTCACGGTGTCGGCGACCGCGGCGGCGCTGCGCAGGCTTCGTCCCGCCTCGTGGTCGGTCCCGATGAGTGGGGTGGTGGCGATCGCATCGACCACGGCGATGTTGTCGAGATGGTTCAGCCGCGCATCCAGCATGGTGTTCAGTTCGCGGGCGAGGACCAGCCGTTCGCCGGATTCGATCCGGAGCTGGTCATAGGCGCGATCGAGCACATCGATGAGCCGTGACCGGTCCGCTCGTCCGATGGCCGCATCGTCACGCACATGCTGCACGAAGGCGGCGACATTCGTTGCGGTGAGGTAGTCGTTCACATGATGGCCGGTGAGGATCTTCCATCGGGCGCACGCCTGCGTCCACACCTGCCGGTCGGGCAGCGGTTCGAGGCGTAGCGCGATGCCCCGGCGGAACTCACCGATACCGGGTTCGTCGATGGGTGAGGAGTGCAGGAACCAGGACCGCTTGCCCTGCGCGGCCCAGGCACCGGCCACGAGGTCGACCATGTCGTCGGTCAGCCCGCGTTTGGGTCCGCTTTCGACGATCGCGCTGCGTAGTTCCTCGACGGGAACGTCGTCGGCTTCGTCGATCTGTGCGCGGGAGAGTTCCTGGGTGATCCGGTTACGCCACGTGGCGAAATACTCCGGACCTGCCAGCAGGTGGGTGTCGTTGGTGCGGGCGATGCCGAGCGATTCGACGATCCGCCGAACGATCTCGCGTTCGCCGCGTTCGAGCGGGTTCCGCCCGTCGACCACGGCCTGCGCCTCCCGTATCCGGGCGAGGACCGTGTTCAGCTGACGTCTGGTGATGAGTTGATCGGCCGGGGTGAACTCGGGGTGGTCCGGGTACAGCGCCGTGAAGGCGGCGTCGATCAACCGGTTCGCCGCTTCGCCGAGATCGTGGCCGATGGGCGGCTGGACAGCAAATCCGGCATGCAGCGAACGCAGCGGTGGCTGACCCTCGGGGAAGTTTGCACCGGCCGCTACCCCGTAGGCGACCTGGATGGCATTGCCCAACTGCGAACGCACCTGGGTCTGCTGCTGTTGCAGGATCGACCGAGCGGCAGCGCGATCGGCGTCGGAGAGCTCGTTGGCATAGGAGGCCCACCGGTCACCGGCGAGCACGTAGTTGAGGATGACCAGCCGCCCCAGCTGACGGGTCTGCTTCTCGCTGAGGAACTTCGGTAGCCAGACGACGGTGAATCGCTTCTGCTCGATGCGCAGCAGTTCGTCGACGCGGTCGTGGTCCTCACCCGTGGTGTGGCCCGGATCGTCGAACGGCAGATCCACGATCAAGCGGAGCGCACCCTCGCCCGACGGCCGGAACGCGTCGTCGGGCAGATAGCCGTGGTCACGAACGTTGCCGAACACCACCTCCACATGACGCTGTGTCCCGCGCCAGATCCGCTGCCGCAGCAGCGCATTGTCGACGGTGTGCTCGGCCCCGATCACGCCGAGCTGTTCGGCGAGCAGCTCACGAATCAGTTCACGCCTGCGACCGTCGGTATCCTCGGCCTGAGCACGGCGCACAATCCGTTCGTAGTCCACCGATTCCAGCGTCACCGAGATAATCGGGTTGGCGTCGGCGGTGACGGCCAGCTCCGGAATCTCCGCCGCCCACTGCTTGACCTTGCCGGTGATCTGGCCGATCTGGTCGCCCGGGATCAGGCTGATCACGCTGCCATGATTCAGCGATGCCAACCGCGAAGCGTCGATCTGCTTGAGCGCGGGCACATTTGGCGCCACTGCGGACATGAGCAGAGTCTTGGCGATGCGGATATCGGCCCGCAGACCCGGCGGAACATCCTTGTCCAAGGTGGTTTCGTCGACGCCCGCGTTGCGGAACAGCAAGGGTCGCAGCTTGTCCGTCCACAAGGTGCGCGCGGTCTTGAAGGTGTGCACGGCGGCATCATTGATGGGTGTCGCATTGGCGCTGTCGATGATGTAGTCGAAGGCTTCGCCCACCGGAATGACATTGTCGATGGTCAGCCGGTCGGCATTGTCCTCGAGCATTTGCTGCATCACCTTGAGCGCGGTGCGCTCGCGCTGCATCTGCCCGGACAGCTCACGCAATGTGGCGATCAGCGCCGGGGAGAACGGGTAGGTGAGCTTGAACGCGTCGGAGTCGGCCCCGCGATGCCGGTCGTCGGTGTTCACCCCGTCCAGCAGCACATCCCATACCTGGGGGCTGCGGTCCAGGCGCGAGAACGCGGCTTCCAGCGCCGCCTCTGCCTCGGTGTCACGCCGTTTCAGCAGTCGTTTGTGCGCGATGTAAGGCAGGTTCTCGTCGCCCAACTTCACCAGTCCGAAGCGGCCCTCCTGATGGGCGAACGCCCGCTCGACGGCCTGCTGGATCGCACCGGCGTCGGGTCCGGTCGCCACCCATTCGGCGAGATTGTGCTGGCGTGCGACAAAGGAGATCACCGGCACCGCGAGGCGGCCGCGGCTGGTTTCGACCAGCTTGGTGATCTTCTGGACCTCGGCATTGAAGCGTTCACGCTCGGTGATGAGGAAGGTCAGCCACAGCACGAGTTCGTCGAGCATCAGCACCACGCCGTCGTACTCGAGCGACTTGGCATGGTCGGCGATCACCGCGAGGCCGTCCTCGAGGGACAGCCAGTCGGTATTGCGCGAGTAGCTGGTGAAGTACGTGGAGACGAGCGCCTGCTGCAGATGCGACCGCTCGGCGGGCGCAGCATTTGGTGCGGTCGCGGCAGCGTAGGTGTCCGGAGTCCACGCTGTCTTCTTCTGGCCGAGTGCCGACCAATCGACGGTGGTGCTCGCCCGCGGAGTTCCGGTGGCGTTGAGCGCGCCGAAGAACTTCTCGTCACCCACCTCGCGCCGACGGTTGTCGGCGTCTTCGAAAAGCCCACCCGCGGAATGCAATATAGGCGGCAGCGTCTCTGGGTGCAGCGCCGCGATCTGGCGCAGGTACTGGTCGAACAACGCGGATTCGACCGTGGTGGCTTCCAGGAAATGGAACGTCAGGCGCAGCAGCTTCGCCTTGCCGACTGTCTCGTGCTCGGCAACGACCGGCTGCAACTCCGCTATCGACAACGCCTTGGGCACGCGCCCGAGAATGCCGTGCAGGATCGCCATGAAGTGCGATTTACCGGAGCCGAACGACCCGTGCAGGAAGGCGGCCGTGTTCTCCCCGGTGCGCAGCGCCTCTTCGACCACGTCGAGCGCCGAATCGAACGCGTGCTTCAGCGCGGGCGTGACCACATACGAGTCGACTGTCGCCGCAAGATGTTCCACTTCGACCGAATCGGACAGCTTCAGCACGTAGTCGTTCGTGCCGCGCGATGCGGAGATGTCGAAGGTTTCCCGCAGGGTACGGGCGGAACCGGAAGTGCCGGGGAACACTATTGACCTGCCTTTCGAGCAACTGCCTTACGAGCACGTGTCTTCTTCTCCGGCCGCCACGCGGCCAGATCCTGCACCGGCACACCGACCGCCGTCGACTTCTCGGCGAGTTGATTGCCCAGATACTCGGCGAGATCGACCCCGAGATTCGGGTCGACACCGGAATGCCACTGCTTGACCCACGGCAGCAGTTCGGCGATCCCGGCGACCACCGGAACGAGCGACGGCAATGCCATGCCCTCGGACTCCCTGGTCGCGTAGATCGTCGCCAGTGCCAAGCCTTGCTGGGCGTGATCCCAACCGGCCCAACCGAGTAGCGGCGTGGGGTCGGTGTCGCGACCGACATCCGGGTAGGAGATGAACCGCTCCTTGGGCACGTCGAGTTTCCCTCGGTGGGACCAGTACGACGATTTGAGGAAGTCGGCACTGCTGTACTTCGGCGGCACCGGGATGTCGGTGTCCTTGATCAGACCGGTATCCTCGTCACGCTGCATAGCCCACACGCGCTCCCACTCGGCGCGCTTGCGTAGGCCGGAGTCCTTGTAGCGGAGCGCGGCGAGGTGTGGAACGGACTGGTCGGCCAGGAGTTTCACGAGTGTGGCCGTGACAGGGGCATCTTTCTGGCCCGCCCACAGGTCGAGGGCCTCGATGAACTCAGGATCCTTCTCGACGTGCCCGGCAATTTCACCGACGGACCTCGGTTGCGGTGTGCCTTGTGGCGTGAACCACAATACTCGATCCTCGAGCTTGTCCAGCAGCCAATCCCTCAGCGCACGATGGAGTTTGGTGTTCCAAGAATCACCGGCCCAGCGACGCTTGTATTCGGGGCGTTCTAGAATGCGAATGAATGGATTTGACTCGACAGCCAACAACCGCTTCTCGACAAGTTCGCGATACTCAGCTGGCCAGTGTGCCGGGATCTCGGTGATAGGAGTGGACCCATGGCGTGCGAACCAGGCAGTTTCAGCTTCACCAGCAGCAACTCTGCGAGCGAGGACAATCTCGAACGTGCGCTCCCCCAGTACGATGCCGGGGGCCTGGCCCACCGGCAACGTAAGATCCTCCTCGATCAGGCCATATTCGCGGTAGACTTCCCAGTCGAGCTCATCTTGTTCCGCAATCATTTCAGCACGAATTCGTGCATGCTCGATTCGCGCGCGATCAACGGTCATGATCGTCGCGCCGGTGAGTCCGATTGCAGCTGCTGGTTCATTAGTGGCGAGATCCTGAGCAAGCGTCTCCAGGTTGCGAGCGCGGTCCAGAGGTTGCGCGGTTGTCAGGGGGAAATCCTGGAGCGTCGTGCCGGTGAACTCGAAACGAGGCTCCCACTTTTCGTCGCCGATTCCACCCCCAATCCCACCATTTCCTTTGTCATGACTGTTCTGCTTGAGCCAGAAGCACGCCGTCGAGCTGTTGAGGATGCCCAGCAGCCGCAGGTGATCGTCTTCGCTCGCGCCCTTCGGCAACTTGATCACCGGCGCCGAACGATTGAACACCTTGCCGCCGCGGTCGAGCACGAAGTGGTTGTGCGTTGCCACGAACGCGAAAGTGATCGAATACGGAGTGCGGTACCGGTCCGCCACCCATCGGTACCATGTCCACCAGCTGCTTCCAGCATCGGCCTGTGTTTGACCATCGAATCCAGTGATCCCGCCCACGGTGCGACGCAGTGGCCATTGTCTCCGATACCACGGGGCAGAGGCATCGAGAGTGATCTCGGCAAACTGCTCGTCGTATGGGGCGAAGGCAGATTCTATGAGCTGCACATCCCAGTCCCGAACCGCCTCGCCTAGAATGACCGTTTTGACCAGTGCGGAAGGGATTCCGGCGCGGCGTAGCGCAGCGGAATGGCCGAAAAATGCATCGTCCGCTCCTGGAAAGCTGGCGAACCCGATCTTGCCAGCAATCAGATCGCCGAGAACGTGGTCACGTTTTGCATCGACCGCTGCTAGGAGCTCGACTGCGCCGCCACCGCTTAGGCTCCACGGATGTTCGCGTAGGTTGGCGCGCGGAAGGTCGGTGATCGAGACCCACCGGTCTTCGTATCCAGCCTTGTCGATATGTTCGATAATTGATGTCCACACCAGGCCCTTCGCTGGATTCGTCGGGGCGCCCGGCTCCCCTTGGATGCCGAGGGCTGCTCGGACGGTATCGAGAAGTGTCCGATGATTGCGTCCTACAAGAATGACGGTCGGGGTTCCGTGGCCAGGGATATAAGCGCCAGAGGAGTCGACGACCAGCCGCAAGTCCTTGTCGGACAGGAAATCCTCGATCAGTGGAACACCGAATTCACGCTTCATGAACGAATTCGAAGTGATCTGCCCGATCCAGCCAGCGCGTTCGCCCTGTTTGCCCAGCTCGAAGAACGTGACCATGAACGGTACCGTCAGTGCATATTTTCCCTTGCAGTAACGGCTGAAACGTTGCCGGTAGCGGAAATTGAGCGCTTTGTCGGCAACCGTGATGTAGGGAGGGTTTCCAACCACGACGTCGTACTGTCCAGGACGCAGGACTTTTCGGAGAGTTTCCGCATCCTCAGTGCTGTAGGTGAACCTAGAGGCTGCCGCGTCGGCGTCGAAACGGAGGTCTCCGAGATCCAGCGGTACCGCACCGTCTTCCTCTGGCCCATGAAGTAGTGAATCGCCTGTGTACACGTTTAGTGTGAAACCGGGGAGATGGACGAGCGACTGTTCCTCGCACGCCTTCATCGCCGCAACCAGCAGCCGGAACTTCGCGACCGCCACTGCGAAGGCATTGAGATCCACGCCGTAGACCGACGAAAGCGCATTGTCGACGCGGGTGCGTAGTTCGATGCCGGGCGCATGGCGGTGCCACTCCTCCACCAGTCGCGCAAACGCACCGAGCAGGAAGTGCCCGGAACCGCAGGTGGGGTCGATCAGCTTGAACCCCTTGAGCGGACGGTCTTTCAGTGCAGGTTCCAGTGTCTGATCGAGGATGAACTCCTCGATGAACTCCGGCGTCTGCAGCAGCGCGTACTTCTTCTTCGCGAAGTCCGATAGGTCCTGGTACAGGTCGCCGAGGAAGCGTGTGGACAGCGTCTCGTCGCGGAACGACCATGACAGATCGCCAGAATCGTCTGTGCTCCGCCAGAATTCGAGTAACCTCTGCACAGCATCCGATGATGGCGAAACCAGGTTCAGCGCGGCGTGGTCGTCCACCAAAGCCTGCGTCGCCTGGTTGCGACGAAGCGCATCAAATGACTGCTCGAGCCACTCCCGATACGAGCAATCCTGGTGCTCCCGGTAGAAGGCGTTCTCCGCGTCCACCGCACGCTGACGCAGCAGCGGCGTCGGGCCCGCGATCCAAACCGCGGTTTCCCCGAGCAGCAGATTGTCCTCACAGAACCGCACGAACACTGAGGTGAGCAACCAGCCGACAGCGGCCTGGGTGAGCTGATCTTCCGACCACTCGGTCCACGAGGTCGCAGTGCGGTTGTCCCGCAGGGCTTTCTGGTGGGTCGCCTGCCACCTACTCAGCTCACCCGCATCATCATCGAGCCGCTCCCGCACGTCATCGACCAGCAGTTTCAGCTGCGGCTTGAGTGCGGCCGTCAACTGGGTACCCGCGATCGTGGCCAATGCCATCAGGCGTGCTCCTTCACTGTCGAATCGTCGCGATGCGCAGCGTTGAGCAGCACGGTTACCTCTGTATCGTCGATCTGCGCGAACTGTTCCGGGCTGTTGATCGGCAACCTCGTACCGTCGACCTTCGAACCGGGTCGCCCGCCCGCCTCCTCGCGCTGCGGGATCAATGCCCAGATCGCATGCGGGGGAGGGGTGGTCAGGTCGGTCCAGCGGCCGAGGATGTCGAGCTGGCCGTAGGCGGCCAGGGTCGAGAGATCGGTGAGCACGACCGGGCCGGAGGCTGCGTCAACGGCTTCGATCATAGTCGGGATCGCTTGGGCGACAAAGCCTTTGAGACCTTCCCGATCCGCCGCCGCGCCCGCGTCGGCGGCGAGGATCATATTCCAATCGATCCCTGCTTCGGTGGCCTTCGCACGCAGTGCGCTCAGCAGCAGGTCGGTCACGTCGATATGGGTGGCGCCGAATGCACTAGTCAGCGCCTTTGCCACCGCATCGGAGGTGCCCAGCGGGACGCCGAGAGCCCGGAACGTATGTTCCTGCCTGCTCGCGGTGAGCAGATACTCGGCGTCGGAGATCCCGTGCTCGCGGCGCACGGTGGCCGCCGCCGGGCGACTGTGCCGAGTCGGCACATACGATGCCGATGCCTGCTCACGCGCGAATTCGTACTTGGATGCGGTGTCGTTCCACTGCATGTCCGGAACGAGCGCCTGTACCAGTCCATCGAGCTCCGGACGCTTGGGCAGCGTGCGCTCCAGTGCCGGGAACCGTGCCTTGAGGCGAGATTCCAGCTCGGGCCGCCCGAACGTGTCGGT
This sequence comes from Nocardia sp. NPDC057272, assembly GCF_042668615.1. NCBI lineage: Bacteria > Bacillati > Actinomycetota > Actinomycetes > Mycobacteriales > Nocardiaceae > Nocardia > Nocardia sp. NPDC057272. Next base: position 56,069 of record NZ_JBHUYK010000026.1, on the reverse strand, counting down.
GGACGAGAGGCCACGCAGCAGCAGGCGCAGCGCCTCGACGATCGGCATCGACCGCGCGTGCATCTCGTCACGCGAACTCAAGGCGACCTCGGTCGAGGCCGCCTCCGAGATCCGCAGCAAAGTGCGCGCGGGGATCTCCATCTCGGTCACCTCGACATCGAGCAGCGTCGCTGCGACCTCGCGCAGTTCCTGTTCGGATTCCTCGGTCGACACCAGCGGGGCACCCTGTGCCTTGGCATCGGCCACCAGTTGTTCGGCGCGTGCCGCGAGCAGCGCGGGCAGTCGGCGCAGCAGCGACGAGGTCGAGATCATCGCGACCGTTCCCGCTCCCTGCCTGCGCACCATCTGCACCGTGACCGGCCGCGTCTCCGCGTCATCGGTCTCGGCTTGCGGTGGCGAGGCCAGCAGTAGTCGCAGCACGCCGAGCGCGGTACGTTGCGGATCGGCCAACCCGTCGGTGTGCAGAGCACCGACCAGCTCGCGGGCCAACAGTTCCGGCGTCGACGCGCCGCCCGAGGTTTCGAGCAGGGTGAGCAGTCGGCCGTTCAGCTCGGCGACGGTTGCCCCGAGCTGCGGATTCTTCGCCCACAGGGTGGGGAACTCACCGAATATCTGGGCGATCCGGGCCGAGGTGACCCCGGCTCGCGGGCCCAGCGCCTGGTAGGTGATGAAGGGATCGTCGGGGCTGTGCGCATGCGATCCGAGGATCATTTCCACGACCTGCCTGCGCATCGCCGACGGTTTCGTCGCGGCGGCGTGCGCGAACATCTCGGCCAGCAGCGAGAGTGAGGTGTAGGTCGCAGACGGCTCGGGCGCGGGCGTCGGAACCGGCGCAGACACCGGCTTCTTCACCGTCGGTGTCTGCCCCACCTGTGGCGCGGTGAACACCGCGACCCACGCATCGCGCATCGCGGCAGCCGTGTCGAACCGCTGTTTGACGTTGCGAGCCAACGACTTCCGGAAGAACCCGGCCAGCGCTTCTGCGCGCGTGCAGCTCATCCCGGTCGACGTGAAGTCCTCGGTGGTGACGGCGACATCGTCGTCAAGAACCTTCGGATCGCTCAGACCGTCCCCGTAGACGGGAGTCCCGGCGGTGGCCATCTCGTACAGAACCACCGCAGCCGAATACCGCTCCGCGGCCGAATCGTAGGACGTGCGAATACCCGTGCCCAGGAAGGGATCACGGTACGGAGGGGTACCGGCATCGGTCTGCTCGACCGGTGCCCGCGAGAGCGAGAAGTCGAACAGCGCCAGCCGAACCTTCGCCTTCGCCTTACCCTCCGGCTTTGCCAAACCGAGGTTGGACGGCTTCAGATCACGATGGGTGATACCAGCTGCATCGAGCGCGACCACCACGTCGAGCAGTTCCCTACCCCAGGTACGCAATTGCGTCTCGCCGAGCGGGGTGTACCGCACGACATCGGCGAGGGTCTGTTCACCACAATTGCTCAGTACCAGGGCCGTACGATTCGCCAGCTCGATCGGTCCCTCGATCAGCTCGACCACACCGGGAACCGGCGGATTCTGCTTGGCGAGTTCGACGAGGACCTGTGCCTCCTCGTGCAGGCGTGAGGTGGATGCTTCGTCCAAACCGACCTTGAGTACCCGCATGCGATCGTCGTGCTCGCGATCGGTGACCAGCACGCCGCGGGCGGTCGAACCCGCGCCGAGTACCCGGACCACATCGAACCGGCCACCGAGCAGCGACCCCGGCGCGGGGTTCAGCGGATCGACCTCGGGAGTCGCGAGGGCGGCGAGTTGAATGTGGCGGTAGTCGGCGAGCTTCGCGGCGAACTGTTGGGCGTCGAATCGCGGGCGGCCCGATTTCGGGTCGGTATCCATCCGCTTCGACACCGACGGGTTCGTCGCTTGCAGTACCGCCGTGCGCAGGGTTGCATCGATGTAATCGCTGCCCGATGCGGCGAGATCCAGGCCGTGTTCGTTCCGCAGACGCTCCTGCAATTCCGCACGGTCGCGGGCCGGAGCTTGGCCCCCGGACAACAAGTAGTAGGCGAGTGCGCCGAGCGAGAACATGTCGAGCGCGAGCCGGTCTGCGTCCGGTGCCCACCGGTCTTCCGGTGCCTGATACACCTCGTCGGCCGGCGCACTACCAGGCTCGGGCGGGGTGCCGATCGGGGTCGTCGAGCGGGTGTCGGCACCGTGGACTCGACCGGCCCAAGACCAGCCGGCCACGCGCACCCGCAGTTCACCGCGGTCCAGCGCATCGGTGTGGATCAGGACGGCACTCGGTCCCAAGCCGCGATGCGCGACGTGGTTGCGATGCGCGTACTTCACCGCTTCGGCGATCTGGGTGAGGACGTCCAGCTGCTGGTCGACGGTCAGCTTGCGCGTGGCCAACGCCAGATCGAGCGGTTCGAAGCCCTGCATTTCCGGGTAGACGATGACGGTGTTCCCGTCGTCGTCCTGCACAAGGTCATGAGGCGCGACGATCGCCTCTTGTCGGAGTGAGGACAGCAATGCGAACTCGCGCTGCATGCGGCGATGCGCCGCCGCCCTTGCCTGGTCCGGCGTACCACGACGGAACGAGACGACACGCGCGCGGCCGCCCTTTCCGGTGCCCTTGTGGGTGGCCGCCCACTCCTGCCAGTCGTCACCACTGGCAAGCGGGGTGCCCGTGGTGATGGTCCACGATCCCGCGTCGCGCTCCGCTCGACGAGCGATCCCCAGGTTCTTCAGGGCCAACGCGATGATGATCGAGAGATCTTCGTCCACCCGTTTGGCGTCGGAAGGAGGTTCGAGGATGCGGGTCGAAATGGCGGGCAGTCCCGTTTCCTGCTCGAATCCGTCCGGCCCGAAGAGACTCGACTTCGCCAGATCGGACATGTCGACCTCGAACGGCGAGCCGTGCAGAAAGACGGATTCCTGCACGTGCGGTAGCGCGCGCTGTACCTTACCCACATCGAGCCCGTACTCCTGCGCGACCTTGCGGGCTTCCTCGCCGATCCGCGTCGCGAGTCGCTGTGCTTTGCGGCGAGTGAGCAACAGCGGGGAACGCTGGGTGCGCTTCTTGCCGCTCGGCAGGGTTCGGACCCAGCTCGACTCCGTACCGCTCAGCTTGCCGACATAGTGCTTCAGCTCGATCAGGTGCAGGCGGCGCCGCCCGAGCACCAAGGCGTCGATCTCGTGCCACTGGCCGTGGTTGTCCATGAACTCGAAGTTCGTCCACGCCCGGTACGGGGCAGCCTGCGGGACGACGTAACGAAGCATCGCCAAACCGTCCGCTTCATGCGGAAATGCCGACTTGGAGACCTCGACCCACCGGTCATCACTCTGCGTCACGTCACCACCTACCGCTCGTCCCCCCGCGGCCGAAGGCGGGTCGCGTGCTTGAACGGCTGACCTTACCAATCCGACTGCAATACCGAGCATCGGTCCGCGGACGGTTCGCCGTCGTGTGATTTCGGTCCTTGACAAAGGCGTTGCATGTTGACATTCCACGGGCATCGTCCCGCATCCATGCGAGGTCCTCTCGGTGCCGTGTCCATCCGGATGCGACTCGGCCGACCACCAGTGGCCGCGAGGATCTTGTCGAGCACACCGACTATCTGATCGGGCGAGCACGCCCGCAGCCGGTGGCTTCGGCCTATGTCGATCCGTCGCTTCTTGTAGACCCCTGGGCGGCCGCTGCAATCCCTAGCCTCGCTTGCCACAACAAGTGACGAGTCGAGATCGCTGTCGTCAGTGATGGAGTGAAGCAGCGTTATTTAGACCCGGTGGGATGTGGGTAGTGGAATCTGGACCCGTTACCGGTGCAGCTATCGATGGCGGTGTACTGGTAGACGCGCTTGCGGCGATGAGGCCGGTGGTTGTGGCATTTGTAGCGTTGCGAGGCCGGCAGCCGGTTCATGCCGAGCCATTCAGGAGGCGCTCTGCCGCGGACTGGCTTGTCAAGACGTCGTGTTACCCCGCAGATACATCGAGATCTCCAACGGCCCGAAGTGATAGTGGCAGCGTACTCGCCCAGTCCTCTACCCCGTCGAGGCCTCTCGTCGTCGTAGTGGTGTTTCCATCGGTAGAGGACATTTCCGCTGACCCTATTTGGCACGACGTAGCACGGACGAACGTCGGTTCGCGGGTCTGACCAGCTCTGTCTCGCTCCAGACCCGTTCGGCCCCAAGGCCACTCCCTACTCGCCTAGAGCGCAAACCGTCAACAACCTCTGCCAGTTTTTAACTAGCGGACTCGCATTCAAGATGCGCTACGATCTTGGTCGTTAGGTTGCGGCCCGACGGGCTTCCGCTGATCGGATATGCCCCTGCTGCACGAGGTTTCGTGCTGCCAGGGGGTACTGGGCGTGTTGGAGAGGACTCTGCGGACGACTGCGGCAGAGGTATTGGAGTGGTCCCTGGAGGCAGTACTAGTTGACATGATCGTGGAGCGTCAACGGAGGAAGCCGGGGCAGGACAACGCACAGACGAAGTCGTGGGCGGCCAGCCTACCTGAGATCGCCGGCGATCTGGTCGAAGCGGGTTTGGGTGAAATCGAGATGCTGGTCGAATTTCGCCTGCCGGAGACGACATCACGGGCAGATGTGATTCTCGCCGGGGCTAATCCTGTGACCGGCGCCGACAGCTACGTGATTGTGGAACTCAAGCAGTGGAGCGAGGCGGAGCTGGTCCACAACTGCGATCGCATCGTCCGCGCGAGCAACGTGGTGGGCGACCAGCTTCATCCGATCGAGCAGGTACGCGGGTATTGCAGGTACCTCTCTCGCTATGTCGAGGTGCTACACAATCGGCCTCAGGCCGTCCACGGTGCCGCCTACTTGCACAATGCGACCGAGAAGTCGATCAGCACGTTGAGGGCCAGGCACGGCGACCAGTTCGGAAGGCTCTTCACGGGAGAGGGGCAGGTCGAGTTTCAGAAATTTCTCGCGGCCCGACTTTCGCCGGCGCCGAGCGATGCCGCCCAGCGGTTGCTGGACAGCAAGATCCTGCCGAGACCACACCTTTTCGAGTTCACCGCATCGGAACTCCGCCATTCCACCGAACTTTCATTGCTGGACAATCAGGACCTGGCCCTCCAGCGAGTGCTCGAGCAGGTCCGCTTGTCGCATGAGCGTGCGCAGAAGAGCGTTGTGATTGTGACGGGCGGGCCAGGTAGCGGGAAGAGCCTGATTGCGGTCAAATTGCTCGGTGAGCTGGGGCGACGTGGGTTCAGGGTTCGACACGCGACCGGATCGAATGCGTTCACCCAGACGCTTCGGAAGTACCCGGCGAAGGGCTCGGCAGAGCGGAAGGAACTCTTCCAGTTCTTTCGGACTTTCGCTTCGTACCGCACGAACGAGCTCGATGTGTTGATCTGCGACGAGGCGCATCGCGTCCGCGAGGTGTCAACGAACCGCTTCACTCCGAAAAAGGAGCGGGAGAAGCAAAAGGCTCAGCCACAGATCGATGAGCTTATGAATGCTGCTAGGGTCCCCGTGTTTCTGTTGGACGAGCATCAAGTTGTCCGCCCAGGCGAGGTCGGGACGTATCACGAGATCCAAGCACATGCTGCACGTGCAGGGAATTTGGTTCACACGATCCCATTGTCGGGGCAGTTTCGGTGCGGCGGTAGCGAAGAGTACGACGAGTGGGTGCGGCGACTCCTTAGAATGCGGCCAGGCGGCCCGACCTCCTGGGCTGATGATCAGCACTTCGAGGTCCGGGTGGCGCAATCGCCTCAAGAAATGCAGGACTTCCTGCGCGCAAAGTATGACGCGGGTGCGACGGCGCGCATCACCGCCGGATACTGCTGGCCGTGGAGCGAACCGAACGCGGATGGCACGCTCGTCGATGATGTTCGAATCGGGTCGTGGTCGATGCCATGGAACTCCAAAGCCACTCGGGAACTTCGTGGCGCACCATCCAGTCCGTTCTGGGCGACAAACCCCGCCGGGTTCGAACAGGTGGGCTGCATCTATACGGCACAAGGTTTCGAATACGACTGGGCAGGAGTCATCATCGGCCCTGACCTGGTGTTCCGCGGCCGACGTCTGGCTACAGTTCGGGACGGAAATCTTGACAAAATAATGAAATTGAAGAGTCTGCACGACGACCGGTTCGACGAGCTGATCCGCAATGTTTACCGGGTCTTACTGACGCGTGCCATGCGGGGTGTTGTCATCTACTCGACCGACGAGGAAACTCAGCAGTTCCTAATGGAACTGATGCCTGGCTCAAAGGTGTAGAGGCTCAATCGTTGGGCACCCGTATACCCGATAGCCGGTCAGATCGGTGATTGGTGTTTCGACGTACGATCCCCCGACTGTGTTGACGGGTGTCGCGGCGCCTGCCTACGGGGACAGTTGGTCCGGCAGTTGGTGAGTTGACTGCCGGATCTGCTGCACGATCGGGGCTGCTTTCCGGACCAATCATTGGGTTGGGCCGAACGTCTCGACTGCGTCAAACCCACGGAGTGACCACTTGACGAGGCTCGGTGCAGGAAATTCCAGCAGGCACCGAGTTTGCAAGAATTCCTTCAGCAGGGCAACGGTGGATTGACAACGGATTCCGTGGGGAGTGGCCGGTCGGCAGTGCTAGTCGCTTCGATGAATCAGCGGCGCAACATTGCGGCCAGCTGACCGATCGCTACATCGAAGCGTTGTCGGGCAGCCTTCGGGGCCAAGCCTCGCTGGGAACAGTGCGGCACGCCTTCCGGGAATACGTAGAGATCCGGGCGGTGGATGGCGGCCCGGCGCCAGCCGTCTTCGGCTGCTCTGCCCAGGCAAAGAACGATTTCCAGGCCGGGGCACTGGGCGATGAATTCGCGGGTCCATCGGGTGCCTCGGTCGCGTTCGGAGGCCAGGGACGCTCCGTTTTCGCGGCCGGTGGGGAATGGGCAGACGTTCCAGTTGACGACTGAGTGCCAGTCGATGCCGTGGGCGGCGTAGGCCTCGCGGCAGTTTCTTGCCGTCGCGTCGTTGTTGTCGGGGCTGATCAGGCCGGAACCTCCGTTGCGGGCGGCCTCGGCTTTCGTGGACGGATTGTCGAGCAGGACGAGTGCTCGTGCCTTGATTCCACCTAGATCGGGGTCGACGTAGGGCACGTGGCCGTGCGGAATTCCCTCGGCGTCGGCGATCCTGTCGGCTAGGTCGTTCAGAGGTCGAACGTGGGGTGCGCGGATGCGGGAGTGCTTGTCCGCCAGGACATCGAGTAGACATTGCGTCCGTAGACCGTCATATGGGGAGTGTGACAGTGGCCGCCGACATGTTCGGATCATTGGCCGAATGAGCGTCGGAGGTTTGCGTTGATCAGGGTGTTGATGCGGTGGCGGAGGTGGCCGACTGTTGAGGTGTCGAGGTCTGGGGAGGTGACGTAGAGGGTCCAGCGGAGGTGAGTGCCGCCGTGGTTGTCGGATGGGAGGTCGAAATGTAGTTGGGCGGTAGGGTGTTTGGGCCACAGAGTTGTCCAGATGACGCGGTTGGGGTAGGTGCTTTCGAGGACCTCGGGCCGTTGTTCGTCTGTCAGCAAGATGAGCCAGGGTCGGGTGGGGTCGCGATCGGGGTTGGTGAGGGCGGCGAAGACTGCGTGAGGTGGGGCGGGTTGGCTTCGCCGACGGCTGCCGATGGCGTGCATAGGCAGAGGGTAGTTGGCGGCGGCTCAGCCGGCGGTCAGGTCGATGCCGAGTTCGGTTCGGCCGCACTGGGTTGCTTGGTTGGCGAGGAGTGTGCGGAGGGGTTGGGGGATTTCCTCGCGGGCTTCGGAGATCGATTGCCAGATCGCCGGGTCCTGCGTCGTGACGGTGGCGACGAAGAGTTCCAGGTTGTCGGATTCGTTGAGGAGAGTCAGGGAGCGGAGTCGGGATGAGACGTCCTGGCGGAGGGCGATTTGTATCAGGGTTGTGGTGCAGTCGGCGGTGGGGGCAGCTTCGAGCGCTTCTCGGAAACTGCTGTCGGTGAGGGTGTTTATGGCGGTGGCGAGGGTGTCGTGGGTGGTGGTGGGGAGGTCGTTGAGGAGGGGGAGGGCTTCGGGCCAGAGGTTGTGGGTGGCGGTGGCTTCGATGGCGGCGGTGAGGTAGGCGGGGCGGTGCATTACCGGGAGGGAGGCCAGGCGTTTGCGGTCCGGGTCGGTGAGGGCGAGGGCTACGGGGAGGAGGGTGGGCCAGTGGTTTTCGGTGTGGGCTTGTTCTATGAGGGTGGTTAGGGAGTCGTCGGGTTCTGTGGCTACTCGGGCGGCGACGGTGTGGAGTTGGGTGGGGGAGAGGTGGGTGGCTAGGGGGAGTAGGGAGAGCCAGAGGTTTTGGGTTAGGGCTAGGTCGGCGATTTTGGTGAGGAGGGTGGGGTTTTGCATGGCTGGGCGTTGGGCCAGGCGTTGTAGGGGTTGCGGGGACATGCCTGCTGCTACGGGGAGGAGGGTGTCCCAGGCGTCGACTTCTTCTACTGCGGTGATCAGGCCGTCGATGACTTCGTCGTCTTGGGCGGCTACGACATCTGCCAGTTTTGAGCGTTCGGTGGGGCCGAGGAGGGCTAGCAGGGTGATTGCTTTGGGCCATTCGCCTGCGTCGTGGGTTGCGCGGATAACTCCGGGGACGCGGTCGGTGACGATGGTGAGGAGACGGTCGGCTGCTGAGGTTTCCTCGAGGTAGTAGCCGACCTGGAGGATGTCGAGATCGGAGGCGTGGGGGAGGGCTGCGCGCAGAACCGAGTCGGGGACCGAGCCTGCGAGGTTGCCCATGGTCAGATAGTCGCCGCGGCTGATCAATTCGCTGGCGACGGCTGCGGCCATCGGGCCGGGGACCTGGGCGATCAGTTCGACTGCTCGGCGGGGGTCGAGGGTGAGGGTGGCGTCGGCCAGGAAACTGGGAGAGAGGGCGCTGGCGATGGCTACGGCGCGGGCTGGGTCGACGGAGCCGGCGAGTGCGGCGGCGAGGACGGGGCCGAAGGCGGCTTCGGTGATCTTGGCGGCGATGGGGGCGGGGACAAGTTTGGCGGCGGCGCCGACTCGCTGCATGCGGCGGGCTTCGCGGCGGGCGGTCAGATCGGTGATCTGGTCGCGGAATTCGCGGAGGGCCGCAGGCGGGAGGGTGGCGAGGAATGCCAGGTCGGCGGGGTCGCGGTCGAGGACGCGGGCCAGTTTGGCTAGTTCGACGGTGGTGTGGTGGGTCGCGGTCATAGTCCGAGCACCTTCTTCACGGCGGGGCGGGCCAGGCGGGGGATGAGGCGCATGCCGGAGTCGAGGGCACCGTCGAGGGCGGTCTTGCGGTGGTCGAGGGCGGCGCGGACGTAGTTGTCGAGGAGTGCCAGCTCGTCGGGGGTGAGGGCGGCGAAGTCGGGTGGCGGTGGGGCGCCGAGTGTTGCGGTGAGTTGGCGCAGGGCATCCGACACGGACCGTCTCCTTCGATGCGATGTCCGGAAGTTCGTACTGCCGGTACGGATAACGATACTGCCGGTACGTGGTGTCTTCTGTAAAGAGTCCTTTGCCCTCGATGCATGGATTTCCTCGATCGTACTGCTGGTACGTGTATCGTCTCGACCGTGACCCGCGCCAGTCGACGACCTCCGCCGGTGAGCCGGGATGTCATCGTCGACGCCGTGATCCGGGTGCTCGATCGTGACGGGCCTCATCCGAGCATGGAGGCTTTCGCGGTCGAGGCCGGGATCACGAAGCCGCGGCTGTATCGGCAGTTCACCGACAAAGGTGACCTCTACGCCGCCATCGGTACGCGATTCGCCGACTCGGCGTTCGCGGCGACGGGAACCGACCTGACCCTGCTGTTGCAGCCGCCCAACGCCGCAATCGATCGTGCGCTCACCGACTATGCCGTCGGAATTCTGGCCCACCCCAATGTTTTCCGGTTCCTGACGCAGACGAGTGCGAATCGCGAGGGTGCGACGGGCCAGTACGACCTCGCCAGTGCGGTGGCGGGTCGCTTCGCGGAAAGAGCTCGGGCGGTAGCGGATTCGATTCCGTTGGATGCCGAGGGGATCGAATATCTGGCGCGGGCGATCGTCGGCGTGATGATCGTGCTGACTGATCTGTGGCTGAGTGACCCGAAACCGGATTCCGGAGAATTCGTCAGCAGGGTGCACGAATTGGTGTGGGGGATGATCGATGCGTTTCTTCGGGGGCGGGGGATCACGGCCGATCCAGAGGTGCCGATCTTTGTCACCCTGGCCGCGTTGAACCCGGATGCGGGCGAAGTCTGAGGCATCGGCGACGTGGCTTGCGGTATTGACTGAAATGGCCACGACCTGGGCCGACGACCAGGTGGAACCGCCGCAGGGTGCGGTTTGCTGGCGAAACGTCCGGCGGATGTCGAGTTGCCGGACGAGTCACCTTGTCAGTCACGAGGTCGGTGGGGGAGTGCGAATGTCGCGAGTGCCTCCTCGATCCGCTCGACGCGCTCCGGTGGCATGTGGTGTCGGACGTCGTGTGTCGGTCGGGACAGGCGGCGCACCAATTCATCAACGGTGTGGACGTAGCGGCGGTTCAGTGCGGGCAGGTTCAGTTGGACACGGTTTTCGGTGAAACAGACCCCGGTACGCACGATCGTGGCCTCGCCTGCGCGCTGAAGCTGCTTCATCAACAGCGTGCTCTTGAAATAGGCCAGCTCCAGCACATTTCCGTGGTCGATTCGCCGACCGTTCGCCGCGGTCTGGATCCAGTGGTCGGTCTCGATATCGACCGAGCCGGACCAGGCTTTCAGCTCGATCATGTGCAGGCCGCTCGGAGTGGTCAGCAACAGATCGATCTCGTATGGCTTCACGCCGGTCGCCGGGAACTCGAAGTTCGACCAGGCACGCCACGGACTGGCGGACGGTAGTCGTTCGAGGATCGCGGCGAGTCCGCGGCGTTCGTGGATGTGTTCCGATTCGGTGATCGGAGTCCAGGCCATCGTCGTCGGCTTGTCGATGGGTGACGGGCGGTGCCGCGGCATAGCGGCCGGGTTGGGCCGCGATGGGGGCGTTACCGGGACTCAGCCGAGCCGGCGGATGTCGCCGCGGACTCGGTAGAAGCCGCCTCGGGCGGATTCGGAGACCGCGTCGACGACGTAGCGGGCGCCGGCGAGGCGGATGTCACGGGGGAACTGGACGTTCCAGCCGGGGTCGTAGCCGGGGGAGATGACGTGGACGCGGAGGGAGTCGCCGTGTTGGAGGCATTCGACGATGACGCCGGTGCCGACGTCGGTGGTGAGTTCGAGGGTGGTGCTGGGGGCTACGGCGGAGAATTCGGGGGCTTTCACCGAGCGGGTGGTGGGGAGGACGCCCTGGTCGGCGTCGCGGATGGCGGATTCGCTGACATCGAGGCAGGCCAGGGCGCCGGAGGTGGTGACCAGGTAGAGCTTTTCGTCGTGGTACTGCATGGAGTAGGCGGAGCCGCAGCCGGTGGCGAGTTTCCACAGGCGGGTGCCGGTGGCGTCGAAGCAGTAGACCGAGGAGTGGGAGTCGCCGGCGAAGACGTAGCGGCCGTCGGGGGAGGCGGCGCAGGAGAAGACGGCGGCGTCGCACTGGTAGGTGCGGGTGGCGGCGCCCTGCTTGGTGATTTCCTCGACCTGGTTGTGGGAGGTGCCCGCGTAGACGGTGTCGGATTCCTGCCAGCCGAACAGGACCGCGCCGCGGGTGGACGAATTCCACTGGGAGCGACCGGTTTCCAGGTGGTACTTGGTGACGCCGGCGCTGTGGCCGTGGTAGACGCCGGTGGGGTCGACGCGGACCATCCAGCCGGAGTTGCCCTTGCTGCGAGCGGACCAGAGGGATTCCTCTTCGTGGTCGATGACGGTCAGGCCACCCGCGGAGTCGGAGGCGGCGAGGATGCCGTCGTGGATGTCGAGCCAGTAGACGTCGTCGGCGGAGACGTCGTAGGCGGCGCGGGGGACCTTGCCGGACAGGTCGTAGACGCGGCCGTCGTCGCAGCCCGCGTAGATCCAGAAGTCGTCGGCGACGATGCATTTGACCGCGTCGGGCAGTCTGTAGCTGTTGGTGACGACACCGGCGGGGGAGAGGGTGAAGACCTCGCCGTCCTCGTTGCCGACCCAGCAGCGCTGCTCGTCGACGAAGATGCCGAAGGCGGCGGCGCCGGAGTCGAAGCGCCACAGCACGGGGGCCGACTTGGCGGTGGAGCGCTGGCTGGTGATGCTGCGGCGGGTGACGGTGCGGCGTTCGCGCGCGCCCATGACGGCGGGGGCGTAGCCCTTACGTACCTTTTCGCCGATCTTCTTCTGCGCGGCCGACTTCGCCTTGTCCTCGGTGGCGAAGGAGCTCGCTTTGGACTGGCCCTGCTCGCCGATGCGGCCGTAGCGGATGTTGACGTTCGTTCCGGTGACGATTACCTCGTAGAACTTGTGCGAGGAGCCCGCGTCGTCGGACAGTTCGAGATAGGTGGTTTCGGCGGTCATGCGTCCTCGCTGAGCTCGTGGAGATCGAATGCACGAAAAGTAGCAAGGGGCACCGACATTCGGTGCGGTGCTCGTCAGAGGTGGTATATCCGGCAGTCGGTGGGGTGGACGGATGCAGTCCGGGTGCGCTGGACCGCTGCCCGGCGAACAAGCCGGTAGCGCGCGTCGGCAGTTCGACCCGACTACAGAATCCGGCTCCCAGATGGTGGGATCGAAGAGTTCCACGCAGACGCGGGATCGGCGAGGACCTCGCGATGCCGATCCTTGACGGGTTTGGTCCCGGAGAGGTGAGAAACCACTGCGCCGATCATCGCGACAGGCCGTCTTTGTAACGACACGCGGCGAAAGGATTGCGGGATCGCGTCGGGTGATAGATGCTGGTCCAACTGTTGGTGCGTATCTGGGCGTGACTTTTCCGCGACCATTTCGTAATCTTACGGTGACCTGCTCTCGACAATGACTGGTGATAGACAACGTGACTGCTTCGCATCGCAAACCGTCGGCTCCCAAGAGTCGGCTGCCGCTCGCCGTATGCAGTCTCGCGGCGACAGTTCCCGGCATGTTGATGATGGTGATGCGGCCGGGTGCGCAGGTCGAGGCGGTGGCTTCGGTCGAACCGCTGTCGACGTCGGCCATCGAGGTCGACCCGATCGCCGCGGCGCCGACGCACGATGCGCCGCAGCCGGGGCCGATCGTCAGGGCGGATGACGAGATGGCGGCGTTGTCAGCGCTGAAGGTGAAGGTGTTGTGCGGGACGGAGTTCAACGGGACTCTGCCGCATGTGGCGCAGGTCGGTAACCTGCTGCAGAAGATGTTCGGGGTCTCGGACATCGGTGGTGCGCACGGTCGCTACGACGGTGACCATGGTGCGGGGCAAGCACTCGATGTGATGACGGGCAACCTTGCCCTGGGCAATACGATCGCCGATTTCGTGCTGGCCAACAAGGCGCGCTTCGGTGTCACCTACGTGATCTGGCAGCAGCGATACAACGACGGCAACGGCTGGTCCTACATGGAGGATCGCGGCAGCCCCACGCAGAACCACTATGACCACGTGCACATTTCGTTCGAGTCGTCGGGCGCGACCAACATCGCCTGCTGATCGCGCGAAGTCAGGATCTCGTCTCGAGCTCGGCCAGAATCGGTTCGGCCTGGTTTCGCAGTAGTTCCAGCTGACGGTCCGGGGGGAATCGTTCGGGGTCGAAGACTGCCTGGATGCCGATGCCGTCGATGAGGATCGTGAGGGATTCGGCCGCGCTGTCGAGATCGGGGCCCGGTCGGTAGCCGACGGAGGTCAGGACCAGTTCGAGTGCCTCGCGCCAGGCTCGGTAACGCGCGCGTTGTTCGCCGGCGAGCTCGGTGTCGTGGGTGGCCCAGTCCCAGAAGGCGATCCACACCTGCCATTCGACACGACGGGTTCGATCCATCGGCAGGCACTGACTCAGCAGCTCGTACAGATCGGCGGACTCGGGGGCCATGCGGGTCACGCGGTCCGCGACAGCGGTGGATGCCGCGCCGAGCGCCGCCCGCAGCACGGCGCGTTTGTCCGCGAAGTAGTGCACGACCATGCCGGTGGTGCATCCGGCCTCGGCCGCGATGTCGCGGACGGTGGTGTGCGCCAAGCCTTTGGTGGCGATGACCTGGCATGCCGCAGCGCTGATCGCGCGGCGACGCTCTTCGTGATCGACGATTTTCGGCATTGACACGAGAGTTTACATACCCGTTATTATGTAACCGTGGTTATGCAAAAACTGCGGGTGGTGAAGCGACTGATGTGGGTGACCGACCTCGGCTTCCTCGCCTACTGGGTCGTCACCGCACTGGGGCTGATCAGCGTCGGGTCGGATGAGTTTCTCCAGCAGTGGAACTGGTCGTTTCTCGGACTCGATGCCGCGGCGATCGGGTTGGGGTTGGCCGGACTCGCGCTCGGCAGGCGCTCGGCCCTCTCGATCCCGCTGATCATCGTGTCGTTGTCGCTGACCTCCGCCGCAGGGCTGATGGCGCTGAACTTCTACGTGATTCGGGGTGAGTACAGCCTGATGTGGTGGATTCCCAACCTCTGGTTGTTCCTGTTTCCGGTCGTGGCGCTCGCCGGGATCGTCCGCGCATGGAGCGAAATTGGAACGCGTTCTAGCAATGCTGCCCATCGTGTGGGCTGTCCTCCTACGGTGTGAGGAGGTTCGGTTTCTACGAAGGAGTATGTGGACATGGGACGGTTGGCCGGCAAGGTCGCGGTGATCAGTGGTGGTGCGCGCGGGATGGGGGCGGCGCATGCTCGGCGGTTTGTCGCCGAGGGGGCGTCGGTGGTGATCGGGGACGTGCTCGATGACGAAGGCGCCACGGTGGCAAAGGAACTCGGGGACGCGGTGACCTATCGCCATCTCGACGTTCGTGAGCCGGAGCAGTGGGCGGGGATCGTGGCTGCCGCGGTCGAGGAGTTCGGTGGGCTGCATGTGCTGGTGAACAATGCGGGGATCGTCAACGGGAATCTGTTGGTGGACTTCGCGTTGGACGAGTGGCAGCGGATCATCGATATCAATCTGACCGGGACGTTTCTCGGGATGCAGGCGGCCGTTCCGGCGATGAAGGAAGCCGGTGGCGGGTCGATCGTGAACATCTCCTCGGTCGAGGGGATGCGGGGGAGTCCTGGCCTGCATGGGTACACGGCGACGAAGTTCGCGGTGCGTGGGCTCACCAAGTCGGCGGCGCTGGAGCTCGCGCCGCAGGGAATTCGGGTGAATTCGGTGCATCCGGGCCTGATTTCCACGCCGATGACCGAGGGGATCCCGGCGGACTTCCTGCAGATTCCGCTCGCGCGGGCGGCCGAGCCGGATGAGGTGTCGGCGCTGGTGGCGTATCTGGCCTCCGACGAGTCCTCGTATTCGACCGGCGCGGAGTTCGTGGTGGACGGCGGTCTCACTGTCGGTGTACCGCACAAAAGCTTCTGACCTGGCGTGCAGCCCGTTGTGGGCGATCTACTCACCGGAACGGGTGATTTCGGCGCGCGAAAGCGAGGAAGATGGAAGGTATGGCCCCCAACAGTGCGAAATATCTGATCAGCAACGGCACCGACGACCGGGTGTCGCTTTTCGATGACGGGCGCGTGAAGGTTTGGTCGACCACCCATTTGTGGACCGAAGAAGGTCGCGAGCGGCACAACGCCCTCGGCGAGACCGTGCTGCTCGGCATCGGGCGCACGCTCGGTGAGCCCGGCCCCGTGGATCGGCGCCAGCAGTGTGACGCGGAGTTCGAGCTCGACCCGGAGAAGGGTCACACGGTGGCTGCCACCGTCGGCGCGGACAACGGGACGTTCGTGCAGTTCTTCCATGACGGCAAGATCGCGGTCGGCAACGACGGACGCGATGTGGCGACTGTGTTCAACGCCGGCCGGGAAACGACGTCGGCTCGCGGGACGACCGGAGTCGGTGGGTCGGTGATGGTCACCTTCGGTGGCAGCTACCGACCGAGGACCAAGCGCGAGAGTGACTTTCAGGTGGAATTGAGCGAGGCCACGGCCCCGCGGCCCAACCGGCTGTACAAGGACGAGTTCCTGGTGAAGTAGATCCGGCGATCCGGGGCGACCGATCTGGTCGCCCCGGCTCCGGGTTCGTCAGCCGTAGTAGCAGACGTAGTGCATGGTGTCGACGACCTCGATGTCGAACGAGCTGTCGCCGGGGACCTTGAACGACTCGCCCGCACGGTAGGTGATGGGCTCGGTCGTACCGGCCAAGGTCACGTTGGCCTCACCCGCGACCAGCTCCATGATCTCCGGAGCGTTGGTGGTGAAGGTGAGCGACGACGGCTGGATCACGCCGACCGACACCGAGGCGCCGTCGGGCAACTCGAGGCTGTAGCTGACGCACTTGCCGTCGAAGTAGACGTTGGCCTTCTTGCTGACGGAGACGTTCTCGAACTTCGACATGGGTCCTTCCGAGGGGGTGAGGGGACCCTTAGTCTAGGTCAGCTGCCGAAGCGGGCCAGGACCGAGCTGGCTTCCTGAGAAGCGGTGCCTTCCTTGGCGAGGTGGGCCATGGCCTCGGGGATCTCGCGGCCGTGGTGGGCCATCGCCTGGGCGTAGAGACGGCCTGCCCGGTACGAGGAGCGGACCAGCGGGCCTGCCATCACACCGGCGAAGCCGAGTTCTTCGGCGACCTTGGAATGCTCGACGAATTCCTCCGGCTTCACCCAGCGGTCGACCGGGTGGTGGCGGGGGCTCGGACGCAGGTACTGGGTGATGGTGAGGATGTCGCAGCCCGCTTCGTGCAGGTCGCGCATCGCCTCGGTGACCTCTTCGGGGGTTTCGCCCATGCCGAGGATGAGGTTGGACTTGGTGACCAGGCCCGCCTCGCGGGCGGCGGTGATCACGGCGAGGGAGCGCTCGTAGCGGAAGGCGGGGCGGATGCGCTTGAAGATGCGCGGCACCGTTTCCAGGTTGTGCGCGAGGACCTCGGGGCGCGAGGAGAAGACCTCAGCGAGCTGGGCCGGGTCGGCGTTGAAGTCGGGGATGAGGAGTTCGACGCCGGTAGCCGGGTTGCTCGCTTTGATGGCGCGCACGGTCTCGGCGTAGAGCCAGGCGCCACCGTCGTCGAGGTCGTCGCGGGCGACGCCGGTGATGGTGGAGTAGCGCAGGCCCATCGCCTGGACGCTCTCGGCGACGCGGCGGGGCTCGTCGCGGTCGAGGGCGGCGGGCTTGCCGGTGTCGATCTGGCAGAAATCGCAGCGGCGGGTGCACTGCTCACCGCCGATGAGGAAGGTGGCCTCGCGGTCTTCCCAGCATTCGAAGATGTTGGGGCAGCCCGCTTCTTCGCAGACGGTGTGCAGGCCCTCGGACTTCACCAGGCTCTTGAGCTCGGTGTATTCGGGGCCCATGGTGGCGCGGGTGCGAATCCACTTGGGTTTGCGCTCGATCGGTGTCTCCGCGTTGCGCGCTTCGATGCGCAGCAGCTTGCGTCCGGCGGGGGCAGAGGCGTCGACGGAAGTCACCGCACCGACTCTACGCTCGGGGCCTGCGCGTTCGCAGGGGCGGTGGTGCGATCAATGTCATGGGGCCGAACGGGAATTTCACCGTCGAGCGCGGCAACAATCGCGGCGGCCACGAGGGGCTTGAGTTCGGCGACGGTGACTTCGCGGCCGAGTTCGCGGGTCAGCGTGGTGACGCCGGCGTCCTTGATGCCGCAGGGCACGATCGCCTGGAAGCCGTCGAGCGCGGAATTGCAGTTCAGGGAGATGCCGTGCAGGGCGACACCACGCTGCACGCGCACCCCGATCGCGGCGATCTTGCGCTCGGCGAGCAGCTCGGTGGCGGGCAGCCACACACCGGAGCGGCCTTCGATGCGGCCGCAGGTGATGCCGAGCCCGGACACGACCTGGATCAGGGCCTCTTCCAGGCGCCGGACGTAGTGGACGACATCGACCGGCTCGGCGAGGCGGATGATCGGGTAGCCGACCAGCTGGCCGGGCCCGTGCCAGGTGATCTTGCCGCCGCGGTCGACCTCCACCACCGGGCTGCCGTCGATCGGCAGATCCTCGGTCTCGGTGCGGCGGCCCGCGGTGTAGACCGACGGGTGCTCGAGCACGAACAGCCGGTCGGAACCTTCGCCTGCGGCGCGCTGATCGGCGGTCTGCCGTTGCAGTTCCCAGGCGGCGTGATAATCGATGAGTCCGAGATCCTCGACCACGATCGGGGTCGTATCGAATCGAGCGGACGCGGTGGGGCGCGTGTCGTTCACCGTTGTGACGTTACGCCGGGGGCCCGGCGCGGCCAAAGAGGGTCTCAGGGTTCGATCGGGAAGTTGCGCTGCATCAGGGTCAGGTCCATCCAGCGGCCGAATTTGTGGCCGACCTCGGGGAGTTCGCCGACGGTGTGGAAACCGAAGCGTTCGTGCAGGACTATCGACGCGCTGTTGGTGGACTCGATGGCGGCGATCATGGCGTGCACGCGGCCGGAATCGATGGCGCGCGCGATCAATTCGGTGAGCAGGGTGGTGGCTACGCCGCGGCGCTGAAAACGGCTGTCGACGTAGACCGAGTTCTCGACGGTGAAGCGATAGCCGGACTTGGGGCGCCACTGGCCGTAGGAGGCGTAGCCGGCCACCTCGCCGTCGATTTCGGCGATCAGGATCGGCATGGCGGCGTCGGTGCGGGTGGCGAACCAGGTGAGGCGGTCGTCCAGGTCCACTTCGTCGGTGTCCCAGATCGCGGTCGACTCGGCGATGTTGGTGTTGTGGATGGCGAGGACCGCGGGGAGGTCGGCCTTGTCGGCGTCGCGGATCAGCATCGGCTCACCCTCTGCCGACAGCGGCGGCCAGCGCGGCGCCGATGGTCGGGTGCTGGTAGGCGTACCCGGCCTCTTCCAGCACCGCGGGGATGGTGCGTGGGCCGTGCAGGATCGCGTCGGCCAGCTCGCCGACGAGGGCCTGCAGGGCGAAACCGGGGACGATGAACGGGGTCGGCCGGTGTAGTGCGCGGCCGAGGGCGCGGTTGAATTCCGCGTTGGTGACGGGGGCGGGGCCGGCGACATTGATCGGGCCGGAGATCTCGGGGTGAGTGAGCGCGAAGACGATCGCGCCGACCTCGTCGTCGAGGGAGATCCACGGGAGGTACTGGCGGCCGCTGCCGAGGCGTCCGCCCAGACCGACCCAGTACAGCGGGTGCAACTTGCCGAGCATGCCGCCGTTGCGGGCCAGCACCACGGCACTGCGGAGCAGCACGATGCGCGCGCCCGCTTCGGCGGCCGGTTCGGTGGCGGCTTCCCAGTCCCGGCACAGAGTGGCCAGGAAATCCGTTCCGGCGGGCGACGTCTCGTCGATGATCGCGTCACCGGTCTCGCCGCCGTAGTAGTGCGAGCCGCTGGCGTTGACCAGGGTCGGAACACCGGTGGCGGCCACCGCGGTGGCCAGGACATCGGTGGGGGTGATGCGGCTGTCACGCAGCAACTGCTTGTAGCCGCCGTTCCAGCGACGGTCGGCGATGCCGGCACCGCACAGGTTCACCACCGCGTCGGCCCCGCGCAACGCCCGCTCGTCGAGCTGGGCGCGCGCGGGATCCCACGCGAATTCGTCCGGTGCGGCGGGAGTGCGCCGCACCAGGCGGGAGACCTGGTGCCCGTCGCGGCGCAGTGCCGCGACGAGCGCCGTCCCGATCAGGCCGGACGAACCGGCGATGACCACCTTCATGAATTCCTCGACTACAGGCCGAGATCGGCCTCGAACGCCGAATCTTCCAGCCGGTGCTTGATGGTGGAGACGAACCGGCCCGCGTCGGCACCGTCGATGAGACGGTGATCGTAGGTGAGCGGCAGGTACACCATCGAGCGCACGCCGATGGACTCGCCACCGGCCTCGTCGGTCACCACCACCGGGCGCTTGACGATCGCGCCGGTGCCCAGCATGGCCGCCTGCGGCGGAACCAGGATCGGGGTGTCGAAGAGCGCGCCCTCGCTACCGATGTTGGTGATGGTGAAGGTGCCACCGGACAGCTCGTCGGGCTTGAGCCCACCGGTGCGCGCGCGGTTGGCGATGTCGGCGATCGCGCGGGCCAGACCGGCCAGCGACAGGTCGCTGGCGTTGTGGATGACCGGCGAGAGCAGACCCTGCTCGGTGTCGACCGCGATCCCCAGGTGCACCGACGCGTGGTAGGTGATTTCCTTGGTGTCCTCGTTGTAGGACGCGTTCACGTTCGGGTGCACACCGAGCGCCTCGACGACGGCCTTCGCGAAGAACGGCAGGTACGTCAGGTTGACGCCCTCGCGCGACTTGAACGAGGCCTTGGCGAGCTGACGCAGATGCGCGATCTTGGTGACATCGGCCTCGTGGACCTGGGTCAGCTGCGCGGTGGCCTGCAGCGATTCGCGCGTCTTGGTCGCGGTGATCTGGCGGATCCGGCTGGCCTTCTGCGTGGTGCCGACGAGGGCGGCCAGCTTCGGGGCGGCGGACTGTTTGGCCGCAGGCGCGGGTGCGGCGGCGGCCGGAGCCGGAGCGGCGGCGGGCGCCTTCTTGGCCTCGGCGGCGGCGAGCACGTCCTGCTTGCGGATGCGGCCGCCGACACCGGAACCGGTGAGGGTCGACAGGTCGACGTTGTTCTCGTCGGCCAGCTTGCGGACCAGCGGGGTCACGTACGGGGTGCTGCCGTTGGCCGACGCCGGGGCGGGAGCTGCCTTGGCAGCCGGAGCCGGGGCGGGCTTGGGAGCCGGAGCCGGCTTGGGAGCCGGTGCCGGTTCGGGTTTCGGCGAGGGCGCCGCGGCGGCGGGCGCGGGAGCCGGTGCTGCCTTGGGCTCGGGTGCCGGTTCGGGCTCGGGGGCAGGCGCGGGGGCGGGCTCGGCGGCCGCGGGCTGACCGCTACCGATCACACCCAGCTGACCACCCACATCGATGACGTCGTCTTCCTGCGCCGTGATCTCGAGCAGCGTGCCGGCGACCGGCGACGGGATCTCGGTGTCGACCTTGTCGGTGGACACCTCGAGCAGCGGCTCGTCGACGTCGACGGTGTCACCCACGGCCTTGAGCCAGCGGGTCACAGTGCCTTCGGTCACCGACTCGCCCAGTTCGGGCATCTTCACGGGCGTGCCGGAAGCAGCGGACGCGGCAGGCGCGGCGGCCGGGGCGGGTGCCTCGGCGGCAGGTGCCTGCGCGGCGGGCGCGGGCTCGGGTTCGGGGGCCGGCTCAGGCGCGGCGGGTGCGGCAGCAGGCTCGGGTGCGGTGGCGGGGGTCTCGCCGGCATCGCTGATCACGCCGAGTTCACCGCCGACCTCGACGATGTCGTCTTCCTGGGCGACGATCTTGGAGAGCACGCCCGCGGTCGGCGACGGGATCTCGGTGTCGACCTTGTCGGTGGAGACTTCGAGCAGCGGTTCGTCGACCTCGACCGTGTCTCCTTCCTGCTTCAGCCACCTGGTCACCGTGCCCTCGGTGACGCTCTCACCAAGGGCTGGCATCTGGACGGAGAAGGCCATGTCCTCTGACTCCTCTGAGTGTGTACCCGGCGGACATCCGTCGCGGGTCGCGGCTTTCGTCCACCCCACCGGTCTCGGCGGAGCACCCGGGAAACGTTGGTTCTTGTTCCGGCAACCATCCTTGCACTCGTCCGTCGCGGGTGTAGCGCAGGGCGGCGATCCGGGCGAAGCTGGCACCATGGAATGTACGGCGGTGAGCAGAATTCCGCCGGAATGTAGGAGGTCGAGCCGGATGGGTTTGCTGGATCGTTTCCGTGGTGGGCGCGGTGCGAGCAGGTCAGGCGCGCGCGAGACCGCGTCGGAAGTGAGCGCCTTGGCGGACTGGGCGCGGACGCGGCGCGGCGTCGAAGCCTTCGTCGAACCCAAAACGACTGTGACCGATGTCACAGCAGTGCTGGTGGCCGCCGACGGTGAGTGGACCCGTCGCATCGTCGGGGAGAAGGGCGCGCGGCGGTTGGCCGGCGCGTTGAAGATCCCCGTCTACGACGTGAACCGCACCGGCTATCCGCAACGCATGCGCGACTTCGATGCCCGCCGCCGCATCGAGGAGCGGCGGGCTCGCGAAGCCGAGCTGGAGGAGTGACTACTCCGCGCCGATCTCCTCGATCACGGTGATCAGCGTGCGGACCGGAACGCCGGTGCCACCCTTGCCGATGTAGCCGAACGGTCCGCCGGTGTTGTAGGCCGGACCCGCGACGTCCAGGTGGGCCCACTGCACGCCCTCGGGCACGAAGTCCTTGAGGAACAGTGCGGCCGAGAGCATTCCGCCCCAGCGGTGCGGCGCGACATTGGCCAGGTCGGCGACCTTGGAGTTGAGGTCGGCACGCAGTTCCGCGGGAAGCGGCATCGCCCAGCCGTTCTCGCCGACCGAGCGCGAGATCGCGGCGACGCGATCGCGGAACTCGTCGGTGCCCATCACGCCCGGGGTGCGGGTGCCGAGCGCGACCATCTGCGCACCGGTGAGGGTGGCGACGTCGATCAGGTAGTCGGGCTCGTCCTCGATCGCGCGCACGATCGCGTCGGCCAGGATGAGACGGCCCTCGGCGTCGGTGTTGATGACCTCGACGGTGGTGCCGCCGTACTGGGTGAGCACGTCGCCGGGGCGCTGCGCGGTAGCCGAGGGCATGTTCTCCGCCATCGGGACGGTCGCGGTGACGGTGACCGGCAGGCCGAGCCGCGCGGCCAGCAGCACGGTGGCGATGACCGCCGCGGCGCCCGCCATGTCGGAGGTCATGTTCTCCATGTTGGCGGCGGGC
Source organism: Nocardia sp. NPDC057272 (assembly GCF_042668615.1). Classification (NCBI taxonomy): domain Bacteria; kingdom Bacillati; phylum Actinomycetota; class Actinomycetes; order Mycobacteriales; family Nocardiaceae; genus Nocardia; species Nocardia sp. NPDC057272. Next base: position 33,524 of record NZ_JBHUYK010000026.1, on the reverse strand, counting down.
TTGATCGAGATGCCGCCGGTGTCGAAGGTGATGCCCTTGCCGACGAGCGCGATCTTCTTCGGGCCGCCCGCGTAGGTGATCCGGATCAGGCGCGGCGGACGCGAGGAACCCTGGCCGACGCCGATGATGCCGCCGTAGCCGCCTGCGGCGAGCGCGTTCTCGTCGAGCACCTCGACCTCGAGGCCCGCCCCGACGGCGAGGATCCGGGCCCGCTCCGCGAACTCGGCCGGGTAGAGCGCGCTCGGCGGGGTGTTGACGAAATCGCGTGCGGTGGCGATCGCTTCGGCGACCAGCTGTGCGCGCAGGAGCTCGAGAGTGCCGAATTCCGGCCCGGGCACCAGCAATTCGAGGCGGACCACCGGGCGCTCGTCCGGCTTGGGCGCGCTCTTGGACTTGAACGACGAGAAGGTGTACGCGCCGAGGTAGAACCCTTCGGCCGCCGCACCGAGATCGATGCCGGACAGGGTGGTGGCGACGAGTTCGGTGCCGCTGAGCGCGCGCCCGGCCACACCGGCGCTACGGCGCACCTGTTCGGCGTCGACCTTGTCGGCCGCGCCGAGTCCGACGGCGAGCACGCTGGTGACGTCGGCCAGCGCGGCGGGCGCGGGCACCCGGGTGAGTTCCTCGGGCTTGCCCTTGGCGCCGACCGAGCCGAGAGCGTCCAGCAGTTCCGCGCGAACCTCGGCGGTGAGCACGTCGCCGAACAGGTCGGCGGGCACGATGGCCGGTCCGTTCTCCGAGGACGTCAACCCGATCACCAGCACGTCGGTGTCCGCGGCGATGGTTTCGGTACGCGCCAGTTCCGGTCCGAGTGAACGATCTGCAACAGCTGTCATTGCCCCAGGTTATTCGGTCGCTATCGGTGCTCGCATCACGAGTCCGGGTGGGCGGGTGTGCGGTACTTCGATCCGGCTGTCCCGGAAATACTGGGAATTACTGGACAATACTGGTAGCTGTGGATACGCTCCGACTCGTGACGGACTCGGCCGAGGAGCTGGAGGTGCGCATCTCCGGTTTGCGGGCCGAGGTGCGACGGGCGGCCGCCGGTGGGGACCGGGCCGGGGCGCGGCAATTGCGCGCCGAACTGCGCAGGGCAGAGTTGGCCTGGGACGCGGCGGTTCTCGGTTCGATGCCGGAAGAGGCGTCGGAGGCGCCGGGGGTGCCGGTGCGTGAACACGTACATCGCGCGCTGACCTTGCTGTCGGTACCGTCGTCGCCGAAATTGGTGCTCGCTACCCATGACGCGTTCTTCTCCGGCGAGCTGCTGCCCGCCCGGCTGACGAGCCTGCGCCGTGACGAGGAGCGGTCCTTCCGGTCGGCGCCGTACGCCCGCCCGTACTACCTGTGCGCGGCGCTCACCACCGATCTGCTCGCTCCCGCGCGCGGTCTGATGGCGGTGAGTTCGTGGCCGCTGGAACGGCGGATGGTCGGCCCGTTGAGTCCACGGGTCGGGCTGCTGGTGTCGGCTATTCGCTTGGCCGAACATCTTTCGGCGCAGCCTGCGGGGGAAACGTCGGGTTTGCGCGTACTGTGGCGGCTCGCCGTGTCGATTCCTGGCATCTCCACCGCCCCGGACTCGCTCGACCCGGCGAAGGTGATCGAGGCCGCGCGGCGTGAGCTCGCGGTGCACGAGGACGAGGACGCGAGGCAGCGCAATTCGGCCGCGCGTCGGGCGGCGGATCAGCTGGCGGATCCGGCCGCACAACTATTCGGTGTTCGGCTCGGCGTAGCCGATCGGCGACGAATCGAGGTGAAATGAGCACTCTCGCAGCACAGTTGGACGAGTTGCGCGGCGAAGCCCCCGCGACCAGGCACAATGCCCGCACCATCGCCGCGCTGACGGCCAATCCCGGATGTGCCCGCCGCGCCCTGCTCGACGCGGCCGCGGTGGACAAGACCGTGATCGCCCAATCACTGGGATTCCCGCCACAATTCGGTCAGTCCCAGTTCGCCATTACGCGCGGCAACGCTTTCGAGGCGATGGTGAAGGCGAACGGTTGCGCGGAACTGCTCGCCCTGCTGCGTGACAAACTCGGACTCACGATTCCCGAAGTCGCCTACCACGACCTGAATTCGGTGGGGGAGAACACCGGCAACGCGGTGCGCTGTCAACGCACCAGGCAATTGCTGAAGAGCGCGATCGCGGCGGGCGACGGCACCCTGTTCGACCACCCGATGCTGCGGCTCGATATCGCCGGCGCGACGGCCTATCTGGAACCCGATGTGGTGGCCGTGCAGTTGGACGGCAAGTTCCATGTGGTGGAGGTCAAGGCTTTCCCGGTGATCGACGGGCAGGCGGATCCGGCGCAGGTGGCGGCCGCCGCGCGTCAGTCCGCGGTGTACGTGATCGCTTTGCGTGAGCTGATGGCCGAGATCGGCGAGTCACCGGAGATCGTGTCGCACAATGTGATTCTGGTCTGCGCGAAGGACTTCTCGAATCGGCCCACCGCCGAACTCGTCGATCTGCGCAAGCAACTCGCCACGGTCTCGCGCCAATTGACCCGGCTCACCGCGATTCCCGAGCTGCTCGACCTGCTGCCACCCGAGGCCACCTTCGCGCCGGGGGAGAACCTCGAGAAGACGATCGCCGCCATCCCGGCTCGCTACGCGCCCGAGTGCATGTCGAGCTGCGAGCTCGCGTTCGCCTGCCGCGACGAGGCCCGCACCTGCGGCTCGGTGGACGCGCTGGGTCGCGGGGTGTGCGATGTGGTCGGTGGCATCGAGAACATCCACACGGTCCTCGGCCTGGCCGACGGAACGCTGGAACCCGGCCCCGAGCACGCCGACATCACCGCCATGCTGCGGACCGCCCATCGGCTGCGGTGGGAGATCGCCGGATGAGCGTCCTGGCGGCCCTGGCCAAGGCCGAGGCCGTCCGGGCCGGCCGCGCGCAGGCGACCGCGGCGGTGCGCCACATCCACCTCGCCGAGCGGCCGCTGGTCGCGGTGCCGTTGCGGCTGGCGGGGGAGGCAGCGGCGCCGGTGGCGATCATGATCGGCACCTCGGCCGGCGACCAGAACGTGCTGGCAGTGCCGCAGCCGCGCGACCGCGTGCTGCGGCTGCGGTTCATCGAGCAACTGGCCGATGTTGTGCTGCCCTATCTCTCGACGTTCCTCGTCGAGACCGAGGAGCTCACCAGTAAAGCGGGTGAGACCTACACGCGGTGTCTCGACGCGCCCCAGATGTGGACACCGAACCCCGGCGGCGTGAATTTCCTGAAGCTGCTGGGGCGTTCGGTGCGGTTTCACCGGACTGATGGGGACAACCCCGTACCGGAGTCGATTCCGCTGCTCGGGCGCTGGCTCACCTGGTTCGGTGATCGCGCCGAACATCCCGGGTCGGCGGTGTTGCCCGCGATGACGACCGTGCTGTCGTCGCATTGGGCGTCGGGCCAGTCCAGCCTCGAAGACGGCAATCTCGCGGCCCTGCTCGGCTGGATCGACCCGCCGCCCGGGTTGACCGGCGCGGAAGCCGCTGCCCTGGCAGAGGACCCGCTGCTGTCGCCGCCCGCGGGTCCGGCCACCGATCCCGGATTCGACAACGAGGAACTCGCGCCGCTGATCGCCGCCTACAACGCCGCACTCGACGACTCCGCCAGATCTGTCGCGGCCGAACGACTCGAGCGCTCGCTGCGTGGCCAGCTCGAACCCACCTGGCAGCTGATGTGGCGTTCGATCGAGCTGCTGAGCGCACTGCCCGAAGGCGCCAGCGTGGAGAACCGGTGGACCGATGATCGCGGTGCGTTCTCCCGCTTCGCCGCCGATGTCGCCGAGGGTGTTCCGCAGGCCCGCCGCGATTCCGCCGTTCCGGCGGTGCGCAGACTGCTGGAGCGGGAACGGGCGCTGGAAGCCCTGCAGGGGCAGTGCGCTTTCGATGATCCGCTGCGCATGCTCGAGCACCGTGTCAGCGGAGCGGCGTTCCGCGGCACCGTCACCCACAGTGAGCCCGAGCGCCTCGATCGTTCGGGATCGCGCCCGAAACTGCGCCCGCACATCCATATTCGGACCGCCGATCCGTTCATCGCCGTGGTCGGGGAAGAGCTGACCTGTGTCGAGCGGCCGAAACAGTCGGGGCTCGTCGTCGAGATCGACGGTGACACGATCGTTCTCGAACTGTCCGGCGGAATGGGGCGCAAACTCGTCGCCGAGCCGGGCAGTGTTCCCGAGGAAGGCGATGACCTCGGTTTCGCCCGCTTCAAACCGGCACCGTTCAACGGGATGCTGAATCTGCCCGCGCGCGAGGAGACGCCGTGGACCCACGGAGGTCCGCCGCCGGAATGGACCCCGCCGACCGACGAGGAGGGGGACGAACTCCAGTGACCACACCGGACGAGGCCGTCGCCGGAATTCTCACCGACCTGCGCGACGAGAGCCATCGCGCGATCGTCGTCGACTCCCCACCGGGAGCGGGCAAGTCGACGCTGGTGGTGCGCGCGGCTCGCCAGCTCGCCGAGGACGGCGACCAGCGGATGATCGTCGCCCAGACCAACGAGCAGGTCGACGACCTCATCGACCGGTTGGCCGCCGCCGACCCCGCACTGCGGATCGGGCGGCTGTCCAGCGCGGCTTACGTCGTGAGCGATCGGGTGGATCGGCACGGCAATGTCCGGGTCGCCAAGCAACCCGGCGACCTCGCCGACCGCACCATCGTCATCGGCACCGCGGCCAAGTGGGCCACCATCACCGAGGGCAGCTGGTCGCACGCGATCATCGACGAGGCCTACCAGATGCGCTCGGACATGTTGTTGCGCATCGCGAATCGGTTCGATCGCGGCCTGTTCGTCGGCGACCCGGGACAGCTCGACCCGTTCGCGACCGTCGAAACCGCGCGCTGGGCCGGTCTCACCTGGGATCCGACGATGAGCGCGGTCAGCGTGATGCTGGCCAACAACGACCACATCCCCACCCATCGGCTGCCGGTGTCCTGGCGGCTGCCCGCCACCGCCGCACCGGTGGTGTCGAAGGCGTTCTACCCCTTCACCGAATTCCAGTCCGGTACCGGATTCGGCGACCGGCGCATGGATTTCACGACCCGCGGCCTGGGTGGGCCGGTCGACGCGGTACTGGAGGAGGCGGCCGAATCCGGGTGGGGCTGGTACGAACTGCCTGCCCGGCACACCCTGCGCACCGACCGTGACGCCGTCGCCGCGATCGCGGCGATCGCGGCCCGGCTGATCGAACGCGGCGCCACCGCCCACTCCGAATCCGGCAGCCACCCGGTGACCACCGAGCGGGTCGCGATCGGCACCGCGCACCGCGACCAGGCTGACGCCATCCGCACCGCCCTGCGCGGCACCTGCGCCGAACCCGTCACCGTCGACACCGCCAACCGGCTCCAGGGTCGCGAGTACGACGTCACCCTGGTGCTGCACCCACTCTCGGGCCGCCGCGACGCCAGCGCCTTCCACCTCGAGGCGGGGCGGCTGTGTGTGCTGGCCTCCCGGCACCGCCACGCCTGCATCCTCGTCGGCCGCGCCGGCATCCCCGAACTCCTCGACGCCCACCCCTCCGCCGACCCGGTACACCTCGGGGTGCCGGTGAAGTTCCCCGACGGCTGGGAGGCGAATCAAGCGGTGCTGAGTCATCTGTCGGGCCATCGGGTGCGAGCGGCGGCGCTATAAACCGCACCGGCCGTTCCGATGCTGCGAGTTAGCCTGATACACCCTGTGTTTCGACAATTCGCGACTTCGCGCGCACGCTCGGGCCGTCGGTTAGTCTCACGGCGAGACACGCGTGGTGGGTGGCCCATTAGCGGCACCGGCACGCAGCGGGGCGCCGGGGCGTTCCGGGGAGCGGAAAGATTTCAGATTTGAAGATCAGGCGTACCGGTGTTCGTGGCCGGGTCAGTGTGCGTATCCGGTTGTTGTCGATGGTGCTCATCTCCAGTGTCATGCTGTTGGTGGTCGGTGGTGGCGGAGCCGTCTATCTGGTGAATTCGGCCAGGGATTCCACCGACTGGGCCGAATTGGCGAGCAGTACCACCGGGCCCGCGATTCTCATGGTGTCGGCATTCCAGGAAGAGCGCAGGCTGTCGCTGCTGCGGCTGGCCGGTGACGTGTCGTCGGCGCCCGCGCTGGCCACCGCCAAGCAGCGTTCCGACGAGGCGCTCGCGGCGGTGATCGCGAAAGGCGACGCGGCTCGCGCGCTGAATCCCGATGGTTCCCGCGAGGACATCGAGGGATACAACAAGCTGTTCTCCATGGTGCCGACCGTGCGCACCGGCGTGGAATTCCTGCGGATTTCCAGCGACGAGGTATTCGGGTTCTACACCGGGGTGATCGGCACGATCATCGCCGCGTCGATGCTGGCCGCCCGGGTCGCGCCCGAGGCGAAGGTCGGCATCGAATTGGGCTACGCCGTAGAACAATTGCGTGCGGCGGAAGCGCTGTCACAAGCCGATACTCTCGGCTCCGTCGCAGTGGCCACCGGCGAGATGAGCGCTGCCCAGCTGGTCGACTTCGGCCGTCGGATCGGCGAATTCCGCGGCGAGGCAGCCTATTCCGCGACAGTGCTGAAAGGCCGCCGCCTGGCGCAGCTCTCGGAGATCACCGCGAGCCCGCAGTGGCAGCAGGTCATCGCGATGCAGGACGCCATCCTGCTGCGCGGACCGATATCCGTACGCGACGGGGAGGCCGGGCTCCCGATCGGTCTGGCCGACTGGCAGGACGCGTCCAAGCACGTCGGCCTGGCCTTGCAGAAACTGTGGGAAGACCAGAGCGGGGACGCCCACGTGATCGCCAGAGAGCAGGGCGAACGCGACACCGACAGCGCGCTGCTGGGCGGTGCGCTGATCGCGCTCGCCGCGGTGGCCGCCTTCCTCGTCGCGCTGGTGATGGCGAACCGGTTCATCGCGCGGATGCACCGATTGCGCCACGACACCCTCGAACTCGCCGACGAGCGGCTGCCGGAGGTGATGCGCCGGGTCGCGACGGGGGAGACCGTCGACACCGCGGCGGAGGGTTCGAGCCTGGACTTCGGTACCGACGAGCTCGGCCAGGTGGCCGCGGCGTTCAACCGCGCCCACGTCGCCGCGATGTCGGCCGCCGTCGCGGAGGCGCAGACCAGGGCGGGGATCAGTACCGTCTTCCTCGACATCGCGCACCGCAGCCAGGTGGTGGTGCACCGCCAGCTCGCGCTGCTCGACCGCGCCGAGCGCGACGAGAGCAACGCCGATCAGCTCGATCTGCTGTTCCAGCTCGACCATCTGGCCACCCGGGCCCGGCGCAACGCCGAGAACCTCATCATCCTCGGCGGCGAACAGCCGGGCCGTCGGTGGCGCAAGCCGGTCCCGCTGCTCGAGCTGGTGCGCGGCGCGATCGCGGAAAGCCTGGACTACACCAGGATCGCGGCCAAGCAGATGCCGGATGTGCGCGTCTCCGGGCACGCCGTCGCCGACGTGATCCACCTGCTCGCCGAGCTGATGGACAACGCGACCGCCTTCTCCCCACCCGAGACCCAGGTCGTGGTGTCGGGGATCGTGGTCGGTCGTGGGGTCGCGGTAGAGGTCGTCGACCAGGGGCTGGGCATGTCGGAAAGCGATGTGGCCGAACGCAACGCGATGCTGGCCGACCCGCCCGCGTTCAGCGTGGGCACCCTGGCCGGAACCTCGCGGCTCGGACTGTTCGTGGTGGCCACGCTGGCGGGCAGGCACGGCATTTCGGTGCGGCTGTCGGAATCGGTCTACGGCGGCGTGCGGGTCGTGGTGCTGATCCCGTCGGCGCTGGCCGAGGCGTCCGATCCCGAGTCGGCGATCTCCGGCCAGTTTCCCGCTGTCTCGCCGCGACCATGAGCGACGAGCGCGAACACTGGTACGAGGACGAGGCTGGTCCGCTGGTGCGCCTGTACGCCGTCACCGGCGGGCGCGCCAAGGCACAGCGTTCCGACCTCGAGCTCACCACCCTGCTCGTCGACGCTCGCTCGGGTGCCCGTTCACGTCTGCTCGCTCCCGAATACGACCTGATCGTCGAGTTGTGCCGCACGCCACTGTCGGTCGCGGAGGTCTCCGCCCACCTGCACCTACCCCTGACCTCGACGAAGCTGCTCATCGGCGACCTGATCGACGAGGGCCGGCTCCACGCTCGGGGGCCGCGAAACCAGATGAGCACCGCCCCGGACCTGGACGTCCTACGGGCGGTGCTCGCCGGGATCAAACGGTCCTAGGCCGGCTCGTCAGGCTTTCGTCACCGATACCGGCCGCGTCGACAGTGTCGCGAGTTCGGCATCGAGATCGGTGGGCTCGGCCGGTCGGCGCGGAATGGTCATCGCGATACCGGCCGCCACGAGCGCGACAGCGGCGCCGATCAGCAGCCCGACATGGAACCCGGCCTCCGACGGCACGGCGTGCCCGGCGAAGTCGGTCGTCATATTCGCCAGCACCACACCCACAACGGCCGCCGACACCGACGTACCGAGCGAGCGCATCAGCGTATTGATGCTGTTGGCGGAGGCGGTTTCCGACAGCGGCACCGCACCCATGATCAGCGCGGGCATGGCGCCGTAGGCCAGGCCGACACCGATGTTGGTGATGCAGACCATCGCCATCAGACCCCAGGTCGAACCCATCAGCACGGCCGACGAGCCATAGCCCATGGCGATGATCAGCGCCCCGACCGCGAGGGTGACCTTGGGTCCGCGCGCGGCCGACAGTTTCGCGCCCGCTGGTGACAACGCCATCATCATCAAGCCGCCCGGCGCCATCCACAGACCCATGCCGAGCATGGTTTGTCCCATGCCGTGGCCGGTGGCCGAGGGCAACTGCATCAACTGCGGCACGATCAGCGCCTGGCCGTACATGGCGAAGCCGACCAGAACGGACGCGGCGTTGGTCAGCAGCACCTGCGGCCGGGCCGTGGTGCGCAGATCGACGAGCGGGTCGGAAGTCCGCAATTCCCACCGTCCCCACGCGGCCAGGGTCACCGCCGAAGCGGCGAACAGCCCGAGCGTCGTGGTACTGGTCCAGCCCCAACCGGCGCCCTTCGACACCGGCAGGAGCAGGAATACCAGACCCGCGCCGAGTCCCACCGCACCGACGAAATCGAACCGTCCACCCGCGTCACCGCGCTTCGCCTCGGCCGGAACCAGGGTCGCGATGAGCACTACGATCAGCGCGCTCAGCGCCGCCGCGGCCCAGAACAGGACCCGCCAGCTCGCGTACTGCGCGACCGCGGCCGATACCGGCAGACCCAACGCACCACCGACCCCGAGCGACGCGCTCATGAGCGCGATCGAGGAGCCCAGCCGCTCCGCGGGAAGCACATCGCGCATCAGGCTGATTCCCAACGGAATCAAACCGACCCCCATGCCCTGGATTCCGCGTCCGATCAGCATGGGTACCAGCGAGGAGGACATGGCGGCGATCGCGGCGCCCACGATCAGAAATCCACCGGAGACCAGCAGCATGCGGTGTTTTCCGTAGAGGTCACCGAGCTTGCCGGCGACCGGGGTGAACACCGCTCCGACGAGCAGCGTCACCGTGATCACCCAGGACGCGTCGGCGGCGCTGGTGTGGAGCAGTTGCGGGAGTTGGCCGATGATCGGCACCACCGCCGTCTGCGTAATCGCGGCGACGGTGCCGCCGAAGGCGAGGACGCCGACGACCACCCCGGGTCGCGCCGTCTTTTCCGAGATCCCCACGTACCGCTCCTATCGACAAACACGCACGTTATGTACAGAGCACAAGATATGCATACTGCATTAGATGTGCATAATACACATTTTCAGGCGCGTGAGCTTCATCGAGAAATCGCGACGTAGGTCGTAGTTCCGCTAGTGATCCGCGGGCAGGGCCGCGATCGGCCGTGGCCAGTACTCTCCTGACCGGCGTTCGATATCGGTGTTGAATCGTCGCAGGTAGCCGACGAAGGCGGCGATATCCTCGGCCGGCCAGTCCTCGAGGATCGAGTCGAGGGCGTCGACGATCAGGGCTCGTTCGGCGTTCAACCGGCGCTCACCCTTGGATGTGACCCGAAACTTGCGCGCCATCCCGCCCTCGGGATCCGGAATCCGCTCGATCACGCCGGTCCGCATCATGGCGGCGGTCTGCCGATTGAGAGTCGAGGCATCCAGGCCCAGTGCGTCACTGAGCTGGCCGATGGACATCAGTCCACCCATCCGCAGCCGGCTCAGCAAGATATAGGCGCTGCGGTCCATGGCGTCGGGCCCCCGGCGCGATCTCAGGCTGTGGCGACCCAGGAGCATGGTCTCGAACTCGACCAACTGCGTCGCCTTGTCCATCTCAGCCCTTTCCGCGAATTCGCACCGGCCCGGCCGCGCGGTGGATCACCACATGTGTACCGACCACACTACGTGTCCGCTGCACATCGACACGGCTAACCCAGCCGGGCCGCGAGCCGTTTCGCGTTCATGTAGCCGATCGCCTCGATGGTGACCATCGGGTTCACGCCGGGGGCGGTGGGGAAGCTCGACCCGTCGGCCACCACGATGTTCGGCACATCCCAGGTGGCGCCGTCCGGGTCGGTCGCCGAGAGCTCCGGCGTGCCGCCCATCCTGGCCGAGCCCATGATGTGCAGGGCGCCCATCGAGCAGCGGCCGGGGCCGTAGCCCGCCTTCTTCGCCGCGGCGTCGAATTCCGCGAGCGAACCGCGGGTGCCCGGTTCGAACGAGATGCCCGCCTGATGACCGGAGAAGATCCGTTGCGCGCCCGCGGCTTCCAGGATGGAGGCGGCGCCGACGATGCCGGTGTGCAGGTGCGCGGCGTCGTAGTCGGACAGCTGGTATTTCACCACCGGTTCGCCGGACTTGTCGATCGAGACGGTGCCGGGGTCGCGGTCGCGGGTGATGATGCCGATGGAGTTCGTGCGCGCGAAATCGAGCATGGTGGCCCGATGTTGCGCCGCGCCGCGCCAGCTCATGAAGCCGGTGGCCAAACCGGGATGGACCGGGCCGGTCTCGTAGATCACGCCGTAGCCGTTGCCGTCGAGGTTCGCGTGGTGCCTGCTGATGCGGGCCTGCAACGCCCCTTCCCACGGGCGGACGTCGTCGTCGAAGACGCCGAAGACCGCCGCGGCCGGGTGCAGGCGCAGATACCGGCCGATGTTCTTGTTGCGCAGACCGGATCGTCGCAGCAGCGCCGGTGTCTGGATCGCGCCCGCGGCGACCACGACCGCCTTGGCGCGCACCGTGATCTCGACCCCGGTGGCGGTGACCGCCGAAACCGATTCGGCCCGGCCCGCTTTCACCGTGATCGCGCGGACGTCGGCGCCGACCACCAGGCGCGCACCGTGCTCGGCCGCATCGGCGAGCCAGGTCTTGGTCGCCGACTGCTTGGCGCCGAGGCGGCAGCCGTAGCCGCAACGCCCACACTCGATTCCGGCGTCACAGGCGTCGCTGACATTGCGCGGCAGGGTGTCCACATCCCAGCCGAGCGCGCGCGCACCGCGCTCGAGAATGCCGTCGCGCGCCGAGAGCGGTGACTTGCTGTCGGTGACGCTGATCCGTTTCTGTACAGCGGCCAGCGCATCACCGAACTCGTCCTCGGCGAACTGCGGCACGCCGGTCTCGGCCCATTCGGCACGGACCGTGTCGGGCGTCGGCAGCGAGGTGCTCCAGTTGACCACGGTGCCGCCGCCGAGGCAGGTCCCCGCGACGAGGGTGATCTGGCCTTCCGCCGAGGAGGCGGGTCCCGGCGCGTACAGGCTGGTCAGCGCGTCGAGTTCGCCGTCGCCGAAATCCTGGTCGTCGTAATAGTTTCCGCGTTCGAGCACGATCACGTCGAGGCCGGCTTCGGCCAGCACCGCCGCGGCGGCACCGCCACCGGCGCCGGAGCCGACCACCACCACATCGCATTCGAGCGCGGTGGATTCGGTGAACCGCAGCGGTGACAGCGGCGGCTTCGGGGCGGTGTCGAGCCGGCCGACCGGCGCCGGGTAGCCGATCTCCGCCCATAGCGGATTCGTGCCGGTGGGACCGGGGCTCACGTTGTAGGCGAGCAGGGAAGCCTGCTTGAGCGCCTGGAAGATCGCCCGGGCGGGGGCGAGGCCGGAGTCGGCCAGGCGCAGCAGGGCTGCCTCGCGCTGCTCCTGCGAGAGCGTGGAGAACCGGCGCAAGCCGCTGCCGGTGAACAGGCCGAAGAGGCGAGAATCCCACAGTCCCAACAGCGTTGCCAGCTGCTTCTGCTCGGCTTCGCGAGGATTGCGCCCGAGGATGCGGAAGATCGTGTCGACCGCGCCGATATCGGTCGCGGCGGGCAATCCGCGCCCGTCGCCAGGGAGAAACGTATCGCAGATCATGCCCAGCGCGGCCCGCTGTTCGGCTGTCGGTTCCATGCGGAAACCACCCCTTTTCACTCTGGGGTGATTTCTATCACGGGACACGCGACCGCGCTGGGGGTCAACAGGTTTCGGGCCGGGCGGTGCTAACGCCCGGCCCGGCCTCCGCGATCAGTCGGCGGTGAACTGGATCGTTTTGAGCGACGGAGTCGACAGGTCGACATCGGCGCGGGTGACAGACTGCGTCGCCGAATCGTTGCGGTAGGCCGTGAGCTGGTAACGCCCGGGCTGTAGTCCGCGGAAACTCACCTGCCCGTTGGCGCCGGTGGACATGTGCCGGTGAATATTGTCGCCACAGGCGTCGATGCCGGTGAGGACGATCTTGCCGCCCGCGATCGGCGTGCGGTGCTTCGCGGTGATCAGCACCGCGTCGATCTGGCCCGCGGCCGCCGGGCTCGCCCCGCGGACTCCCTGGCCGTTCTGCCGTGCCTGTCGTAGTTCCTCGCAGGGCGCCGCGTCCTGCGCGATCGAGTCGTCGGCGCCGGGGTGAGCCCCCGTGGCAGTCGCCGCCGTCCCCATCAGAGCTGTTGCCGCCAATCCGATCGCCAAACACTGGGAAATGACAAATCGTGGCATCGCGCCGTCTTCCTCCTACTTCCTGGCCTGACCTGAAAGTGCACGTGGACATTGCTGAGGTAACGCTCGGGCGGCAACAATACTGACGGGAATTCCGGCGCTGAAACCGGTGTTCCATAGAGGCGGTTGTGGCCGATTCGTGCGACCGTTGAGCCCTCATGAAGGAGGATGTGTGAGCGACACTCGTAAGGCGATTCTGGCCGGTGGATGCTTCTGGGGCATGCAGGATCTGATCCGCCGGCAGCCCGGCGTGCTGGCTACCAGGGTCGGTTACACCGGCGGGACCAACGACAATCCGACCTACCGCAATCACCCGGGCCACGCCGAGGCCGTCGAGATCGAATACGACCCGGCGCAGACCGACTATCGCGCGTTGCTCGAGTTCCTGTTCCAGATCCACGATCCGACCACCAAGGATCGCCAGGGCAACGATCTCGGCGACAGTTACCGTTCCGCGATCTTCTATCTCGACGACGATCAGCGCCGCATCGCCCTCGACACCATCGCCGATGTCGACGCCTCGGGCCTGTGGCCGGGCAAGGTCGTCACCGAGGTGACCCCGGCGAGCACGTTCTGGGACGCCGAGCCCGAGCACCAGGATTACCTGATTCGCTACCCCGACGGCTACACCTGCCATTTTCCTCGTCCCGGCTGGAAACTCCCGAAGCGCGAGAACACCGGCAAGTAGCGTTTTCCATATGTCATGATCGGCTGTGTCGGCGTGACCGTGACGTCGGATCGGAGTACTCATATGAGCGGCAGCGGCCGTCTCGAACGATGAGGGGAAGCGATTCGGATGACATATGGACAGCAGCAACCCGGTTATCCCCCGGCGGGACCGACGCTCAGTGTCGGTGACGCCATCGGGTACGGGTGGACGAAATTCAAAGACAACGCGCTCGTATGGATCGGGATGGTGGTCGTCGCATTCCTGATCCAGGCGGTGATCAGCTTCCTGTTCGGGCTCGGAAACTCCGGCGACACCGATTATGACGGCGGTGTCAGTTTCGGGTTCGGGCTCTGGCAGATCCTCGGCACCATCGTGAGCACGGTGATCGGCTATCTGATCTCGGCGGCATTCGTGCGTGGCTCGCTACACGAAACCGATGGCAACAAGCCCGGATTCGGGTCGTTCTTCCAGTTCACCAATGTGGGTGCGGTGATCATCGCCGGCCTGCTGGTCGGTCTGGCGACCGGCATCGGCCTGCTGCTGTGTGTGCTGCCGGGCCTGGTCGTCGCGTTCTTCACCTGGTGGACGATGCAGTTCGTGATCGACCGTGACCAGGACGGTGTCACCGCGATCAAGTCGAGTTTCTCGGCGATCTCGAGCAACGCGGGAACGCTGCTGCTGCTCGCGCTGGCGCTGTTCGGTATCAACATCGTCGGTGCGCTGCTGTGCGGTCTCGGCCTGCTCGTCACGATCCCGTTGACGATCATCGCCTCGACCTACGCCTACCGGGTTGTCACCGGTGGGCCGGTCGCCGACGCGGCGAAGACCCCGGAGCCGGGATACCCGCAGCAATATGGCGGGCCCGCAGCGGGATTCGGCGGGCAGCCGGGGTACGGCGGTCCGGAAGGCGGACAGGGTTACGGCGGTCCCGGCTACGGCGGTCCCGAAGGTGGACCGGGTTACGGCGGGCCTGCGGGCGGTCCCGGTTACGGCGGTCCCGGCACAGGCGGACCGGGTTATGGCGGTCCTGGCACCGGTGGTGCGGGTTACGGCGGTCCTGGCACCGGTGGTCCGGGCACGGGCGGACCGGGTTATGGCGGTCCCGGGTACCCGGATGGTCCTGATCTGGGCAAGCCCGGTGACCAGGGCTGGGGTCCTGAAGGCAACCGCTGAGAAGCTGATCCCGAGGGGCGTGCGATGTCGTTCATCGCACGCCCCTCGTGCTGTTCACTCGCAGCCGATGCCGTCTCCGTCACGGTCGAGGCCGTAGTCGTCGGGGCCGATCACCGTGACGCGGCCGGTGTAGACGGGGCCGTTGCCGCTACCGCCTTCGCAGTCCACATCGCTGACGATGGGCAGGCACGGGGTGTAGGAATCGTGGCAGTTCGAGGGCTGCGCTGCTGCGACGGTCGGCGTGGCGATCGCGAACGCGAAGGCCGCGATGACGGCGGAACCGAGGGTGACGGCGTATTTCATTGTGCTCCATTCAATTATCCAGCGGCGCACAGTGTTTCACGGGCGGGTGATTTGTCGGAAGTTTGCTTGTCGATACCTGCCGGTAGCATCGGGGGACTCGGACAAGGGGGAGTTGATCGATCCGCTACCCGGATTGCATTCGGTGGGTTTGGCTCTCGCCGACCACGGAAAATGGTGGAGCCAAGCCTATTTCGCCGAGGTTGCCCGTCGCGCCGATCAGGTTGCGGTGATGTCCTATGACACGGCGATGCCTACCCGAGCTCTCTACAGCGGGTATGTGGCGCAGCAGACCGAACTCGCCGCCGAGGTGACCCCGGACGGAGTCGATCTCTTGATGGGTGCACCCGCCTTCTGGGCCGACGACCCAGGCCATCACGGTGCTGCCGAGACCGTTGCCGCCGCGGTTCGGGGAATTCGCCTCGGTCTGACCGACACCGATGTCGGCCGAGCGAATTTCGGTGTGGCTCTATACGTGGATTTCGCTGCCACGCCGCAGGATTGGGCCGACTATCGACGAGAGTGGTGTCGAACAACCGAATGAATTCGGCGACCGTCCGATTCCGGTTCGGCGGCACTATTGGTTCTCGGCCGCCTGTTCGTCCGGTCTAATCCGTGGTGGGGACGATGGCGGGCGCGCGGATCTCGGCCAGCCACGGGTGATCCGGGTAGAGCTGGATCAGCCAGGAATTCAGCCGGGTGAGCCGGTACTCGGGGAGCAGGGGCAGGACGCGGAGGAAATCGGCGTAGTCCTTGGGGCGGTTGGCTTTCGCCTTGAACAGCAGCACGACCTCGGGGATGAGATAGGGGATGCCGTTGGTGGTGGTGCGGATGAGTTCGGTGTAGGAGAGAGTGATCGTGGGGTCGCGGCGGCAGATCCAGGTGTCGCCGTCGTGCGGTTCACGGAAGACGTCGAGATGGAAGGCGCCGGTGAAGGGGTCGCGCAGCCAGGTCTGATGGAGTTCGGGGCAGGACGCGGCCACGGTATAGGGCCAGAGCTCGCCACTGCCGACGACGTCCCATTCGTACTCGGGAAAAGCGGCCGCGATCTCAGGGAAATCCATTCGGGGGACGGTGATTTCGATGTCGTCGTGGGCGCGGGAGATCGCGCCTGCGAAGAGGTCGAGGGCCCAGCCGCCCGCGACGGCCCAGGGGGCCGGGCAGGTGGCGAGGCGGGCGGCGACCACGCTCGGGGTCCACGGGTCCCAGCGGCGGGCGGCTTCGGTTGCGGTGATCGGACGTCCCCCGTCCGGCGAGCTCATCTATCCATCCTCGATACCCACGGCCGGGGACGCAAGGCTGTTGTGGGCGATGGTGATCGAGACGAGACGGGTTTGTGAGGAAGTCAGCGTCGGCGGTCGGCGAGCCAGGCCAGTGGGCGGCGGTGGTGGGGTCGTGGGCGGTTTTCCCAGCGGGGATTGTCCTCGTTGCGGCGGTAGGCCGGGATCCGGCCCGCCACGGAGAAACGGAAAGCGGTGGCGATGCCCACTACTTCGCCGTCGGCGGCGACGGCGACGGGGGTTTTCGAGGTGACGGTGAGTTCGTGCATCTGACGTTCGCCGTAGACGCGGCTGTGCCCGATGGCGGCGAGCATCAGGGCGATGACGGCGCGGGTGCGGGAGAACCGGACGTCGGCCCGGAGCCAGCGGACGTCGAGCAGGCCCTCGTCGAGGCGGGAGCGGAAAGCGGGCACAGCGCCGTGCGGGTGGTAGGGGCCGTTGCCGATGAACAGGAACCACATGTCGTGCCAGCGGTCGTCGAGCCGGATGTGGATCGGCTCCGCGCGGCGCAGGGTGACGACGAGGGCGGCGGCGAAGGCGGGCCACTTGCCCCAGCGGTCTTCCCACTTCTCGCGCAGGCGGACCAGCTCGGGGTAGGCGCCGATGCTCGCGGTGTTGATCCAATGGTGGGTGTAGGGGCCGTCGGTGGTGTCGAGTTCGACTGCGGCGATGTCGACTTCGACGGCCTCGCCGGTGCCGGTGGCATCGGCCACCTCGCGCAGGTCGTAGACGCCGAGGTCGCGGGCGAAGTGGTTCAGGGTGCCGGCGGGGATGACGACCAGGGGCAGGTTGTTGCGAACCGCGACAGCTGCGGCCGCGGCGATGGTTCCGTCTCCGCCCGCGGCGCCGACCGCGAGGACCGAGGTGCGGTCGCTCGCCGCGCGATCCGCGGTGTCGGCGTCTGTCGCGACAGCGGTGTCGACCGCTTCCTGTAGCACCTCGACGGCGTCACGGCCGGGTTCGGTGCGTACCAGGGTCGCGGCGGGCAGGGCTTCGGCGATGTCCGCCGTGGGGTCGTAGGAGGAGTCGCCGGAGCGGGGATTCACCAGTAGCAGCAGACCTTTGCCGTCGGCGAGGATCGGCGCGTCGTGCACGACGTGCGCGTCGGCTTCGTCGGATTCGCGAATAGGCCACCAGCGGCGGGTGGTGAGAGCGACAGCGGTGCCGACGCCGGCGCCGACCAGCACGTCGGACGGCCAGTGCGCGCCGGTGTGGATGCGCGAGTAGGCGACGGCGGCGGCCACCGGCGCGACGGCGAGCGCGGCGCGCGGGCTCTCCAGGGCGACGGCCGTGGCGAAGGCGGCGGCATTGGCGCTGTGGCCGGACGGGAAGGACGACGACACCGGCGCGGCGACCAGCCTGCGGCCGAGCGGCATCAGTTCGGCCGGCGGCCGCCGCCGCGGGATCAGGGTCTTGAGCACGAGGTTGACGACGAAACTGCTGCCACCCAGCGCGATGACGCCGCGCAACGCCGCCCGTCGCGGGGGACCCGGCTGCACCGCGAGTGCCGCCGCCACGGCCAGCCATAGACCGCCGGTGTTGGCAGACCGGGTCAACCGCAGCATGCCGCGATCGACCGACGATTCCGGAATTCGGGACACCGCCCGGCTCATCGTGTCGTCCATCCGGGCGACATGGCCGAAGCGTGCTCGGGGCAACTCACTCACACCCAGAACACTACCGCCGTTGGGCGTCACGATCTTTGGACACGGACAGCGCCACCCGTGCGCCCTCGATGGCAAGGCCGCGCTGTCCGCGTCGACAGGTCCCGCCGGCCGAGCCGGAGGCGCCGATCCGACGTACGTTCGTGCCCGCGATCCTCGCCCGGCGGGCGACGCGCGAAACCGGTCGGATCCCCGCAGTTACGGGGGCAGGAAGCGGTAGGCGCGCCGCCCGATAAACTCTGCCCATGACCGACACCGCGCTGCTCGAGGGCCCCATCCACGCTGTTCATATCGAACTCGGCGCCACCTTCGCGCCGTTCGGCGGGTGGGAGATGCCCGTGCAGTACGCGGGCACGGTCGGCGAGCACACGGCGGTGCGCACCACGGTCGGGCTCTTCGACGTGAGCCACCTCGGTAAGGCGACCGTCGCGGGTCAGGGAGCCGCGGCTTTCGTGAATTCGGCGTTGACCAACGACCTGGGCCGGATCCAGCCGGGAAAGGCGCAGTACACCCTGTGCTGTGCCGAGGACGGCGGCGTGATCGACGACCTGATCGCCTACTACGTCAGCGACGACGAGGTGTTCCTGGTGCCGAACGCGGCCAACACCGCGGCGGTGGTGGCCGAGTTGCGCAAGGTCGCTCCCGAGGGGATCACCGTCACCGACCAGCATCGCGACTACGCGGTGTTCGCGGTGCAGGGGCCCAAGGCCACCGAGGTGCTGACCGCGCTCGGCCTGCCCACCGAGATGGAGTACATGGCCTACGCCGACGCCGAGTGGCAGGGCCGTCCGGTGCGCGTGTGCCGGACCGGCTACACCGGCGAGCACGGCTACGAGCTGCTGCCGACGTGGGCTGACGCGGAGCCGCTGTTCCGCGCCCTGATCGCGCAGGTCGAGGCCGAGGGCGGCCAGGCGGCCGGACTCGGCGCGCGCGACACCCTGCGCACCGAGATGGGCTACCCGCTGCACGGACACGAACTGTCCCTCGACATCACCCCGAACCAGGCCCGTACCGGCTGGGCCGTGGGCTGGAAGAAGCCGGAATTCTGGGGCAAGGCCGCGCTCGAGCAGGAGAAGGCCGACGGCCCGCGCCGTACGCTGATGGGACTGAAGGCACTGGATCGCGGCGTGCTGCGCCAGGGCCAGACCGTGCTCCGCGACGGCGAGCCGGTCGGCGAGACCACCTCGGGGACGTTCTCACCGTCGCTGAAGGTCGGCATCGCGCTGGCGCTGCTCGACACCGACGCGAAGCTCGAACCCGGCGACGAGGTGGAGGTCGACGTCCGTGGGCGCAAGCTGCGCGCCGCGGTCGTCAAGCCGCCGTTCGTCGACACCAAGACCAAGTAACTCCCCCGTAGTGGGGGCGAGACAGCACCGAATCGGCCCGGATAGGATTCCCACCATGACAGTCGCCGCACAGTTCACCCGTATCCCGCATCCCGCGCCCACCCCGGCGCAGCGGCGGGAAGAGGTACTGGCGGCCCCCGGTTTCGGACGGTTCTTCACCGATCACATGGTGTCGATCGACTACGCCGACGGCCGGTGGGGCAACGCGCGCGTCGAACCGTACGGCCCGCTCTCGATGGACCCGGCGACCATGGTGTTCCACTACGGCCAGGCGATCTTCGAAGGGCTCAAGGCCTACCGCCAGCCCGACGGCGAGATCGCGACCTTCCGCATCGATGCCAACGCCGCGCGGTTCCGCCGCTCGGCCGCGCGGATGGCGATGGCGGAACTGCCCGAGGAACTGTTCATCGAGTCCGTGCGCCAGCTCCTCGACGTCGACGCCGACTGGGTGCCCGCGGCCGGTGGCGAGGACTCGCTGTACCTGCGGCCGTTCATGTTCTCCACCGAGGCGGGCCTGGGCGTGAAGCCCGCGTCGGCCTACAAATACCTGCTGCTCGCCTCGCCTGCCGGGGCCTACTTCCCGCGCGGTGTGAAGCCGGTGCGGGTGTGGCTGTCGACCGAGTACGTGCGCGCGGCTCCCGGCGGCACCGGTGAGGCGAAGGTGGCGGGCAACTACGCCTCGTCGCTGCTCGCGCAGGCGCAGGCCACCGACGAGGGCTGTGACCAGGTGGTCTGGCTGGACGCCTGCGAGCGGCGCTACGTCGAGGAGATGGGCACCAACAACCTGTTCTTCGTGTTCGGCACCGGCTCGGAGGCGCGGCTGGTGACCCCCGAGCTGTCGGGTTCGCTGCTGCCCGGTATCACCCGCGACTCGCTGCTGACCCTGGCGGCCGACTCCGGCTACCCGGTGGAGGAGCGCAAGATCTCGGTGGAGGAATGGCGCAAGGGCGCAGAATCCGGTGAGATCAGTGAGGTCTTCGCCTGCGGGACGGCCGCGGTGATCACGCCGGTGGGCTGGGTGAAGTCCGGCGACGGCGAATTCGCCATCGGTGGCGGGGAGCCCGGTGAGGTGACGATGGCGCTGCGTGACACGTTGACCGGAATCCAGCGCGGAACTTTCGCCGACACCCACGGGTGGATACGGACTCTGTAAGCGTCACAACAGCATTCGGGAGCGGGTCCCTGGCGTAGGGGCCCGCTCTTGTGCTGTTCAGCCCGGCATCAACGCCTGCCACTCGCCGAGGGACTTCGGGCGCAGGACGTAGTTGGATTCGCGGACGGACGACAGCGCGGCGCTGGGGGCTTCGGAGTACCAGTGGCCGGGGTAGACGACCGGGTTGCCGTCGAGGGCGGCGAGTTGGCGCAGGCTGCGGAACATCTCGTCGGTGTCGCCGCCGGGGAAGTCGGTGCGGCCGCAGCCGTCGATGAACAGGGTGTCGCCGGAGATGAGGCGGCCGTCGAACAGGAAGCACTGGCTGCCCGGGGTGTGGCCGGGCGTGTGGAGTAACTCGATCTCGAAGGCGCCGACCTTCACCTTGTCGCCGTGGTCGTGGCCGGTCAGTTCGCTGGGGGCGATGCCGGTGGTCTGGGCGACCCAGTCCAGTTCGAGCTTGTTGACATGGACCGGGACGCTGGTCTTCTCGAGTAGTTCGGCCACGCCGCCGAGGGTGAAACCGAGCATGGTGCCGCCGACGTGGTCGGGATGATGATGGGTGGCGAGTACGCCGGATACGCGCATGCCGTCGGCCTCCGCGACCTCGACCAGGTCGGCCGCTTGGTAGGCGGGGTCGACCAGGAGGGTCTCGCCGGTCTCCCGGTCGCCGATCAGATACGCGAAGTTGCGCATCTGCGTGGCGATCGGATCGCCGACGGCGTAATCCCGGCCGGACAGCAGCTGGCGGAAGTAGAGGCGCTCGGATGACATGCGCTCCACTGTATTGCCACCGGTGTGCTGGCGACGCACCCGAGTACCGTTGACCGGACGGTCTGTGGGAGCACACAATCGCCGATATCTTGGACTTGTGACCAGTAAGAGTTTGCGGTAACTGAGCGTTTCGCTATAACGCCAGCGAGAAGCCCACTGCGGCAATCGAAACCGTGATCTCCACTACTGCGCCGAGAATATCGCCGGACAGGCCCTCGAAACGGCGGACACAGTGCCGGGTGACAGCGACGGTCGCCGCGAGGGCGGCGATCACGACAACGGGGCCGAGCCAGAGGTTGTCTGGAACCGCCCACACCGCGGCGCCGACGGCGAGCGCGGGCCAGATCCACACGGCGGCGCGCGGCTGCGTGCCCGCGACCAACGCGCCGAAACCGGCGTCGGGGGCGGCGGGGGTGCCGGTGCGGCACGCCGGCACGACCGCGACTCGGCCCGCGGCGACGGCGAGGACGAGCGCGAGCCAGCGGTGCTGATCGGCCAGCGTCGCGAAGGCCACCGCTTGGACGGCGACGGCGAAGACGAGCGCGGCGACGCCGAACGGGCCCGCACCCCCGGACTTCATGATCTCGCGGGCCCGCTGGGGCGGGCCATAGCTGCCGAGCCCGTCGACGGTGTCGGCCAGGCCGTCGAGATGCATGCCCCGGGTGAGCACGGCGAGCAAACCGACGACGAGGAGACCGGCGAGAAGGGCGGTCAGGCCCGCGCTGACCAGTAACCAGAGGGTGGCCGCCGCGAACGCTCCCAGAGCGAGCCCGATCAGCGGGGCGAGAGTGATCGCGTGTCCCGCTGTACGCCGGTCGACCAGTGCCGGGCCGGTGATCGGGACGACCGTCAGCCAGGAGACCGCGAGCCGGAGCGCGTTCACTTGGCCAGGTCGACGGTGTCCGATTCCTCGGCCGAGGTGCTGACGCCCGCGTCGGCGAAGGTCGACATCTCGGCGAGGGTCGCGACCGCGGCCCGCAAGATCGGGAGGGCGGTCAGTGCCCCGGAGCCTTCGCCGAGGCGCATCTCGAGGTCGATCAGCGGGGTCAGGCGCAGGTGCTTCAAGGCCAGGTCGTGAGCCGGTTCGGTGGAGCGGTGGGCCGGCAGCCACCAGGCTTTCGCGCCCGCGGCGATGTCCTCGGCGACCAGGGCGGCGGCGGTGACCACGACGCCGTCGAGCAGCACGGGCGTGCGACGGACGGCCGCCTGGGCGAGGAAACCGGTCATGGCGGCGAAGTCGGCGCCCGCGGCGACGCGGAGCAGGTCGACGGGGTCGGTGGCGACCGGGCGGGCACGGCGCATGCCGTCGCGGATGGCGGCGACCTTGCGGATCCAGCCCTGGTCGTCGACGCCGGTGCCGCGGCCGACCGCGGCGACGGGTTCGGTGCCGGTGAGGACGGCGATGAGGACGGTGGCGGGAGTGGTGTTGCCGATGCCCATGTCACCGGCGATGAGCAGGTCGGCGCCCGCGTCGATTTCCTCGTCGGCGATCGCGCGACCCGCGGCCAGCGCGGCGGTGACCTCGGCGTCGGTGAGCGCGTCCTCGCGGTCGATGGAACCGCTCGAGCGACGCACCTTGTGCTGGGCCACCGAGGGGTCGGTGTCACCGTTGACGGCGATGTCGACGACCCGCACGGTCGCGCCCGCCACGGCGGCCAGCGCGTTCACCGCCGCGCCGCCCGCCAGGAAATTGGCCACCATCTGCGCGGTGACCTCGCTCGGATACGCCGAGACACCGTGCTCGGCCACGCCGTGATCGCCCGCGAACAGCACCACCCTGGCGCGTTCGAACTGCTGGGGCGGGCATACGCCCTGGCATGCGGCGACCCAGTTGCCGAGTTCTTCGAGCCGTCCCAGTGATCCGGCCGGTTTGGTGAGCTGCGTCTGGCGCTGCTCGGCCGCCGCGCGCACCTGCGCGTCCGGGGCCGCGACCGGGTCGAATCCGTGCGTCACTGGCAAGCCTTTCGGAGGTGGTACAGGGTGTTCGACGCTCATCTTGCCCGGATCACGGTGCACGGCGGTGACCGGCCCGGCTCATTTCAATCGAAGCGGCAGCCCAGCCACGATGAGGTACGCCTCGTCGCACGCCCGCGCGAGACGCTGGTTCAGCGCGCCGATCTCGTCGCGGAACAGCCGCCCCGAGCGGGTCGCGGGGATCACGCCCATGCCCACCTCGGGCGATACGATCACCAGCCGTTCCCGGTAGGACTCGACGGCGTCCACGAGCGTGTCGCAGTCGGGGGTGACGGTGCCGCGCGGTGCGTCCCAGGCGTCGCGGGCGTCGAGGCGGGCGGTGAGCCAGGTGCCGATGTCGTCGAGCAGGGTCGCGGGCGCCGCGGTGGCGAGAACCGTTGCGGGCTCGGTGTTCTCGACGGTCGTCCAGTGTTCGGGGCGGCGGTCGCGGTGGACGGCGATCCGGTCGGCGAAGTCGTGATCGGTAGGATCGACCACGGCGGTGGCCAGGTAGCGAACCGAGGATGCGTCGGTCAGCACGGCCTCGGCGAAGGCGGATTTTCCGGAACGGGCGCCGCCGAGCACGAGGACGCGGGCCGAGGAGGACCTGTCTGACATGTCAGCACGGTAGCAACCGGCGACCACGCGCCACTGGCGACACCGTCGGCTGCCGAGTCAGGCCGACAGCGCGTCCAAGATCATCGGGCGAGCGGTGGTGAGGGCCTGTTGCCAATACGGCCAATTGTGGGTGCCGTTGACGATGTCGACACGGGCGGAGACCCCGAGAGCGGTGGCCCGGTCGCGGAAGATGCCCGCGGCGACCACCGTCATCGCCTCGAGGCTCATCGCGTTGAGGGTGTTGCCGAGGCCGTAGGGGACATCGGCGGCGCCGGGGATGCCGTTGCCGGTGGTCACATAGAGGGGCAGGCCGCGCAGTCGCTCGACCTGGGCGGTGGCGTCGTTGCGGGCCCACGCGGGGTCGCCTGCCGGGCCCCACATGTCGTCGACGTTGAAATTGCCCTCGTCGAGCATGGCGACGCGCATGGCCTGGTTCCACATCGGGTAGGTCGGGTTGACGAAGCCGGAGAACGAACCGGCGAAGCGGAACTGATCACGGTGGTGGGCGGCGAGGGTGAGTGCGGCGTTGCCGCCCATGGACGCGCCGACGATGGCGTTGTTGGTACGCGAGACCCCATATCTGGCAAGGAAATCGGGCAGTTCACGGGTGAGGAACGTTTCCCACCGGTAGGTCGTCTTCTGGCCGTTGGTGCTGCTGGGCCGGTACCAGTCGGTGTAGAAGCTGGAGTGGCCGCCGACCGGGAACACCAAAGTGACGTTGTCGCCGGCGAATTGGCGCAAGGCATCGGTGTCGGTGGTCCATTGGCTGTGGTCGTCGGGGGCGCGCAGACCGTCGAGCAGGTAGAGCGCGGAGCTGCCGCCGCGCGCCGCCCACTGCACCTGGACCTTGATCGGACCCATGCTCGACGGAACGATCAAGTCCTCGAAACCGCCCGCGGGCGTCCGCATCACCGGTGCGGTGATCGGCGCGGCAACGGCCGCGGAGGTGCCGAGGGACGACACGACCACAGCCGTAGCGGCAATCGTGAGAGCTCTGCTCAGCCGACGAAATCTTCCCCACCCAGCGTGAAACACCTTGCTAGCCGACCAGTTCCCGCCGGTCGAGTCAAGCCGATTGTGGGGCTTCACAGCTTCGATCGCCACTACATGGCTTGCCATGTAATATGGGAAGTGGCGGCAGCGGATCGACGGAGGGTTGGGATGGAACAGATCGAGCGGGATCCCATGGATCGGGCCGATTCCCTGGGATACGTGATCAATCACCTGGCGCGGCTCATGGAGCAGGCGCTGCGTGATCGTATCGCCGAGTACGGCGTCGTACCGGGGCAATTCGCTCAACTACTCGCGCTGTACGAGGAGGAAGGGGTCTCGCAGCTGCGGCTCTGCGAGAAGGTGCGGATCGACCAGTCGACGATGGCGCACACCCTCAAACGGATGGAGCGGGACGGCTTGATCGAGCGCATCGCCGACCCGCGCGACGGCAGGCGGTCGCTGATCTACCTCACCGACCGGTCCCGTGCGCTGCGCACCGCGCTGACCGCGGCCGCCCGGGAGGTGAACGACCTCGCCACCACAGGTTTTCCCGACGTGGACGGTGACGAGTTCCTCCGCATGGCTCGACAGTCGATCGGCAATCTCGAGGCCGATCGTGGGGCGTGAGGGGCGAACCGTGGCATCCCGGATCCATCCCGTCGCGGGCGCGGTCGGATTGCTCACCGTGCTCACCTTCTGGACGTCGACGGTGGTGAGCGAACTCAGCGGGTCCACAGCGGCGATCGTCGCGGTCAAGCTGGCCATCCCGTGGGCCCTGCCGATTCTCGTGCTCGCGCTCGCCATCACCGGCGGCACCGGCTTCCGACTGGCCGGGAAGTCGGCGATGCCCGCCCTCCTCGCCAAGAAGCGCCGGATGCCCTTCATCGCGGGCAATGGCTTACTGGTGCTGATCCCCTCGGCGATCACCCTGGCGGTGCTCGCCGGCCGTGCCGAGTTCGGGCCGTTGTTCTACGGCGTGCAAGCGCTGGAACTGCTCGCCGGCGCGACCAATATCGTGCTCATGTCGCTCAATGCGCGCGACGGATTCCGCGTCACCGGCCGCTTCGGGCACCGTTCCGTGACGGAGTGAAGCTCGGCTCAGCCGGCCGCGCCGAAGCGGCGGCGGTATTCGGTGGGGGCGATGCCGACCTGGCGCTGGAAGTGGTGGCGCAACAGAGCGCCGGAGCCGAAGCCGGACTCGTCGGCGATCCGTTCCAGGGCCATATCGGTGGTTTCGAGCAGGTGCTTGGCGAACAGGACGCGCTGAGTGGTGAGCCATTTGACCGGGGTGGTGCCGGTTTCGGCGGCGAAGCGGCGGGCGAAGGTGCGGGTGGACATGCTGGAGCGGGCCGCGAGCTCGTCGACGGTGTGTGGGTGGGCGAGGTTCTCGGTGAGCCAGGCCAGCGTGGTGGACAGGCCGATCGAACTGCACTCGGGGACCGGCTGCTCGATGAACTGGCGCTGGCCGCCGTCGCGCTGCGGCGGCACGACCATGCGGCGCGCGATGCCGTTGGCGGCGGCGGTACCGATCTCGCGGCGGACCAGGTGCAGGCAGGCGTCGATGCCCGCGGCGGTACCCGCGCTGGTGATCAGGTTGCCTTCGTCGACGAACAGGACGTCGGGGTCGACGGTCGCATCGGGGAACATCGTGGCGAGTCTGTCGACATAACGCCAGTGGGTGGTGCACTTGCGGCCGTCGAGCAGACCGGCCGCGCCGGCCAGGAAGGCGCCCGAGCAGACGGTGAGGACGGTCGCGCCCGCGTCGGCCGCCCCGCGCACCGCCTCGAGTACCCGGTCGTCGTACTGGTCGATCGGGGAGGCCGGGATGGCGACCAAGTCGGCCTTCGCGAGTTGGTCGAGGCCGAATTCTGGGGTGACCGCGATGCCGGGGGTGGTGGAACGCAGTGGCTTGCCCGGGTCGGCGCCGCAGACCCGGAAGTCGAAGCCGGGTAGGCCGTCGGCGGTGCGGTCGAGGCCGAAAACCTCACAGACGACACCGAATTCGAACATCGCGAGCCGGTCGCTGAGGACCACGGCAACCTTCGAGAGCATGCCTCATCGTAGCTGGCTGAATCTTTACGCACAATGACAGAACAGCCACTCTCGGCTGAAAATCATCGAGCGCAAAATTACTGCCATGCTTACTTTTCTGATCGTCCTCACCGCCATCATCGGACTCGCCGTACTGATCGGTCGCGGCACCGCCGGCTCCACCGGGATCGTCGACCGCGACGCCCAGCGCATGGACACCGAGCTCAAAGCCATCGCGGGCTACGCCGACTACATCCGCCCGAGCCATCACTGAAAAGACGAATGCCGCCCCATCCGCAAGGATGAGACGGCATTCGGAAGTCCGGTCGAACTCAGACCGCGTCGCCGGGGCCGACCCGCGGCTTCGGAGCGCGCATCTTGCGGATCTGCGAGGCGCGGACGAAGGCGTACCAGCCGAGCTTGAAGCCGGTGTCGGTGGTGTCGGGGAACCGTTCGATCACCCGGTTGCTCACGATCTTGCCCAGGACGAAGCCCTCGATGATCATGAAGACCATCATCACCAGCATGGCCAGGGTGACGATGGTCTGCAGGCCGGGGGCGACGAACATCGACAGGATCAGCACCAGCGCCATCGGCATGAACAGGCCGACGAGGTTGCGGCGGGCGTCCACCAGGTCGCGCACATACGCGCGGACCGGACCCTGATCGCGGGGCAGCAGATACTTGTCCTCGCCGGCGAGCATGCGGGCGCGGCGGTCCTGCACGGCGGCGCGACGGTCGGCGGCGGCGGCCTTGCGGTCCTGTTTGGTGCCCTTGACAGCCTTGCGGCGCGCGCGGGCTTCCTTGGCGGTCAGCGGGGCGGGCGCGATCGGACCGCGCCGCTTGCCTTCTGCCTCACGCCTTTTCGGCGTCGGCCTGCCCTTACCGGGAGTGGTCGACGCCGTGGCGGCGGCCTGTTCGGAGTCGGACACCGACGGGTCGACGGACTCGTCGATGGTGCTGGACTCGTCGCGACGAAACAATTTCACGTTCACCAGGCTATTCGATGATGCCGACCATCGGGAAATGCGGTCCGCTCAGCGGTGGGCCCGGTCTCATCCGTGGCCGGGCTGCGACGTAGATCACGTCGTCACAGGGCGTACTGTGGGCACAAGCACCCAGGTGGCGTCTACTGGCTGCGCCGAGGGTGGCAAAATAGGAATAGCAGTTGCTGCGACAGCGTTGAAGACAGTCGTGCGCTGTGCACCTGAGGTCCGTTGACGGGCTGAGTCGAACTAGGAGTGTCCATGACTGTGCAGAACGAGACCGCCACCGAGACCCACGGTGCGACGCTGACCGACGCTGCCGCCATCAAGGCGAAGGCGCTGCTCGACCAGGAGGGTCGCGACGATCTGGCCCTGCGGATCGCCGTGCAGCCCGGTGGCTGTGCCGGTCTGCGTTACCAGCTGTTCTTCGACGATCGCATCCTCGACGGTGACATCGTCGTCGAGTTCTCCGGCGTGAAGCTGGCCGTCGACCGCATGAGCGCCCCGTACATCGACGGCGCCTCGATCGACTTCGTCGACACCATCGAGAAGCAGGGCTTCACCATCGACAACCCCAACGCCACCGGTTCTTGCGCCTGCGGCGATTCGTTCAACTGATGTTCGGCGCCGCGGGTTAGCGGCGCCGTAACCTCGCCTTCGAGGGCGCGCCCGGGATCATTGTGGTTGCGTGGCGAGGTAGCGAACAGGTGAACCACAGGCGGTAGCGCTTGCTAACGTTGAAGTCCGGGATCGGGTGATCCCGGACTTTCTGTTTTCCTCGTCTAGCGTCGAAGGGGCCCTGCCTCGTGTCTGTTGCCGTGTCCGCATCCATCGCCACCGACCACCTCATGCGCTTCCCCGGCCGGTTCGCCGATGCGCTGCTCGCCGATCAACTCGATCATGTGTCCTTGAGCTTCCTCGTCGACGATCTGCAGATCCGCCGCGGCGGAGTGGCGGGCAACATCGCCTACGCGATGGGCCTGCTGAAGCAGCGTCCGGTGCTCGTCGGTGCCGTCGGCGCCGACTTCGCCGAGTACCGCCAGTGGCTGGAGGCCAGCGGCGTCGACTGCTCGGCGGTGCACGTGTCCGCGACATCGCACACCGCCCGGTTCGTGTGCACCACCGATGAGACGATGGCGCAGATCGCGTCCTTCTACCCGGGTGCGATGAGCGAGGCGCGCGATATCGACATCGCCGCGATCGCCGCCGCGCACGATGTCGACCTGGTGCTGGTCGGGGCGAACGACCCCGACGCGATGGTCGCGCACACCCGCCAGGCCAAGGCGCAGGGCATCGCCTATGCCGCCGACCCGTCCCAGCAGCTGGCCCGTCTCGACGGCGCGCAGGCGACCGAACTGGTCGACGGCGCCGCCTACCTGTTCACCAACAAGTACGAGTGGGCCCTGCTGCAGCAGAAGACCGGCCTCAGCGAAGCCGACATCACCGCCAAGGTCGGCATCCGGGTCACCACGCTGGGCTCCGAAGGTGTGCTCGTCGTCGACGCCGACGGCACCGAGGTCCGCGTCGGCGTGGTGCCCGAGGTGGCCAAGGTCGACCCGACCGGTGTCGGCGACGGTTTCCGCGCAGGCTTCCTCACCGCCCACCGCGCCGGCCTGACCCTGGAACGCGCCGCCCAGCTCGGCTCCCTGATCGCCGTCCTGATCCTGGAGACCACCGGCACCCAGGAGTGGACCCTCAACACCGAAGACGCCCTCGAGCGCCTCACCAAGGCCTACGGCTCGGATGCCGCCGACGAACTGGCCTTCCTGCTCTGACGGACAGAACGCGAACGCCCCCTGGATCTTTCGATCCAGGGGGCGTTCTTCTGTGCGTCTACAGCGAGACCGGGTAGACCGGTTCCTGGATCTCGGGCTTGATGCGGTCCTCGACGAAGATGCCGTGCCAGACCATGAAGACCAGGACGGTCCAGAGGCGGCGGCTGTGGTCGGAGACGCCCGCTTTGTGGTCGCGGAGCATCTGGAGGACGGCCGGCTTGTGCAGCAGGTGGTCGGTCTGGGACTCGGCGATCTGGGTTTCGGCCCAGTCGTAGAGTTCGGTGCCGCGCAGCCAGTGGCGCAGCGGGACCGGGAAGCCGAGCTTGGCGCGGTGCAGGACGTGGTCGGGGACGATGCCGTCCAGGGCCTGGCGCAGCGCGTACTTCGAGGTTTCCTTGGTGATCTTCTGGTCGAACGGGATGCCCTCGGCGACGCGCATGACCTCGTTGTCCAGGAACGGCACGCGCAGTTCCAGGGAGTTGGCCATGGTCATCTTGTCGGCCTTGACCAGGATGTCGCCGCGCAGCCAGGTGAACAGGTCCAGGTGCTGCATGCGCGCGACCGGGTCCCAGCCCGCGGACTGAGCGTAGATCGGCGCGGTGACGTCCTGGTGGGTCCACTCGGGACGGAAGTCGCGCAGGACCGCGCGCAGCTGGGCGTCGTTGAAGCTGCGGGCATTGCCGTAGTAGCGGTCTTCGAGGCTGAGCGAGCCGCGCTGCAGCAGCGACTTGCCGCGCTTACCGTCGGGGATCTTGTCACCGAGCTTGCCGAGCAGCTTGCGAGCACCGGCGGGCAGGTATTCGAAGGGCTTGAGCGACAACGGTTCCCGGTAGATCGTGTAGCCGCCGAACAGCTCGTCGGCGCCCTCGCCGGAGAGCACGACCTTGACGTGCTTGCGGGCTTCCTTGGCCACGAAGTACAGCGGGACCAGGGCCGGGTCGGCGACCGGATCGTCGAGATACCAGACGATCTCGGGGATCGCGGCGGCGAATTCGGCGGGGGAGACCACCTTGACGATGTGGCGGGCGCCGATCAGCTCGGCGCTCTCGGCGGCCACGTCGACCTCGGAGTAGCCCTCGCGCTCGAACCCGGTGGTGAAGGTGATCAGCTTCGGGTTGTGGCGCATCGCCAGCGCGGCGATGGCGGTGGAGTCGATGCCGCCCGACAGGAACGAGCCGACGGTGACATCGGCGCGCATGTGCTTGGCGACCGAGTCCTCCAGGGCGGCGGCGATCTCGGCGTAGCGGGCCTTCTCCGAGCCCGCGACGAACGGGCGAACCCGGAAGTCGGGGCGGAAATAGCGGGTGACAACCGGCTCCTGGCCGACCTTCACCGTGGCGTAGTTGCCGGACTCGAGGCGACGGATGTTGCGGTGCAGCGACTCGGGCTCGGGCACGTACTGCAGCACCGTGTAGTGCTCGAGCGCGCGCGGGTCGAGCTCGTCGGACAGGTCCAGCGGGCTCAGCAGTTCGAGCAGGCTCTTCTTCTCGCTGGCGAAGGCGGTGCCGCCGGGGCCGGTCGCGATGAACAGCGGCTTGATGCCGAACGGATCGCGCGCGAGGAACAGTTCCGAGGTCTCGGTGTCCCAGATCGCGAACGCGAACATGCCGCGCAGCTTGCGCACGGCCTCGGGGCCCCAGAAGTGGAAGGCGGCCACGATGGCCTCGCCGTCACCGTCGGTCGCGAAGATCTTGCCCTCGGGGAATTCGGCGCCGTGCTCGGCGGCCAGCTGCTCGCGCAGCTCGAGGTAGTTGTAGATCTCGCCGTTGAAGGTCATCGCGTACCGCTGCGGGTTGTCCGCCGGGCCCCAGCGCAGCGGCTGGTGCGAGTGCTCGATATCGATGATGGACAGGCGGTTGAACCCGAAGATCATGTGATCGTCGTGCCAGGTGCCCTTCTCGTCCGGGCCACGATGCCGCTGGCAGTGCAGCGCGTCGTACACCTGATCGACCACCGCGGTCGTCGCGGAATCAGCTGTCAGGAATCCGAGCAGTCCGCACACGGTGTCGCCCAACCTTCTCTCGTTCGATGATGGGTGGCCACAACGGGCCGAAACGCTGTGTCCGAGTATGCCGCACGCCTGCCCGACACGCCGCGCTCGCCCGCTCGCGCGGGGTGCGTAGCCACCAGACGGGGGTCAAACCGCAGGTCGCGATGTTCGGTGCGGTCACGGCGGAGTGTCGAAAGTGACCCCGCGACAAGACAGTGCCTGCTTTGGTCTACGCTGCGTAGTACTCAGGTCCTTCTCAGGTGTGCAGGCGTCACAGCGGCAATACTTCGGGACGGCCTGAAACTGCTTTGAAGAGGTGTCGAACGGGCGAATCGCCGCCCGGACGACGCAATGTGTCGGAATGTGTGGCGACCAGGAAGGCGTGAGCGTGGCGCACAAGGCGAGCGAAGAGATCGGGGCACGACCCGAGAAGGGTCGGCAGGGCCGGATCCTTCGGCGGGCCGGGCTGGCGGTGTCCTTGGGGATCACCGCGATGCTCGTCTCGGGCTGCTCGATCGACAATGTTTGGCTCCGGTTCGGCTGGCCATCGGGTATCACCCCGCAGGCCACCCGCATGCGTGAGCTGTGGACCTGGTCGGTGCTGGCCGCGCTCGCCATGGGCGTGCTGGTCTGGGGTCTGACCTTCTGGACGATCATCTTCCACCGCAAGCGCAAGAACTCCCCGGAGTTCCCGCGTCAGACCGGCTACAACGTGTCGCTGGAACTGACCTACACGGCGATCCCGTTCGTGATCATCGCGGTGCTGTTCTACTTCACCGTGGTCGTGCAGAACTACGTGCACGAGAAGACCGACAACCCGGATGTCACCGTCGACGTGACCGCCTTCCAGTGGAACTGGAAGTTCGGCTACCGCAACATCAACAACGTCGGCGGTCTCACCTGGAACGGCATCGACACGGAGAAGGAGCTGCTGAACGAAGAGCAGCTCGCCGAATACCGTGAGCTGAAGAACGACAAGGGTCACCCGCAGCCGGGCCCCCTGCACGGCAAGCCGGCCAACGACATCCTCTCGTACCTGCACTACGACAAGGTCGAGACCTTCGGCTCCAGCGAAGAGGTTCCGGTCCTGGTGCTGCCGACCGGTAAGCGCATCGAGTTCCAGCTCGCCGCCGCCGACGTGATCCACGCCTTCTGGGTGCCGGAGTTCATGTTCAAGCGCGACGTGATGCCGAACCCGAAGGAAAACCAGTCCGACAACGTCTTCCAGATCTCCGAGATCGAGAAGGAAGGCGCGTTCGTCGGCCGCTGCGCCGAGATGTGCGGCACCTACCACTCGATGATGAACTTCGAGGTCCGCGCGGTCTCGCCGGAGAAGTACGCCAAGTACATGCAGGCGCGCATCGACGGCAAGACCAACGGTGAGGCGCTGGCATCGATCGGCGAGTCGCCGGTGGCCACCTCCACGTACCCCTTCAACACCAAGCGTGATGCCAAGAGCGCTTCGGTGAACGAGAGCAAGTGAGGATTCTGATATGAGGATCGAAGCGCGGATCTTCGAACTGCTCACGGCGTTCTTCATCCTGGTGGGCATCGTTTACGGCTTCTTCACCGCCCAGTCGCGCACCGGCATCGAGTGGGCGGGCACCACCGCGATCGTGCTGACCGCGGGTCTGTCGCTGATCATCGGCACCTACTTCCGGTTCGTCGCGCGTCGCATCGACCTGCGGCCCGAGGACTACGAAGAGGCCGAGATCGTCGACGGCGCCGGTGACCTGGGCTTCTTCTCGCCCGGTAGCTTCTGGCCCATCCTCCTCGCGGGCGCCGGCTCGGTGACCGCGCTGGGTCTGGCGTTCTTCCAGTTCTGGCTGATCGGCCTCGGCGTGGTGCTCGTGCTCGCCGCCGCCGCCGGCCTGGTCTTCGAGTACTACCTGGGTGCCGAGAAGCACTGATCCAGCAGGAAAACGGTCGCCGCGACGCCCTCAGCCGAGGGAGTCGCGG
>NZ_JBHUYK010000025.1:0-106138 GCF_042668615.1 Nocardia sp. NPDC057272 | reverse complement strand
GCGCCGGGAAACCGGCGCCCTCGACCTTTTTCGGCAGTACTCACCGCTCAGCCTGCGACGGGCTCCTGCCGGGTGCCGCCGCGCAGCCCGATCGACATGATGTCGGACGGCTCGTCGAGTTCGATTCTGTGCCAGCGGTTGCGCGGCACGATGAACGCGGTTCCTGTCGTGAGCCGCACCGCGGTTTCCGCCTCGCCCTGACTCTCCGGTCGCAGGTAGAGCCGCAGCGAACCGGCGAGGCAGCACACCGCTTCCTCACCGGACGGGTGCATCTCCCAGTGGTCGGCATGGACGTCGGCGTCGGTGTCGACGTGGAAGGTGGCCAGTTGCCAGCCGCCCGACGCGTCGGCCATTCGTCGCTCGCCCGATCGCACCGTGCCGTGCGGCTGGAAGTGCAGGGCGCGGGCGAACAGATCGATGGGTGTCATCGGAGTTCCTTTCATGGGGTTACTGCGGGAATGTCCTCGCGGACCGGGTTTTCGGTGCGGTCCAGCCGGGTGGGTAGGACGGTGGCCGCGACTACCGCCGCAGCGGCGAACAGCGCAGCGGCGATCGCCAACGCGAAGGCGTAGCCGTTGTTGAGCGCGACCGGATCGGCGCTCGCGCCGGTGCGGCCCGCCGCGAGGGTGGCCAGTACGGCGACGCCGACACTGCCGCCGAGTTGGCGGGCGCTGTTGAAGGCGCCGGAGGCCATGCCGGCTTCACCGGGGGCCACGCCGCTGACGGCCGCCGCCGCGACGGGGGCGAGGCAGAGTCCGAGCCCGATGCCGCCGACGATCGACGGGCCGAGAACGTCGGTGACGAAATCGCCGTCGGGACTGATGAGTGCGAACCAGCCGATGCCGACCGCGGTGAGTAGACCGCCCCCGACCAGCAATGGCCTGGGGGAGAAGTGGGCGCCCATCCGGGTGGCGGCGAGGGTGCCGACGATGACGCACAGTGAGAACGGGATGAAGGCGGCCCCGGTGGCCCCCGCGTTCATGTGCAGCACCTGCTGCATATACAGCGACACCAGGTAGAAGGCGGAGAACTGGCCCGCGGCGGCGCAGAAGACGAACAGGTTCGCGCCGCTCACCCAGCGGTTGGTGAAAAGGCTCAGCCGCAACAGCGGGTTCGCCGAGCGTGTCTCGACCACGAGGAAACCCGCGAGGAACCCTGCCGCTACGGCGAGGGTCACGCCAGTCTCGGTCGAAGCCCAGCCGTAGTGATCGGTGCGGATCACGCCGGTGACGAGTAGTCCGATACCGCCCGTCGCCAGCAGCGCACCGGCGATATCGAGCCGCGCCCGCGTACCCGTCGGCGCGTCGGCGGGTACGCCTCTGGCCAAGGCGAGCAGCGCGATCGCGACGATCGGGATATTGACCAGCATCACCCAGCGCCAATTCGCGTACTCGGTGAGCAGTCCGCCGACGAGCACGCCGAGCGCGCCACCCGCGGCGTTGACCCCGCCCCAGACGCCGAGCGCTCGGACGCGGGCGGGTCCTTCGGGAAACGTTGTGGTGAGTGTGGCGAGTGTGGCCGGGGCGATGGCCGCGGCCCCGATGCCCTGCACGGCGCGCGCGGCCACCAGTTGCCATGGTTCCTGCGCGAATCCGCCTGCGAGCGAGGCGATCGCGAAGACGAGCAGCCCGCCCGCGAACAGCCTGCGCCGCCCGTAGAGATCACACGCCTTGCCGCCGAGCAGCAGGAAACCGCCGAAGGTCAGGGCGTAGATGTGCACCACCCAGGCCAGGTCGAGCGGTGCGAAGCCGAGTGCGTCGCCGATCGAAGGAAGCGCCACGTTCACGACCGCCATATCGAGGGCGATCACGAACTGTGCGATGGCGACCGCGACCAGCGCGGTGCCGGGACGAGGAGGAGAAGTGTTTTTATACACGTATAAAAACTAACTCCACCGCGACCCCTTGTCCATACCCGGGCTTCGCATGGGCAAGATGGGGCCATGCCCACCTCGCAGTCGGATCAACCAGCGCGCACGGGCAGACCCGCGCGCATGTCCCGCGCGGATATCGTCGCGTCGGCGCACCGGGTGATCGCCGCCGACGGCGTCGAGAAGCTGACGATGCGCAGGCTCGCCACCGAACTCGGCTGCACCCCGATGGCGCTCTACCATCACGTCCGCGACAAGCAGGACCTGCTGCGGTTACTGCTCGACGACTACGCCGACGCGATCGCCTGGCCTGAGCTCCCGGCCGACCCGCGGCAGCGGATCCTGGTGGCCGCCACTGCGATGCGAGACGCGCTCGCGGCCCAGTCCTGGATCGTGGACGTGCTCGCCGACGGCGATCTGCTCGGCCGCTCGGCGCTGTGGTTCCCCGAGACCATCATCGACGCGGCGATCACCGCGGGCCTCACCGTCGAGCGCGCGGTGGCCGCGTACCGCGCCATCTGGCACTACACCGCAGGCGAGCTGATCGTCACCGGCAGGGCGGTGCGGCGCGCCGAGGAAGGGCCGACCTACCGCGCGGAGGTCTTCGCGGACCTGGACCCCGAGCAGCTACCCCGGCTGGCCGAGATCGGTTCCCGCTGGACCGAATTCGACGCCGAGAGCACCTACGCCGCCGGGCTGGCGGCGCTGGTCACCGGCTTGCTCGCGTGAGGCAGCACCGGCCGGTGACGACTATCCCAACGAGGACAGCACCGCGGGGAGGTCCTCGGTGTGCACCACGGCCAGTCGCTGGGTCGCGCGGGTCAGTGCGACGTAGAGGTCGTTGAGACCGCGCGGGGACTCGTCCAGGATCGCCTGCGGCTCGACCAGGTACACCCGGTCGAACTCGAGGCCCTTCGCATCGTGCACGGTGAGTACCTGAACGGATTCACCTGCCAGCGAGGATAATTCGGGCACCGAGGCGGCGGGAGCGAGGACCGCGGAGGTGCCCGGACCGTTCTCGGCCTCGAGCAACCGCGCCACCTCGCTCGCGACGTCGGCGGGCAACACCCGGTAGGCGCGTGGGGGATTGCCGGTCTCGCGAACCGAACGCGGCACCTTGGTGCCCGGATCGATCTCGGCGAGCACATCGGCCGCGACCGCCATGATCTCGGCGGGAGTGCGGTAGTTCACCGTGAGCTCGGTGAGCTTCCAGCGCTGTGCCACATACGGTTCCAGCACCCGCTGCCAGGACGACGCGCCGGCCGGATCACCGGTCTGGGCGACGTCGCCGACGACGGTGATCCAGCGATTCGGGATGCGCCGCATCACCATTCGCCACGCCATCTCCGAGAGTTCCTGTGCCTCGTCAACGATCACGTGACCGTAGGTCCAGGTCCGGTCGCCCGCCGCGCGTTCGGCAGTGGTCTGCCGGTTGCCGAATTCCTGGCGCTGGGCCAGCTGGGAGGCGTCGATCAGGTCGTAGGCCATCAGGATCTCGGGATCGAGTTCGTCCTCGATGTCCTGCGGGGCGGAACCCGTGAGGATGTCGAGCGCGTCCTGGGCCTCCTCGATCTGGGCTCGCCACCGGCGGCGCGAGCGTTCGCGTTCCTCGGTGTCGTCGACGCCGAGCAGCTCGGCCAGCTCGTCGAGCAGCGGGGCGTCGGCCGCGCCGAAGGTGCCGTCGTCGGAGCGCACCAGCTCGGCGCGGTCGTCGGGGCTCAGGGTCTTGGCGGCACGGTCCAGCCGCGCCGGGTCGGCGAGCAGGTCGGCGAGCACTTCCTGGGGCGAGAGCACCGGCCACAGCGCGCTGATCGCGGCCTGCACGTGCGGGTCGGCCCGCATCTCGTCGCCGATCTCGCTGAGGTCGGCGGAGCTGAGCAGGCTCGTGCCACCGGACAGGTCGGCGCCCATCGTGGCGGCGAGCTGGTCGGTGAGCGCGTCGATCACCGAGGACGCGAAGATCGGCCTGGCCAGGTTGTGCGGGCGTCGCGAGGAACGGGCCCGTCCGCGCGCCCTGGTCGCGATCTTGCGGTCCAGAGTCACCGGATAGCCGTCGAACGCCAGGCGCACCGGCTCCGACGGCACTTCCTGACGGTCGCGCACCGCCTGCTTGAGCACCTCGAGCATGTCCAGGGAGCCCTTGATCTCCCCGGCGCGCAGCGAATCCTCACGCACCGCCTTCACGCCCGGGTACAGGTCGCCGATGGTCGACAGCAGCACTCCGGTCTCACCGAGTGAGGGCAGCACCTGGCCGATGTAGTCGAGGAAGGTGGCGTTCGGGCCGATGATCAGCACGCCGCTCTTGGCCAGCTGCTGCCGATAGGTGTAGAGCAGGAAGGCCGCGCGATGCAGCGCGACGGCGGTCTTGCCGGTGCCCGGCCCACCCTGCACCACGAGCACGCTCTTGTGCTCGGAGCGGATGATCGCGTCCTGTTCGCTCTGGATCGTCTCGACGATGTCGTTCATGTGCCCGGTGCGGGCGGCGTTGAGCGCCGACAGCAGCGCGCTCTCGCCACCGACGCCGTCATCGGTGCCGACCACACCGTCGCGCTCGGCGGCATCGAGATCGAGGTACTCGTCGTTGATCGCGGTCACCGCGCGGTTGCGCGAGCGGATGTGCCTGCGCCGGGTGACGTTCTCGGGATTGGCGGTGGTGGCCAGGTAGAACGGGCGGGCCAGCGGAGCGCGCCAGTCGAGCAGCAGCGGCTCGTAGTCGTTGTCCTCGTCGAGGATGCCGAGCCTGCCGATGTAGCGCGCCGCGTCCTCGGTGCCTTCCAGATCGATCCGGCCGAAGCACAGACCGTGCTCGGCGGCGTCGTATTTGGACAGGTCCTCGTTGTAGAGCTGGGTGAAGGACTCGCGCTCACTGCGCGCCTGCGGCGTGCCACCGGATTCGAGGAGCACAGTCTTGAGCCGGTTCTGCGCGTAGTCGCGCATGCCGTCGAGCCGGTCGTAGAGCACCGAGAGGTACTGCTGCTCCTGTTCGATTTCGCGGTTGTGCGCGGCCGGGGAGGCGTCGGCGAGGCGGTCGGGCAAAACAGGACTCCTTTGTCACCGCGTTGAGAACAGAGTTGTCGAGTCTACGTGTCCGCGGGCAGGGCCGCCGCGACCGGGAAGACTTCGTCGCCGAGGACCGGCGTGAAGTGTTCGACCACCGGGAAAGGCTCGTAGAAGTGGTGCAACAGCGCACGCCAGCGCTGATATTCCGGTGACTCACGGAATCTCACCGTGTGGTCGGCCAGCTGCTCCCAGCGCACCAGCAACAGGAAGCAGTCGGGCCGCTCGACACAGCGCGACAACGACAACCCACCGAAACCGGGCATTCCCGCGATGATCGGATACGCCTGCGCGAAGGCCGCTTCGAAAGCGGCGGCGGCGCCGGGGCGAACGGGTAACAGCGCGTGTTCGACGATCACGCCGACCAGTCTGTCAGGAGGCGTGGGTGTTGTTCGAGCGTCGATTCTGACCGAGACCGAGCTCACGATGGGCCGACGGCTTGTCGCGGTACATCGCCAGGTCGGCGTCGTGCAGCACGGCTTCGGGGGTGCGGCGTTCGTGCGGGCCGAGTTCGGTGATGCCGACCGAGGCGCTCACCTCGAGACGGTGACCGCTGGCGATGATCGGTTCCGCCATCGTCACGCGCAGGCGCTCCACCAGGGCGGGCAGGTCGGCACGCTGCGGATGACCGGCCAGCAGCACCAGGAATTCGTCGCCACCCAGCCGCCCGACCAGGTCTTCGGCGCGCAGCGCCTGTTGCAACCGCTGGGCGACGATCTGCAACACCGTGTCGCCGATGGCGTGCCCGAGGGTGTCGTTGATCGCTTTGAAGCCGTCGAGGTCGATGAACAGCACCGTGGTGATCAGAGTGCCGCCGTCGTCGGCCAGCGCCGCCGACAGCTGCGACAGGATCAGGGAACGATTCGCGAGCCCGGTCAGCGCGTCATGGGTGGCCTGGTACTCGAGCTGGCGCTTGCTGGCCCGGAACGCGGTGATGTCGGCGAACGAGGACACCCCCGCCGACTCCGGGCTGTCCGGATTGAGTAACCGGCAGTTGCACGACAGCCATACCAGCTGCCCGTCGGTGCGCTCGACCCCGAAGATGAACTGGGTCACCGCCTCTCCCGTCGCGAGGGTGCGCGCCATCGGATGCTGGTCGGGCGCGAGTGGCCGACCGTCGCGGTCGAGCATCTTCATGGGCAGTTCGTCGATGTGCAGTCCGAGTACCGGCTCGGCCTCCGCAGCGATGCCGAGTATGCGTTTGCCTGCGGGGTTGATCGATTCGAGGCGACCGCGCCGATCGACGACGAGCACGCCTTCTTCCAGCTGCGACACCACGGTGGTGAAATACGCCTCCGCCTGCCGCGCCGACGCCTCCGCGGCGCGTTGGGCCGTGAGATCGTGCACGACCACCTGGAACGCGAGCTTCTCCTGCCACACCGTGAGCACCGACACGGTCTGCACCGGCACCGTGCGCCCGTCCACCCGGACGAGATCCATGTCGGTGGGCGGCGAGGCCGATCCCTCGGCGGTGAGCTGGTCGATCCGTTCGAGCATCGGGGCGATGGAATCGGGATGGACGAAGACGGTGATCGACAAGCCGAGCAGGTCGTCGGCCGAACGGGCGCCGAGCAGGCGAACCATGGCCGGATTGACGTAGACGATCGTCCCCGACTCGTGCACACAGATGGCATCGGGCGTGTGTTCGACCAGCGACCGGTAGCGCTGCGCGAGCTGCTCGGCGCTCGCCGCGTCGGTCCTTCCTTCTCCCACTGCGAAACCCCCGATCTCGGCCTGGTCTGCGAACGGCATACCGGACTAGTCTGGTGATCCTTCATGAAGATCCGCGAGGAGCGATGTGACGCTGGATGTGCTCACGGGCGGCAT
This sequence comes from Nocardia sp. NPDC057272, assembly GCF_042668615.1. Lineage (NCBI taxonomy): Bacteria > Bacillati > Actinomycetota > Actinomycetes > Mycobacteriales > Nocardiaceae > Nocardia > Nocardia sp. NPDC057272. Next base: position 99,384 of record NZ_JBHUYK010000025.1, on the reverse strand, counting down.
GACCCACCGCCTCGATTCTATGTCGCTCGCCGGCATGGGTGTTGTCTCCGGTTACGGGTGGGGTCGGGAATTCCTGTGGCAGGGATTGTTGGGGTGCAAACCGGCAGCCCGTTTGTACCCCGGTTACGGGCCCGGACGTGATCAGCACGCCTGGGTCGGGCTGATTCCCGACGGTGGTGACGTGGCCTACGGAACCGGTCTGTTCGGGCGTGCCGTGTTCGCCGCGGCCGCCGAGGCGGTCGCCGACGCGCAGGAACGCGGGTGGCGCCGGGAGGGACGAACCGTCGGCCTCGTGCACGCGTTCACGCTGGGCGATGTCGCCGATTGGCGCGATTTCTACCGTCGTGACGAGGGCCACCGGCGCTCACGCGACTATCTGCGGATGCTGCCGTCGACACCCATTTCGGTGGTGATGCAGGAGTTCGGTTTCCACGGGCCCGCGATGAACGTGTCGGCGGCGTGCAGTTCGGGCAATGTCGCGTTGCTGACGGCGAAGATGTGGCGTGACGCGGGTCTGGTCGACGATGTGTTGTGCATCACGACCGACCTGTCGGCCACCCCGGACATGCTCGAACATTTCGTCGGTCTGGGTGCCGCGATCGCCGATGCCGACCCGTTCACCGCCTGCAGGCCCTTTCAGGAGGGCACCCTCGGTTTCACCATGGCCGAGGCGTCGGTGGCGCTGCTGCTCACCGACGCGGTCGAGCGGCCCTATGCGCGGCTGCTCGGCGGCGCGATGACCAACGACGCCTTCCATGTCGTCTCGGTCGATCCCAGCCACGCCCAGATCATCGCGTGTGTCCGGCGCGCACTGGCCGACGCGGGGATCGACGCCGGCGACCTGGCGTACTACAACGCGCACGGCACCGGGACCAGGCAGTGCGATGCCGCCGAACGCGACGTGCTGCGCACGGTCTTCGACGACCGGCCCGCCGTCGCCGCGCTCAAACCGCTCACCGGGCACTGTCAAGGCGCCTGCGCGGCGGTCGAAGTCGCCGCGATCGCCCTGTCCTACGAGCGCGGCATCGTCGCGTCGGCGCCGACTGTGGCGCCCGCGCACCCGCGGCTGCTCAACGGCCCGACCCCGCTGCTCGACGGCCCGACGCTGAAACTGTCGCTGGGAATGGGCGGCAACAACGCCGCCGTGGTCCTGGCCGCGGCCTGACTCAGTCCTCGCCCGTCTCGGGTCCGGCGGCGAGGGCGAACCCGCCGGTCGTCGGCGCGTCCTGGGGCAGTGGCACCGCCCAGCGCAGCTGTGTGCCCGGCATCTCGGGGTGGTTGCCGTCGGCGTCGGGGCGTTTCGCCGGACCGACCTCGAAATACCCGCTTGCCTCCTGCGCGCGCTGCTCGAGATTGCGCAGCCCGCTGCGGATGACGTGGTTCGGAATGCCCCAGCCGTTGTCGGACACCGTGATCACCAGATCGTCGGCCACCTCGATCACGATGGCGACGGTGTCGGCACCGGAATGGCGCACCGCGTTGCTCACCGCCTCGCGCACCACCGCCTCGGCGTGGTCGGCCAGCTGCGGATCGAGTACCGACAGCGGGCCCGACACCTGGATCGTCGCGCGCAGGGCGATGTCGGAGGTCTGGCGCCGGATCGCCACCTCGAGGCGCTGCTGCAGCCCTTCGCTGTGACCGGAGCCGCTGGCGTGCAGATCGAAGATGGAGGTGCGGATCTCCTGCACCACCTCCTGCAGATCCATGATCACCGTCGAAAGCCGTTGCCGCACTTCGGGTACCACCGCCTTGGGCAGGGTCGCCTGCACGGTGAGACCGATCGCGAACAGGCGCTGGATCACATGGTCGTGCAGATCGCGCGCGATCCGGTCGCGGTCGGCGACGAGGTCGAGTTCGCGCATCCGCTGCTGCGCGTCGGCCAGCCGCACCGCCAGCGCGGCCTGATCGCAGAAGGCCGCCGTCAGCTCGAGCATCTCGTCGGAATACGGCGCGAAACCCGGCGGCCGGAACGTCACCAGGACGCCGAGGGTGGCATCGGGGGTGCACAGCGGCAGCACGAGAGCCGGTCCGGCGCCGGGTAATTCGGCCACGGGGAACTCGACGCCCAGTGTCACCTTCGACACGTCGTCGAAGCGCAGCGGTGTGCGTCTGCTGAAGGCGTCGCCCACCACCGTCCCCGCGATCGGGATGGTCTGCCAGTCCTGGCCCGCATCGGGGCCGGTCCACTGGGTGACCACCAATTCGCTGATCTCGCCGGGCAATTCGTCGGGCACCGGCACCGAGGCGAGGAACGCCTGATGCGATCCGGTGAGCCCGCGCGCGTGATCGACCACATGGCCGAGCACCCGATCGGATTCGGTACCGGCCAGGAATTCCGTCGCGATATCGCGGGTCGCCTCGATCCACGCCTGCCTGGTGCGTGCCTGCTCGTAGAGGCGCGCGTTGTCGACCGCGATGCCCGCGGCGGCCGCCAGCGCCAGCACCAGGACTTCGTCTTCCTCGGTGAACGGCTGACCGTCGGACTTCTCGGTCAGATAGAGACTGCCGAACACCTCGTCCCGAATGCGTACGGGCACACCGAGGAACGTGTGCATCGGCGGATGTCCCGCCGGAAACCCGATCGAGGATTCGTGCTGGGTGAGATCGGCCAGCCGCAGCGGCGCCTTGTGCGCGAACACCGCGCCGAGTACGCCGTGGCCCGCGGGTAATCGCTCGATCCGGTCGCGGATCTGATCCGGCATGCCCTCGTCGATGAACTGCGCGACCTGATGATCGTGGCCGCGCACCGCCAGCGCGCCGTAGCGGGCGTCGACCAGGTTCATCGCGGTCCGCACGATGGTGCGCAGGGTTTCGTCCAGGTCCAGACCCGCGGTGACCGTGAGCATGGCCTCGACGAGGCCGTCCATCCGATCGCGCGAACCGATCATCACTTCGACCCGATCGGCGACCTCGCCGAGCAGGCTGCGCAACATCTGCCGCGACACCGTCTGGTCAGCCGAATAGCGGCCGCCCCGACCGTCGTTCGCCATCGCAGTACCCCGTCTTCGCAGCTCCTCGAGTGAGTCGAAGCAAAGTCTAGTCCGCAATGAGGGGACTTTCGGCCCTTCACTCGCACCGGCGGTAGTGGTGGCATTGGGCACCGGGAATTGGGATCGAGAAGTGGGGCACATGATGAATTCGTTGTCGAGCACCCAGCACTGGACGACCGCCGCGGACCCGGAGCTCGCCGTGACCACGCGTGGCGAAGTGCCGGCCCAGGACGTCACCCGTGCTGTTCGCGCCATCACCCGCGTGATGCGCAGGCATCATCTCGACAGTCCGGCCAGGGTGCGTGTCACCGCGCCGCAGGGGTACGACGAGCCGACCCTGGTGCAGGCCAACATCCGTACCAACGACACCTTCACCCGTGTCCAGGTCACCGGCCCCGGCGGTTTCGCGGTCACCTTCGCCGCCGAACGGCTCGACCGTCAGCTCGCCCGCCGCGCCGGCAAGGAAGCGCGCGGCGCGTGGCCCGACCCGGCCCGTCGGCCGCTGGCGCAGATCACCGAGACGCGGCCGATCATCCGCCGCAAGGACTGTGCCCTGATGACCGGTACGCCGCTGGAAGCCAGCACCGTCCTGGACGCGATGGACTACGACGCCTACCTGTTCACCGACGCCGATACCGGTGAGGACGCCATCGTCACGTGGGCCGACCCGCACGGCGTCGCGCTGGCCAGGCAGCGGCTCACCGCCGCGGCGGACTCCTCGGCCGAGCTGCCGTTGACCGCGAGCGCGATGCCGGTCCGGGTGGTGCAGGACGCGGCTCCCGTCTTCGCCGAGGACGAGGCCTCCGACGCGCTGTGCGCCGCCGGGCTGCCCTACCTGTTCTTCACCGACAGCCACACCGGCCGCGGCAACCTGCTCTACCGCCGCTACGACGGCAACCTCACCATCGTCGTCCCGTCCTGAACCCTCACGGTTCGCGGAGCTTCGTCGCCAGGACGGCCGCCTGGGTGCGGCGTTCGACCCCCAGTTTCGCTAGCAGTCGCGAGACGTAGTTTTTGACCGTCTTCTCCGCGAGAAACATGCGCGCGGCGATCTGGCGGTTGGTCAGACCCTCACCGAGCAGTTCGAGCAGTCGGCGTTCCTGGTCGGTGAGCCCGGCCAGCGGCCCGGAGGGTTCGGCGCTGCGGCGCAGCCGGGCGCGCAGGGCGTCGGCGGCGCGGGTATCGAGCAGCGAGTGGCCCGCGCCCACCTGCTTGATCGCGTCGGCCAGTTTCATCCCGTCGATGTTCTTCACCACATATCCGCTGGCGCCGGCCAGAATGGCGTCGAGCATGGCGTGCTCGTCGGAGAACGAGGTCAGGATCAGGCAGTGCAGGTCGTCGAATTCGGCCAGCAGGTTGCGGCACAGCTCGATGCCGTTGCCGTCGGGTAACCGCACGTCGAGGACCGCGACATCGGGGCGGGCCTCGCGGATGCGCACCATCGCCTCGGCGACACCGCCTGCCTGACCGATCACAGTGAGTTCTGGATCACCTTCGAGCAGGTCGATCAATCCGCGCCGCACGATCTCGTGGTCGTCGACCAGGAACACCTCGAGCACGCCGGCTCCTTCATCATGTCGAACGATCCACCCTTGTGTTCCAACATAATCCGCGCCTGTCGGTTGCGGGGCCGGTCGGCGAACGAGATATGCCACGTCCCCTGCGCAGCGCGCCCGGCCGACGGGTCCGCGCGGTCGCACACCGAAACTTGTCGGACCCCACGCCTAGCATTGTCAGCGGGGGATTATGTCCGGTCGGCGGATGACGATGGAGAAGGGATTCACCAGGTGGCGGAACGCCTCACTGTGCGCGGAGCTCGGGAACACAACCTGAAAGGTGTAGACCTGGATTTGCCGCGCGACAGCCTGATCGTGTTCACCGGTCTGTCCGGTTCCGGGAAGTCGAGCTTGGCGTTCGACACGATCTTCGCCGAGGGGCAGCGTCGCTACGTCGAATCGCTGTCGGCCTACGCGCGTCAGTTCCTCGGGCAGATGGACAAGCCCGATGTCGACTTCATCGAGGGGCTCTCGCCCGCGGTGTCGATCGACCAGAAGTCGACCAACCGCAACCCGCGGTCCACGGTCGGCACCATCACCGAGGTCTACGACTACCTGCGCCTGCTCTACGCCCGCGCGGGCACGCCGCACTGCCCGGTCTGCCACGAGCTGATCGAGAAGCAGAGCCCGCAGCAGATCGTCGACCAGGTACTCGCCATGGACGACGGTCTCAAGTTCCAGGTGCTGGCGCCCGTGGTGCGCACCCGCAAGGGCGAGTTCGTCGACCTGTTCGACCAGCTCAAGACCCAGGGTTACTCGCGCGTGCGGGTGGACGGCGTGGTGTATCCGCTCACCGATCCGCCGAAGCTGAAGAAGCAGGAGAAGCACGACGTCGAGGTGGTCGTCGACCGTCTCTCGGTCAAGGCCGCCTCCAAGCAGCGCCTCACCGACTCGATCGAGACCGCGCTGCGCCTGGCCGACGGCATCGTGGTGCTCGATTTCGTCGATCGCGACGAGCACGCCCACGACCGGGAACGCCGCTTCTCCGAACGCCTGGCCTGCCCCAACGGGCACCCCCTCGACATCGAGGACCTCGAACCCCGCTCGTTCTCCTTCAACTCGCCCTACGGCGCCTGCCCCGACTGCACCGGCCTCGGCATCCGCAAGGAAGTCGACCCGGAACTGGTGGTGCCCGACCCCGACCTGAGCCTGGCCGACGGCGCGATCGCCCCGTGGTCGCGCGGGCAGACCGCCGAGTACTTCAACCGGTTGCTCTCCGGGCTGGCCGAGGCGGTCGGCTTCTCGATGGACACCCCGTGGCGCGATCTGCCCGCGAAGGCACGCAAGGCGGTGCTGGAAGGCAGCTCCGACCAGGTGCACGTGTCCTACACCAACCGCTACGGCCGCAAGCGCTCCTATTACGCCGATTTCGAAGGCGTGATGCCGTTTCTGCAGCGGCGCATGGAGAACACCGAGTCCGAGCAGATGAAAGAGCACTACGACGGGTACATGCGTGATGTGGCGTGCCCGGTCTGCAACGGCTCCCGGCTGCGCCCGGAGATCCTGGCCGTCACCTTGGCCTCGGACGGCACCGACAAGTCGATCGCCGAGGTCAGTGAGCTGTCCATCGGCGACTGCGCGCAGTTCCTGAACGCGCTCACGCTGGGGGAGCGTGAGACCGCGATCGCCGGTCAGGTGCTCAAGGAGATCCAGGCCCGGCTCGGCTTCCTGCTCGACGTCGGCCTGGAGTACCTGACGCTGTCGCGGGCCGCCGCGACCCTGTCCGGCGGTGAGGCCCAGCGCATCCGGCTGGCCACCCAGATCGGGTCCGGTCTGGTCGGTGTCCTCTATGTTCTCGACGAGCCGTCGATCGGCCTGCACCAGCGCGACAACCGCAGGCTCATCGAGACGCTGCTGCGATTGAAGAAGCTGGGCAACACGCTGATCGTCGTCGAGCACGACGAGGACACCATCCGCGCCTCGGACTGGGTGGTCGACATCGGCCCCCTCGCGGGCGAGCACGGTGGTCGCGTGGTGCACAGCGGCCCCTATGAGGAGCTGCTGACCGAGCCCGAATCGCTCACCGGCGCTTATCTTTCCGGCCGCGAGCAGATCGAGCTGCCGCTGGTGCGGCGCGCGATCGACAAGAAGCGCAAGCTCACCGTCGTGGGCGCCACCGAACACAATTTGCAGAATGTCGACGTGGCGTTCCCGCTGGGTGTACTCACCGCGGTCACCGGTGTCTCCGGTTCGGGCAAGTCGACCCTGGTCAACGACATCCTGGCCACCGTTCTCGCGAACAAGCTCAACGGCGCCCGCCAGGTGCCGGGTCGGCACACCAGGATCAACGGTCTCGACAACCTCGACAAGCTGGTACAGGTCGATCAGTCGCCGATCGGGCGCACGCCGCGCTCGAACCCGGCCACCTACACCGGCGTCTTCGACAAGATCCGCACCCTGTTCGCCTCCACCACCGAGGCCAAGGTGCGCGGCTACCAGCCCGGGCGGTTCTCGTTCAATGTCAAGGGCGGCCGCTGCGAGGCCTGCTCGGGCGACGGCACGCTCAAGATCGAGATGAACTTCCTGCCCGATGTGTACGTCCCGTGCGAGGTCTGCCACGGCGCTCGGTACAACCGGGAAACCCTCGAGGTGCACTACAAGGGCAAGACCATCGCCGAAGTCCTCGACATGCCGATCGACGAGGCGGCCGACTTCTTCGAGGCGATCACCTCGATCCACCGCTACCTCAAGACCCTCGTCGAGGTCGGCCTGGGTTACGTGCGTCTGGGCCAGAGTGCGCCGACCCTGTCCGGCGGTGAGGCCCAGCGCGTGAAGCTGGCCGCCGAGCTGCAGAAACGGTCCATGGGGCGGACGGTCTACATCCTCGACGAGCCGACCACCGGCCTGCACTTCGAAGACATCCGCAAACTGCTCAAGGTGATCAACGGACTGGTCGACAAGGGCAACACGGTGATCGTCATCGAGCACAACCTCGACGTCATCAAGACCGCCGACTGGGTCATCGACATGGGCCCCGAGGGCGGTTCGGGCGGCGGTACGGTGGTCGCCACCGGCACACCGGAGGACATCGCCGGGGTGTCGGACAGCTACACCGGTCAGTTCCTGAAGGAGGTGCTGGCAGCGCCCGCGCCGAAGAAGCCCGCCGCGAAGAAGGCGGCCAAGAAAGCTGCCCCCGCGGCGAAGAAGGCGCCGGCGGAGACGACCGCGGCCAAGCGGTTGGCGCGAAAGGCGGCCGCGCTGCGCTGAGCCGGGCTACCGTCCTCTCGAGACGTTCCGGCAGGGACTTTCCGAAAGCGCCACGAAGTGAAACAGCCGTGGGTAACATTCGCCTCACCGTCCCCGGAATGCCGGGTAGTAGCGGTTTGTCGACGGCTCGATCGTCGTGTAGTTCGAAAGGAACGTCCTCATGGATGAAGCCACCACGGCGCTCATCGCCCAGATTCTCGGTTTCCTCGCCGGCGGGTCATCGTTGGCTTACGAGCCCACCAAGCCGACCGTCTGACCTGGATTCGAAAGGAACGCCTGTAATGGATACCGGAAGCGCGGCGCTGCTCACCGCACTCGCCAACATGATCTCCTCCGGCTCGGCCGTCTCGGTCACCCCCGGCGGTCCCACTCCGACCCCCGTGGTCTGAGTCGCGACGTTCGCTCGCAGCACAGAAAAAGATCCGCCGACGCACTGCGCCGGCGGATCTTTTCGTTGTGCGGACCGTCAGTGCACCGGGCCGGTGTACTTCTCGCCCGGCCCAGTGCCCGGCGCGTCCGGTACCGAGGATGCCTCGCGGAACGCGCGCTGCAGCGCCTGCAAACCCTCGCGGATCGGGCCCGCGTGCGGGCCGAGGTACTCCACCGATGCCGTGACCAGTCCGGCCAGTGCGGTGATCACCCGGCGCGCCTCGTCGAGGTCGACGCCCGCGCCCGAATCCGGGTTCTCGCCTGCCAGGCCCAGCTTCTCCGCGGCCGAACTCATCAGCATCACGGCGGCCCGGCTGATCACCTCGACAGCGGGGATGTCGGCCAGGTCGCGCACAGGAGGATCGAGCTCGTCAGTCATGCTGATCAGGCTATAGCGAGCCTGATTCCGGATGCTCGGGCCAGGTGCGATTCGGTCATAGCCCAACGCCATGCTAGGCTGTTCGCTGACGACCGCCCCTGGATGTGTCATGCATCCGTGGGGCAGATAAGTGGAGCCCGACTCCCACCGTTACCGGCGAGCAATCGTTCGGATAAGCGGTCCCGGTCACCCGCTCATTGTGGTGGGTTTCCCGTGTGCCTGGCACGCGGGGGTCGACAACCGAGCCTGTGAGGGCGTCGGCTGTGGGCGATCGGTCGACATCGGGCCCCGTGGCGGAGAAATACCGCAGCGGGGCTTTCGTGTTGAAACAGGGGTTGCAGTTATTGCGTGCGGTCGTTAAGACGACACCGCTTGACCTAGGAGGCCCCATCAGCACTGAGACCCGCATCAACGATCGCATCCGTGTTCCCGAGGTTCGTCTCATCGGACCCGGCGGCGAACAGGTTGGGATCGTGCGTGTTGAAGATGCACTACGCGTCGCGCTCGAAGCCGACCTCGACCTCGTCGAGGTAGCACCCGATGCCCGTCCGCCGGTCTGCAAGATCATGGACTACGGCAAGTTCAAGTACGAGACCGCGCAGAAGGCGCGCGAGTCCCGTAAGAACCAGGTCCAGACCGTGATCAAGGAGCAGAAGCTCCGTCCGAAGATCGACGACCACGACTACGAGACCAAGAAGCGCAACGTGGTTCGCTTCCTCGAAGCCGGGTCCAAGGTCAAGGTCACGATCATGTTCCGCGGTCGTGAGCAGTCGCGTCCCGAACTCGGCTTCCGGTTGCTCCAGCGTCTGGGCTCCGATGTGGCCGATCTCGGGTTCGTCGAGACCTCGGCCAAGCAGGACGGCCGCAACATGACCATGGTCCTCGCTCCCCACAAGGGCGCGAAGACGCGGGTGAAGGCCCAGCAGGACTCTTCGGCGCCGGCGGCGACACGTCAGCCGCTGCCGACCGGTCCCGCGAGTGCAGACCCGGCCGCGCTGGTCGAACCGGCCGCACCGGTCGAGCAGGCCGCGCCTGCCGAGCAGGCTGCGCCGGCCGACCCGCAGTAAACGATTTCAACGACTAGATAGAGGAATCCATGCCGAAGAACAAGACCCACAGCGGCGCCAAGAAGCGATTCAAGGTGACCGGCCGGGGCAAGCTGCTTCGCGAGCAGGCGAACCGTCGCCACCTCCTGGAGCACAAGTCCTCTCGCCGGACTCGTCGTCTGGAAGGCACGGAGTCCGTCGCTTCCGTCGACGTCCCCCGCGTGAAGCGGCTGCTCGGTCTCGCCTGACCTTCGGGTCAGCCGGACCGTCGCAACCCGACGATTCCGCGGCCGGGATAACCGGACGCCGACAACTACCGAATTCGGGCGCCGCCGCGCCCCCAGATGATCAAGGACTACCAAAGTGGCACGCGTCAAAAGGGCCGTCAACGCTCAGAAGAAGCGCCGTTCCATCCTCGAGGCCTCCAAGGGCTACCGGGGCCAGCGTTCGCGCCTGTACCGCAAGGCCAAGGAACAGCAGCTCCACTCGCTGACCTACGCCTACCGTGACCGCAAGGCGCGCAAGGGTGACTTCCGCAAGCTGTGGATTGCTCGTATCAACGCCGCCGCGCGTCTGAACGACATCACCTACAACCGCTTCATCCAGGGCCTCAAGGCCGCTGGCGTCGAGGTGGACCGCAAGATCCTCGCCGAGCTCGCGGTTTCCGACGCCGAGGCCTTCGCCGGCCTGGTGGCTGTCGCCAAGGCCGCGCTGCCGGCCGACGTCAACGCCCCGGCCACCGCTGCCTGAGCTTGACAACACACAGCGATCTGTCGGAACGACCCGTGGACGCGCTCTCCGAGCGCAATCCGCGGGTCGTTTCCGCTGTCAAGCTCCAGCGCGCGGCCCAGCGCCGCAAATCCGGCCTTTTCCTCGCCGAGGGGGCCAACGCGGTGTCCGCCGCTCTGGAGACCGGCCGCGTCCGGGAGATCTTCTATTCGCTCGCGGCCGCCGGTCGTGAGAACGCGCTGATCGCCGGTGCCACCGCCGACGGCGTCCGCACCACCTTGGTCAGCGATCGCGCCGCCGAACATCTCGGTGAAACTGTCACGGCACCTGGCTTGGTCGCGGTGTGCGAACTCGTCGACGTGCCGCTAGGTGAGATCCTCGATCGTGGCCCGCGCATGCTCGCCGTCCCCGTGGAGATCGCCGAACCCGGCAACGCGGGCACCCTGATCCGGGTCGCCGATGCGGTCGGCGCCGACGGGGTGGTGCTGGCGGGCGAGACCGTCGACCCGCACAACGGCAAATGCGTGCGCGCCAGCGCGGGCAGCCTCTTCCACGTCCCCGTGGCCCGCAGCCGCGACATCACCGCGACTCTCGACGCGATCTCCGCCGCGGGCGTGACGATCCTCGCGACCGCCGCCCACGGCGAAGTCGACCTCGACGCCGCCGACGACATCCTGCGCGGACCGGTCGCCTGGCTGTTCGGCAACGAGGCCCACGGCCTCGACCCCGCCGTCGCCGCCCGCGCCGATCACCGCATCCGCATCCCCATTCACGGCCGCGCCGAAAGCCTGAATCTGGCTGCGGCAGCGGCTATCTGCCTCTACGCGAGCGCTCGCGTCCAGCACGCGAAGTAGTTCTCACGCCGGTGCGGCCCGGCCCCGGAGATAGTCGATCTGGGTGTGGCTGAGCTGCTCGGCCTTGCGCATGTGTTCGGTGATCGCCGCGAGCTCGTCCTCGGTATGGGTGTCGAGCAGCGCTTCCCAGCCCTCGCCGAGGTCGTCCCATACGGCGGTGACGCGGGCGACGCGATCGGGCACAGGGGAGACCAGCACTCGGCGGCGGTCCTCGGCGTCGGGTTCGCGCATCACATAGCCGTCGCGTTCGAGCCGGTCGACCAATCGGGTGGCGGAGCCGGTGGTGAGTCCGGTCATGTCGGCGATCTGTTTGACGGTGAGTGGCTGCGGCTCCGCGGTGAGCAGGCTCAGACATTGCAGATCGGTGGGGTGCATGCCCAGATGGTCGGCGACAGCCTGATTGAACAGGACATACGAGGCCATGTACTGCCGTGAGACGCGCGACAACTCCGCGTAGCGGGCACGTCGACTCTGCTCTGTAATCCGGATCACACTCCTTATCAGCTGCGCGACGCAGTTAAAACGGATAGATTGCTGTGTGGCACAGTTAATGTGCCACACAGCAAATCATACCGGAGGAAACATCATGCTCACCATCGCCGTGGCCGGTGCCACCGGCGCGCAGGGCGGCGCCACCGCTCGCGCCCTGCTCATCATGGGTCACCGCGTCCGCGCGCTCACCCGATTTCCCGACAGCCCCGCCGCGGTGGCGTTGCGCGATCTCGGCGCCGAGATCCACTACGCCGACTTCGACGACCGTGGCTCCCTCGGTGTCGCCCTGGCCGGTGTCGACTCCCTCTTCGCCGTGACCACGCCGTTCGGCACCGACACCACCGCCGAAACCCGCCACGGCGTCACCCTCGTCGATGCCGCCGGTGCCGCACATGTCGGCCACATCGTCTTCACCTCCGCCGCGCATGCCGACCGCGCCACCGGAATCCCGCACTACGACAGCAAATTCGCGATCGAGGAGCAGCTGCGGGCGAGCGGTGTCCCGTGGACCGTCATCGCGCCCGCCGCCTTCATGGACAACTACGCCACCGGCTGGACCCTCGACGGCCTCCGTGACGGCACCTTCGCCTGGCCGATGCCCGCCGATCGGCCGCTCACGCTGATCTGTGCCGAGGACATCGGCGCCTTCGCCGCGCTCGTCCTCGATCGCCGCGCCGAGTTCGCGGGTCGCCGCTTCGACATCGCCGCCGACGAACTCACCCCGGATCAACTCGCCGCCGCCCTGGCTGTCGCCCTCGACCGTCCGATCGCGCACCGCGAAGTCCCGCTCGACTACGTTCGCGGCCACTCCGAGGATCTGGCCGCCATGTTCGACTACTTCGCCACCGTCGGCCTCGACGTCGATGTCGATGGCCTTCGTCGTGCGTACCCCGACATAGCCTGGCATTCGTTCAGGGACTGGGCCGAGGCGCAGAACTGGTCCGTGCTGCTCGCGGGCTGACCGGTCTCAGCGCGAAGGGGTGGTGGCACTGCGCAGGTCGGTGAGGATTTCGGTGGCCCAGGGGAGTGCGATCGCGTCGCTGCCCGCGACCTGCATCGCGGTCATGATGGTGAGCAGCATGCCGGTGGCGACGAAGCGGCGCGATTCCAGCGTGTCGGCGCCGGTGAGTTCGCCGATCAGGCGATAGATGCGCCCGAATCGCTCTCGCATGTGGTCGCCGATCGCCGGATCCGCGCTGGCGGCGGCGCCGTGCAGCAGCACGAGGGGGAGTTCGCGTTCGGCCAGGAAGACATCGAATGCGTGTCCGAGGGCGCGCAATGCCTCCGCGGTGTCGGCGTCGGGGGCGATCTCGGCGTCACGGAACACCTGCTCGATGCGCGTGCACACCTCCAGCAGGCAGGCGATGAACAGCTGCTGCTTGGTTCCGAACAGGCGGATCACATAGGGCTGCGACACTCCCGCCAGTCTGGCGATCTCGTCGGTTTTCGTTGCGGCATAGCCGGTTTCGGCAAAGGCATGGATCGCGGCTTCGAGCACCTGGGCGCTGCGCTCGGACGCGGTCATCCGGGTTCTCGTCATGGGCGTCACTGCCTCCTCGTTCGAATGCCTCTTGACATGTTATCAGTCGATGCATAACGATAAGCGGAGAAGTTATCAGCCAATAACAACTAAGGGTTTGGCATGACGCAGACACTCGAATCCGGCGACGCGCGCGCCGCCGTGACGCCACCGAACTCCGGGGCGAAGAACAAGCCGCTCGGCGCGGTGATCGCCGCCGTCGGCATTCCGATGTTCATGGTCACACTGGACAACCTCGTCGTGACGAACGCCCTCCCGGTGATCAAAACCGAACTGGGAGCGTCGCTGTCGGACCTGCAATGGTTCATCAACGCCTACACGCTGTCCTTCGCCGCGCTGCTGCTGTCGGCGTCGGCCCTGGGCGACCGGATCGGCCGGCGCCGGGTCTTCCTGGCCGGAATCGGCATCTTCGTCGTCGCTTCCGCGGCGTGCGCGCTGGCCACCGAGCCGTGGATGCTCATCGCCGCCCGTGCGGTGCAGGGCGTCGGTGGTGCGGCCGTCATGCCGCTGTCGCTCACCTTGCTGGCCGCCGCGGTACCCGCGAAGATGCGCAGCGCCGCGATCGGCATCTGGGGCGGCATCGCCGGCCTGGGCGTCGCGGTCGGGCCGGTCGTCGGCGGTGCGGTGGTCGACGGCCTGAACTGGCAGTGGATCTTCTGGCTCAACGTCCCGATCGGGCTGCTGGCGCTGCCCTTCGCTGCCCGCATGCTGTCCGAATCACGGGGCGCCGCACGGAAACTCGACTATCTGGGCGTGCTGCTCTCGGCCGGCGGCGTGCTGGCACTGGTCTGGGGTGTCATCCACGGCGCCGATGACGGCTGGACCGCACCGCAGGTCCTCACCGCGCTGATCGGCGGCGTCGCGCTGCTCGTCGCGTTCGTCGTCTGGGAGACCTACGCCACCGATCCGATGCTCCCGCTGCGCATGTTCGAATCCCGCGGCCTGAGCCTGAGCTTCATCGTGTCCTTCGGGTTCTCGTCCGGCGTCTTCGGCTCGATCTTCCTGCTCGCCCAGTTCTTCCAGGTGGTCCAGGGCTACTCACCGCTGGAGTCGGGCATCCGCACGATGCCGTGGACGATGGTCCCGATGGTCGTCGCACCGCTGGCCGGCCTGATCGTCGACCGCGTCGGCGCCCGCACCCTCATCGCGATCGGCCAGCTCTGCCTGGCTGTCTCGCTCGGCTGGATGGCGATGATCACCACCGCCGACGTCCCCTATCTCGCCTTCGTCGCCCCGTTCGTCCTCGGCGGTATCGGCATGGGCCTCACCTTCGCGCCCTCGTCCACCATCGTCATGGCCAGCGCTTCCCCCGCCGACCAGGGCATGGCGTCGGGCATCAGCAGCACCGTTCGCGAAGTAGGCGTCGCCATGGGCATCGCCGTCCTGGCCTCGGTCTTCGCCTCTCACGGCTCTTACACCGACCCCCAGGCCTACGTGGACGGCCTGGTCCCCGCGGTGTGGGTCGGCGCCGCCCTGGTCGCCTGCGCGGCGGTGGTGGCAGCGTTCCTGCCCCGGCACACTCAGCCCGCGGAATAGCCGCTGATCGGTTCCCTGAGCAGGTGGTTGTCGCCGAACGGCACGACAACCACCTGCTCGGCGTCGTCGTAGATGATGGTGCCCGGTGCGGCGGAGTCCAGCCGCTCCCACCCGACGCCGTGCGCGTCGAGGATCTCGAGGTATCCCTCGACCCGCTCGATCATCGACACCGCGCTCGCCTTGAACCACGAGGCGGCACCCGGATGCCGTGCGCGGTCGTACACCCCCGGGTCGACATCACTCGGATTCGTCAGATTCTCGCTGAACCAGTCGTTGCCGTCACGGCGAAACCGCACCTCCCGGGCACTCAGGTGCCCTGCGGCCCACAGCCCGTTCACCAGGCCGAATACGCCCGGATGTCGACCGTGTCGATTGGGCTGCGCAGCCTGGAATCGAACGTAGGGCAGTGCGCCGGCCGACGTGACCCGACGGCCGTTCGGCCCCGTCATCCGACACTGTCCGGGTGCTGGCCCTGCTCGGGCGCCGCCTGCTGTTCTGGCCGGTGCGCGCACAACCCCGCCACACGCGGGAACGGACGCCGCCCCACGGGCCGAATCCCGAAGCCACACAACGCAAGCCCGCTCCCCGGAGCGGTGAGTCGAGCACGCCGCCCCCGCGGAGACGTCGGATCGCCGGTCTGTTCAGCCATCGAGTCGTCCTGTTCTCGAGTCGAACACGCTGGTGTGTTTGCTCATTTGGACGCGCCCCGATCCCATTCGGTTCCCTCGAATTCGGACTGCTTTCCGATTGCCCTGAGAAACAGCCGATTTCGCGCACAACACCCGACGCCGCCCGACTTGGTCGTCCTCCCTGACACCTGGGACACCGACGATGACTGGCTCGCCTACCCCCTCGATGTCGAACTCGCCGTCGAGGTGATCGCGAAGTCGGAGCGGGCGGCGCAGATCAACGGCAAGAACGGCTGGTACGCCGCGGCGGGCGTGCGCGCCCTACTCGTCATCGACCCTCGCGTCGGCCGCTGGGCATTGTTCGCCGGTCCCGCCGCAGGCGGCTACGCCGAACTGATCGAAGGCATATACGGCGACCCGATCAGCCTCCTCGATCCCCTGGGGTTGTCCCTCGACACTTCCTGCCTGCCCCGATACGACGAGTAGCCGCGCCACGACCCCCGACCAGATCGGTCAGTCCGCGATTGCGGGATCCCATACGAGGGCTGTGTGGGTGACGGTCGTGACCGGCGCGCCGGAACCGGGTAGGAGAATTCGCGCGACCTGCGCCGTGGATCCGCGCCCTCGAGTGCGCTGATCAGTCCACCTCGAGACCCCGCCGACCTGCGCTGATCGCGTCGCGAGTAATCCGGATGAATCGCGTCAACCCCATCCCATAGGATTTACGCAGCACCGATGCGGGATGGCAATGACGCGCCCGCGAACCGATCCCCAGGGGAGAGTCGAGAAGATCGTGGCCGACGACAACAGTGGAGTCGAGCAAAACGCCTCTTTGACCGAGGAGGCACTCGCGGCAGCGGCGGCGGAGGCCGAGAAGGCGTTTGCCGCGGCGGCTGACCTGGATGCGCTGGCGGTCGCCAAGACCGACTTCATCGGCGGTAAATCGCCGATCGCGCTCGCCCAGCGTGGGCTGGGCAGTGTGCCCAAGGAGGAGAAGGCCGAGGCCGGTAAGCGGGTCAACGTCGCGCGCAAGCGGGTATCGGACGCGTTCGAGGCGCGCCGTGCCGCGCTCTTGGCGGAGCGCGATCAGGCCGTGCTCATCTCCGAGAAGATCGACGTCACGCTGCCCGCCCGTCGTCAGCCCGTGGGCGCCCGGCACCCGATCACCGTCATCTCCGAGCAGATCGCCGACTTCTTCGTCGGCATGGGCTGGGAGGTCGCCGAGGGTCCCGAGGTGGAGACCGAGCACTTCAACTTCGACGCGCTGAACTTCCTGCCCGACCACCCGGCGCGCACCATGCAGGACACCTTCCACATCGCCCCGGAGGGTTCGCGCCAGGTGCTGCGCACGCACACCTCCCCGGTGCAGGTGCGGTCCATGCTGGAGCGCGAGGTGCCGATCTATGTCGCGTGCCCCGGTCGCACCTTCCGCACCGACGAGCTCGACGCCACCCACACTCCGGTGTTCTCGCAGGTGGAGGGTTTGGCGATCGACAGGGGCCTGACCATGGCGCACCTGCGCGGTGTCCTCGACGCGTTCGCCCAGGCCATGTTCGGCCCCGAGACCCGTACTCGCATGCGCCCCAACTACTTCCCCTTCACCGAGCCGTCGGCCGAGGTCGACGTGTGGTTCCCGAACAAGAAGGGCGGCGCGGGCTGGATCGAGTGGGGCGGCTGCGGCATGGTCAACCCGAAGGTCCTGATCGCCAGCGGCATCGATCCCGAGGTGTATTCCGGGTTCGCGTTCGGCATGGGCATGGAGCGCACCCTGCAGTTCCAGACCACCATCGCCGACATGCGCGACATCGTCGAGGGTGACGTGCGGTTCACCCTGCCCTTCGGTATCCGGTCTTAGAGAGAGAGCGAAACGTCAAGTGCGAGTAGCACAGTCCTGGCTGACCGAGATCCTGCAGCGCACCACCCCCGAGTGGTCGGTGTCGGCGGAAGAGCTCGACGCGGGCTTCGTCCGGGTGGGTCTGGAAGTCGAAGAGGTCGACAAGCTCGAGCCCATCGGCGGTGACATCGACAAGCCGCTGGTCGTCGGCCGCGTCGCCGAGATCACCGAACTGACCGAGTTCAAGAAGCCGATCCGCTTCTGCAAGGTCGACGTCGGCAACCCCGAGTTGCAGGAAATCGTCTGTGGCGCGCGCAATTTCGCGGTCGGCGACCTCGTTGTCGTCGTGCTGCCCGGTGGCGAGCTGCCCGGCGGGTTCAAGATCTCCTCGCGCAAGACCTACGGTCACACCTCCAACGGCATGATCTGCTCGGTCGCCGAACTCGGCATCGGTAAGGATCACGACGGCATCCTGGTGCTCGAGCCCGGTTCTGCGCAGCCGGGCGACGACGCGAACGTGCTGCTCGGCACCGATGACACGATCATCGAACTCAACATCACCCCCGATCGTGGCTACTGCTTCTCGGTGCGCGGCCTGGCCCGCGAGCTGGCCTGCGGGTTCGACCTCGAATACGCCGATCCCGCCGTGCGTACGCTGCCGGAGGCCGACGACCAGGCCTGGCCCGTTCGCCTGGAAGACGATGCGGATTGCACCCGCTTCGGCGTGCGCCGCGTCACCGGGATGAACCCGAACGCGGTGAGCCCGCTGTGGTTGCAGCGCAGGCTGATGCTGTCGGGTATGCGGCCGATCTCCCCGGCTGTCGACGTCACCAACTACGTGATGCTCGAACTCGGTCAGCCGCTGCACGCCTTCGACGCCGCGAAGCTGCACGGCGGCCTGGTGGTTCGCTCGGCGCACAAGGGCGAGACCCTGCGCACCCTCGACGACACCGAGCGCACCCTCGACGCCGAGGACGTGGTGATCGCCGATGATTCCGGCGTCATCTCCCTCGCCGGTGTCATGGGCGGTGCGAGCACCGAGGTCGGCGCCGAGACCACCGATGTGGTCCTGGAAGCCGCCGTCTGGAATCCGCTGCGGGTGTACCGGACCTCGCGCCGGCACAAGCTCTCCTCGGAGGCGGGCAAGCGCTACGAACGGGTCGTCGATCCCGAGATCAACATCGCCGCGCTCGACCGCGCCGCGACCCTGCTCGCCGACATCACCGGCGGCACCATCGAATCCGCGCTCACCGACATCCGGGTGCCCCTGGAGCCGGTCGCGCCGATCGCGATGGACATCGACCTGCCCGACCGCGTCGCCGGCGTCACCTACCCGGCGGGCACCTCCGTGCGCAGGCTGGCCCAGATCGGCGCGGGCGTCGAGATCGAGGTCAACGACGCGGGCAAGACCCAGCTGCTGGTGACCCCGCCGAGCTGGCGCCCCGATCTCTCGCAGCCCGCTGACCTGGTCGAAGAGGTCCTGCGGCTGGAGGGCCTCGAGCAGATTCCGTCCGTGCTGCCGACCGCGCCCGGCGGTCGCGGTCTGACCGCGCAGCAGCGGCGTCGTCGTGCGGTGAGCCGGGCGCTGGCCTTCGCCGGTGCCGTCGAGGTGCCGCCGCCCGCCTTCCTGCCCGGTGGCGTGTTCGAGGTGTGGGGGCTCGACGCCGACGACCCGCGCCGCAATACCACCCGCGTCCTCAACCCCCTGGACAGCGACCGCCCCGAACTGGCGACCACGTTGCTGCCGGGTCTGCTGGAAGTGGCCGCCCGCAACATCTCTCGCGGTGCGCGCGACCTGACCATCTACGGCATCGCCCAGGTGGTGCAGCCCGGCGCGCAGACCCGCTCGGTCGAGGCGCTGCCGGTGGACCGTCGTCCCACCGACGAACAGATCGCCGAGCTCAAAGCATCGCTGCCCGCCCAGCCGGTGCACATCGCCGCGGTGCTCAGCGGTAAGCACGACCCGCGCGGGCCGTGGGGGCCGGGCCGTCCGGCCGAGGCCGCCGACGCCTTCGCGCTGGTCGACGATATCGCCGACGCGGCGGGTGTCGTCATCGAACGACGGGCCGCGGCCTACCTCCCGTGGCACCCCGGTCGCTGCGCGGAACTGCTCGTCGACGGTGTGGTCGTCGGTCACGCGGGCGAACTCCACCCCGCCGTCCTGGAGCGCGCTGGTCTGCCGCCGCGCACCTGCGCGCTGGAAGTGGACCTCGACGCCCTGCCGCTGAGCGAATCCCTGCCCGCGCCCACGATCTCGGCGTTCCCGGCGGTCCTGCAGGACGTATCGATCAGTGTCGAGAAGATTGTCCCGGCCGCGCAGGTGGAAACCGCGCTCCGCACCGGCGGCGGCGACCTGCTCGAGAGCATCGCCCTGTTCGACGTCTACGAAGGCACCCAAGCCGGTGAGGGCCGTAAATCCCTCACCTACGCCCTGCGTTTCCGCGCGCCCGACCGCACCCTCACCGAAGACGAGGCCAGCGCCGCCCGCGACGCCGCCGTCGCCTCGGCCACCACCGCGGTCGGCGCAGAACTGCGCGGCTGATCCGCACCGATACCCGAAGGCCGTCCGGTTGTGCCGGGCGGCCTTCGTCGTGTCGCCGCAGTGATTCCACCTGGGCGGCACGTCCCCGGAATTCGGCGGCGGCGGGCGGGGAGCAGGGGCGACCGGTTGGGGGCGGAGGAGGGGCGGGATAGGTTGGACGGGTGTCGATGATGAAAGGTGCCAATGTCGCGGTGCCTGCCTCCGCGGTCCGGGTCGAATTGGGTTGGCAGTCGGGGCAGGGTGTGCCCGATGCCGATGCGTCCGCGCTGTTGCTCGCCGGGGCGAAAGTGCGCTCCGATGACGACTTCGTGTTCTACAACCAGGCCGTGCACCCCTCGGGGGCGGTGCGGCACGAAGGAAAACAGCAGGGGCACACCGTGGTCGACGCGCTCTCGGTGAATCTCGGGCAGGTCGAGCCGCAGATCGAGACGATCGTGCTCGCCGCGTCCGCCGACGGGGGGACCTTCGGGCAGTTCCACGGGCTCTACATCCGGGTGATCGACACCGCGAACGGCGCCGAGGTCGCGCGGTTCGACAGCAGCGGGGCGACCACGGAAACCGCGTTCGTGCTCGGCGAGCTGTACCGCCGCCAGGGTGCGTGGAAGTTCCGTGCGGTCGGCCAGGGGTATGACAGCGGATTGGCCGGGCTCGCTACCGATTTCGGCATCTCCGTCGACGACGCCCCCGCGCCTCCCGTCGCACCGCCCGCACCCCCGCAGCCGTTCGCTTCGGGCCGGCCGGCTCCGCAACAGTCGTACGCCCCACCGACACAGCCCTTCATCCCCGCGCCGCAGCCGAACCGGCCCCACACCCCGCCGCCCAGCCCGCCGACCCCCGCGTTCCCGCCGAATCAGCAGCAGCCGCAGTACGCGCCGCCGCCGAACCAGCCAGGCATCCCACCCCAGCAGAACCCCCAGTTCGCCCCGCCACCACCACCGGTCGACCTCGCCAAGGTGTCGCTCACCAAGGAGGCCCCGTCGGTCTCCCTGACGAAACACGGCGCCACCGGCGGCGTCATGCGCGTGAACCTCAATTGGACCTCGATGGCCGCCACCGGCCGCCTCTTCGGGAAACTCCGCGGCAAGAACATCGACCTCGACCTGTGCTGTTTCTTCGAATTGGTCAACGGCGCGATCGGTTCCGTGCGCGCCCTCGACCGCCGCTTCGGCGCCCTCTACGAGCCGCCGTTCATCCACCTCGATCAGGACGACCGCACCGGCGCCAGCATCACCGGCGAGAACCTGTCGGTCAATCTCGACTGCACCCAGTTCATCCGCCGCAT
The DNA here is from genome assembly GCF_042668615.1 of Nocardia sp. NPDC057272. Taxonomy (NCBI): domain Bacteria; kingdom Bacillati; phylum Actinomycetota; class Actinomycetes; order Mycobacteriales; family Nocardiaceae; genus Nocardia; species Nocardia sp. NPDC057272. Next base: position 78,339 of record NZ_JBHUYK010000025.1, on the reverse strand, counting down.
CCTCGTGTTCGCCTCGATCTACGACGGCGCCAGCGATTTCCGTAATGTGCACGCCACCGTCACCCTGAACACGGTGAATTCCGCGCCCATCGAGATGACGCTCGACGGCTGCACCGACAACTCCCGCGACGCGGTGCTGTTCGCGCTGGAGAATGTCGACGGCGAGTTCGTGGTGCGCCGCGAGGGCAGCTTCGTCCGCCCGCCCGCCGGTCAACCGGGCGGCGGTGTCGTGGAGATCGCCCGCCTGTACAACTGGGACTTCGGCTTCCAGGCGGGCCGCGGCAAATGATCCGGCATCCCGCGACGCGCGTGCTCAACGCGCTGGTCTACCACCCCGACAAGCACCTCGCCCAGACCCCGGCGGCGCTCGGCCTGGACTATCGCGATCTGACCATGCGCACCGCCGACGGTGTCGATGTGCACGGCTGGTTCGTGCGGGCCGAGCGCCCCCGCGGTCACATCCTCTACGCGCACGGCAACGCGGGCACCATCGGCGACCGCGTCTCGATCATCGCGCTGCTGGTCGACGCCGGCTTCGACGTGCTCGCCTTCGACTACCGCGGCTTCGGCCACAGCACGGGCACGCCGAGCGAACAGGGCACCTACCTCGACGCCAGAGCCGCCCGCCAGGCCCTGCTCGATCAACCCGAAGTCGACCGCGATCGGGTCTACTACCTGGGCAAATCCCTCGGTGGCGGGGTATTGCTCGAACTGGCGGGCGAGTATCCGCCCGCGGGCATGATCCTCATGTCGACGTTCAGCGGCATGCGCGCCGCCGCCCGCTCGGTCTACCCGTTCCTGCCCGCGCCGCTGATCCCGAACGCCTATCCGAGCCTGCGGCACATCGCGAACCTGCGCGTCCCGGTCCTGATGATGCACGGTGACCGCGACGAACTCCTCCCGCTGCGCCACGCCGAACGCCTGTACGCGGCGGCACGGGAACCGAAACAGCTGATCGTGGTCCCCGGCGCGGGTCACAACGATGTGATCGACACGCTCGGCGCCCAGTGGCCGAAGATCATCGCCGACTGGGCGGCTCGATAACGCCGCCGGCCGGTCGTCGCCGGGGGTCGCTGATTCTGCGTAGCCTGGCGGTATGAGCGAAACGAGCGAACTCCTCGGCCGCCTGGCTGCGCTGCCCGACGACGAGCTGGTGTCGGTGCTGCGCGCCGCGGTCGCCGGACGCCCCGGGCTCGGCGCGGTCGCCGCCGCACTGGCCCAGGCTGAGATCGGTCATGCCGAAACCGGATCACCTGTGACTCTGGACACGAACGTCATCGACGCGGATGTGGTGCCCGTCGCATCCGGGCAGGTCGGAGGCGCGATGCCGGTACCGCCGGTACCGTCCGGGCTACCGGTGGCCGGCGCACCCACCGCCACCGGCGGATATTCCACTTCCGGAGTGCCGACATTCGACTCGGTTCGGGATAAGGTCGAGCAGCGTTTCGGCACCGCGCAGGGAATGGACGAGCTCGACCGGCAGACTCCCGCGGGTCGCAGCGTCGACGAGCAATGGGAGGCGCGGGAGAAAGCCGCGCGTGAGCGGCTGGATCAGATCCGGAAATCGGTGCAGGGCAACGATTCCGGCGAGAAGTAGCCACGCGTCCTCCCCTCCAGCAACGACCGTGATGGGTGGACACACAGATGACGCAGGCGCGCCAGATCGCCGACCGACTGCTCGATGCGCAGGTGGAATTCCTGCTCGCCGAGGTGACCGGTGAACGGTTCGCCGAGGTGATCGCCCGCGACGTGGCGGCCGTGCTGGCCGTCGGCGAGACGATCAGGTTCGGTGACGTGGTCTCCCTGGAACAGGGCGAGCAGACGGTGGCCACCGTGTTCGACCGCATCGGCGGCAGCCCCGTGATCGCCGATACCGTCGGCATCTTCTCCGACGCCATCTACGACCACATCGCCTCGAACACCGAATACACCCTCGGCGACGTGGTCGACCGCGAACCGGTGGAAGCGCTGCTGGAGAAGATCTTCGGCATGCACCAGGCCCAGGAGCGGATCCTGGACCGGCTCACCGAGAGCCCGCTCGTCGCCACGGTCGCCTCGCGTTTCGTCGACAAGCTGATCGGCGATTTCGTACAGGCCAATCGCGAGCGCGCCGAGAAGATTCCGGGCGTCTCCTCGCTGATGTCGCTGGGTCAGTCCGCTGCCAACCGGGCCAAGAAGGTCGCCGCCGACAGCACCTTCGTCGGTGACCTCGCGGGCAAGGGCGCGCTGTTCGCGCTCAAGCGCACCAACAACGCCATCCGCGACATGCTGCGCGACGCGCCCGTGCACTCGGCGGCGATGGAGTTCTGGGACCTGCACGCCGACGAACCCGTCGCGGGCCTGCGCGAATACCTCACCCAGAAGGACCTCAACGAGCTGGTCCAGATCTGCTACGAGATCGCGGTGACGACCAGGGAGAAGGAGTACTTCGGCCTGCTCGTGCGCGAGTGCGTCGAGGTGTTCTATGCCAGGTACAGCGACCACACGCTCTCGGCGATGCTGCCCGAACTCGGCCTCGATGCCGACGACATCAGTGCCGAGATCCTGCGCTACGGGCCGGCTGTCATCGAGGCCGCCAAGCGCAACGGTGTGCTGGCCGGGCTGATCAGGGAACGGCTCGAGCCGTTCTTCTACTCCGATCAGGTGCTGGGAATTCTCGGCGGCGAGTAATTCTCGCGAATGCCGTTCGGTAACGCGAATTGATCGATACGACTTCGCTTCTCGATTTGCGTGACATCGTCGCAACCGGTAGTGATGTCGAGCATTCGAATTGCGGCTTCTGATCGGTCGCATCAAATGTGCTGTGTGTCACGCTCTCTGGTGACCTGTATGTATCCGGCAGTGAACCGGCCGACCAACTCGCCGCCGGTGCGGCTGTGAGCATTCGGCTACACAAAGCCCGCTGGATTTCCGGCATGTTTAGATCAGTGCACGAATTGCTGCTTTACACCGTTCCGAATTGACCGCGCACTGCGCGGAGTGCAAGTTTGCACCTGACTTTCCGTGAGCCACCGTGACCGACGTTGCGGTGGCATTGCCAAGGAGTAGGTGTGCGTGCACGTTCCCGGCCGAACCCGACCGGAACCCGATCGGACGGCGGCGCTCGAGGGCAGCGGGCCGGCGCCGGGCTGATCCGGCCGCGCACCATCTCCGGCCAGCTCGCCCGGATCCTGGTGGTGTCGCTGGTGCTGGTGCTCGCACTGCTCGGGCTGACCATGTCGACACAGGTCAGCGCCTACCGCCGCAGCGGGGAGACCGTGGACGCGGTGGCGGTCGCGCTGGCCGCGCAGGACCTCGTGCAGCAGGTCCAGCGCGAGCGCGGTCTGAGCAACGGTCTGCTCGGCGGTGATCAGCGCCTGCGCCAACCCGTCACCGACCAGCGCACGGGCACCGACGCCGCCCTGCATGCCCTGGTGAACGCCGTCGTGGGGAACCCGCCCGGTGCGGGGGAGGTGCGCTCGGCGCTGGGGCATCTGGCGGGTCTGCCCGCGATCCGCTCCCAGGTCGACAATCGCAATGTCACCCGGCAGGCCGCGTTCCAGTTCTACACCGACGGCATCGACGCGCTGAACCGCCTCTCGCTGGGTCTCGACCAGGCGCGTGACCCGGCCGTCCGGCACGGCCTGCAAGCGCTCTACGCGCTCGGTGACGCGAAGGAATTCGCGGCCCGTGAACGCGGTTTCCTCAACGGCGTTTTCGCCGCGGGGGAATTCGCGCCGGGGGAGTACGTGCAGTTCCTCGACATCCGCGCTGCCCGCAATGCCGCGCTCACCGCCTTCGGCCACGACGCGACACCCGCCCAGCAGGCCCGTCTGGACGCGGTCCTGGCAAGCGAGAACGCCACGCGGGCAACCGAATCGGAGAACATCGCGATCGCCTCGACGTCGGGACCGCTGGTTCAGCAGGTCGACCCGGCCGTGTGGTGGACGCAGATGACCGCGGTCATCGACGAGCAACGCAGGGTCCAGCAGGTCATCGGCGACGACGTGGGCGCGCGGGCCGAGACACTGCGCCGCGACGCCGCGCTGATGCTGGCCGCCTTCGCCCTGGCCGCGCTGTTGGCGATCGCCGCCGAGTTCGCGCTCGTCTTCGCCAGCATCAGGGCCATCGTCCGCCCCTTGGCCCAGCTGGCCACCGAAGCCGACGACGTCGCCTCCGCCCGACTACCCGAGGTGATCGCGGCCTGGCACAGTGCCGCCGACGCCCAACCCGATCCGCCCGCCCCCGTGCGCACACCTCCCGGCGCAAGCGTCGAGATCGCCGCTGTCGCGGGTGCGTTGGATCGCGTGCAGACCACCGCGTTCGACCTCGCCTCCGAGCAGGCGCTGGTGCGGCGCAACACCACCGAATCGATGGCGAATCTGGCCCGCCGCAATCAGAACCTGGTGCGCCGTCAGCTGGGTTTGATCAGCGAGTTCGAACGCGAGGAGCTCGACCCGAAGGCACTGTCGAACCTGTTCGAACTCGACCACCTGGCCACCCGCATGCGGCGCAACGCCGAAAGTCTGCTGGTGCTGGTCGGCGAGGCGAGTCCGCGTCGATGGGCCGAGCCGATCGCGCTCACCGACGTGATCCGGGCCGGGCTGTCCGAGGTCGACGACTACCGGCGGGTGGTGCTGCGCCGGATCGACGACATCGCGGTGACCGGCGCCGTCGTGAGCGAACTGGCGCATATCCTGGCCGAACTCATCGAGAACGGGCTGGCCTTCTCGCCGCCCGATCTCGAGGTCGAGGTGTACGGCCGCAAGGTCGCGGGCGGCTACCTGCTCGCCGTCGTCGATCACGGCGTCGGCATGCCCGCCGAGCAACTCGCCGAAGCCAATGCCCGGCTGCGCGGCGAGCAGGACTTCATCGTCGCCTCCACCCGCTACCTGGGCCACTACGTGGTCGGTCGGCTGGCGGGGCGCCTCGGCATCGACGTGGAACTGAACACGTCACCGGTCAGCGGCATCGTCGCCCGCCTGCTCCTCCCGCCGTCGCTGCTCGCCGACGGAAAGACCGGGCAGACAGCGGATCCGCGAGAGGGCGCCGCCCGAGGCCCCGCACGTCAGGATCTGGCCGAACCCGCAACGCTGGAGCGCACTGCCACCTCCGTCGCAGTGGGTCACGCGGTGGCCCCTGCGCGCACTGGGGCCACGACCGGTTCGGCGACACCGGGGCACCACGCGATCCCGGCCGACGCGCCGGGTGCGGACCACAGCGATGATCGACCGGTCGGGTTCCTCGGCGATATGTCGCACGGCATCCGCGGTGGCTCGGCGTCGACGACCGGCACCAACGGGCGGTCGCGGCACAGCCGCAATCCGGAATCGGGAGCCGGCAGCAGCGCCAACGGCAGTGGTCCGGCCTCGGCGAACCATTCGTCCACCGGCTCCGTATACGCACAGTTCCTCAGCAGTTCAACCGATTCCGCGCACCCGCGCAACGGTGCGGTCCGCAACGGCACGTCGACTGAGGACCACTACGGCGTGGTAGCCCCGGACCGCTCGGAGCGGGCGGCCCGGGGACACAACGGCTCGGCGGTACCGCCACCGCGTGAACTGCCCGCCGTGGAGTCCATCGGCGCACCCGCCGTCGAACGCACCCGCAACGGCCTGGTCAAACGCAGCAAGCGCGCCAAGATCACCGGTGCGCCCGAGCGACCCCGCCGCGATCCGGCCGGCAGTCCGGACCGGCCTCCGGTTGTCGAACGGACCCCCGACCAGACACGCAGCATGCTCTCCTCGTTCCGCACCGGCCACGAACGCGGCGGCGAGACCGAATCCTCTTCCCCTCCACTCGATCCCACCCGCTGACCGATCGGACAAGACCCCAGGAGACCCGGTGACCACCCACCTACCGACCGCCGATCCACACACCTTCAACTGGCTGCTCGGCAACTTCGTCCGCAATACCGACGGCGTGCGCGACACCGTCGCCGTCTCCTCCGACGGGCTGCTGATCGCGATGTCGGACGGACTCGACCGCACCGGCGCCGACCGGCTCGCCGCGATGGTGTCGGGCCTGTCCAGCCTCGCCCGGAGTGCCTCGCGCAGTTACGATTTCGATGGCCTCAAATTGATCATGATCGAGATGAAGCGCGGCTTCCTGCTGGTGTCGGCGCTGGGCGACGGCAGCTGCCTCGGCGTGATCGCCGACGGCGGCTGTGATGTCGGTCTGGTCGGCTACGAGATGGCGATCCTCGCCGAACGCGCCGGATCACTGCTGGACCCGCTGCTGATCAGCGAATTGCGAGAGTCGTTGCGCAGATGAGAGATTTCGATCTCCCGCGGCTGCCCGACCCGCGCATGATCCCGATGAACCAGCCGGCGGGGTGGCGTGGTCTCGTCCCGTCGGTGCCGGTGACCCCCACCGACCACGACGATGTCGACGACCGCTTCGTTCGCCCGTTCGTGGTCACCGCGGGCCGCACCGTCCCGGTGCTGGACGGCCTGCGCATCGAAACCCTCGTCCAGGCACCGCCGTCCGCACTGTCGGCGCCGCTGCGGTTCGAAGAACGCACCGTGGTGCAGCTGTGCCTGACGCCGCACTCCATCGCCGAAATCGGTGCCGCCCTGCGGGTTCCGATCGGCATCGCCAAGGTGATCGTCAGCGATCTGGCGGCGGCGGGGCATGTGACCGTCCGTGACGCGCCGGAACTGTCGACCGCCGCCATCGAGAGGATCCGCGACCTTGTCCGCGCACTTTGAGGCACCAGCCATGCCGTCGTCGGTGAAGATCGTGGTCAGCGGCGGCTTCGGCGTCGGCAAGACCACCTTCATCGGCGCCATCTCCGAAATCGAGCCACTGGTCACCGAAGCGTCGATGACCGAGGTCTCCATCGGTGTCGACGATCCCGGTCGCCGCGCCGAAAAGACCGCGACCACAGTGGCTCTGGACTTCGGCCGGATCACCCTCGACAAGTCGCTGATCCTCTACCTCTTCGGCACCCCCGGCCAGGACCGATTCGTGTTCCTCTGGGACGACCTGGTCGACGGTGCCCTCGGCGCGGTGATCGTCGTCGACACCGGCCGCGTCGAGGACTGCTACCCCGTCCTGGACTACTTCGAGGAACACCACACGCCCTTCGTCGTGGTGGTGAACCGCTTCGCCGACGCGACCCGCTTCGATCTCGGTGAAGTCCGTGAAGCGCTCGGCCTCGACGACTGGATCCCGGTGCTGGACTGCGATGCCCGCGACCGTGACTCCGTGCGCGATGTCCTGGTCGCACTGCTCGAGCAGGTCCTGTTGCACCGCGTCCAACCCCGTCAGCGGGAGGTGAGCTGAACCCATCCCGGTCGCACCGGTCAGCGTCGATTCAGCGTGAGGTCCGACAGGGCCAGGTGCAACCGCGCGTCGGTGACATCGACCGAGGTGTCGGTGAACCGCTTGCCACCCAGCGTGTTCCGCAGGAAATCGCGTACGGTGCTCGGCTGCGCGTCCACCGAGGCGAGAAGTCCCTGCGGCACTTCGATGGTCCCGTCGAAGAACCGTGGCTGGGCGGTGATTCCGGGCTGCTGCGGTGTCTGCCGCAAGCCGTCGACGGTGTGCAGCACGACGTCGAGCCCGCTTCCGTCACCGAATTCGATCCGCAGCGGTGTGGCGGAGACGGCCGGGTCGAAGGACTGGATGCGTGCGGTCCACCCCTGGGCCGAAACGCCCTGGTAGCCGTACTCGGACACCGGACCGAGCGTCTCGTGAGCGCGGTTCACCGGCGAGTTCTCCAGCACCGCACCGGACAGCGGCTGATCGGTGACGACGAAGGTCCACGACGCATCGGTGAGCATCTTGCGCCAGAATCCGGTCCGGCCACCGTCGCGTCCTTCGACGCGCAGCTCTCGCGCCGCCGAGCCGGGCCCGGTCCGGTGGACGGAGATGCGGTCGGTGATCTCACCGGGCACCTTCGGCTGTGCGGCCCAGTCGGGTGCGGGCAGCTGGATGGCGGCGTAGCGAGGATCGACGCGCTCGGACAGCATGTCCGGCGCTTCGGGCAGGCCGCGCTGGTCCTCGTAGGAGTAGCGGAAGAAGACCTTGTCCGCGCCGGAGATGTCGAAATCGTAGAGGCGCGTGTAGAAGTCGCCGTACCGGTTGACGACCAGCGAGGTCGACGCGCTCGTGGACAACGCGACAGCCTGGAACCGCCCACCGAGCGGAGTGCTCATCTCGTAGCTGTGGTCCACCGGCAGCCACGGGTCGACGTACTGGATCCGCTGACCGCCGTGGGTGAGCGCGAAGACGTGCGACACCTTCGCCCCGCCGACGGGGTGTTCGTTGCCCGCGGTATCTGTCCACACGTGGTCCTCGTTGGGTGACAGCACCGACCACGACCAGGTCAGCGCGCCCGGCGGCAGCGTATTGCCGGGTCCGGTCCACAGCGGGGTGCCGTAGCGGCTGCTCCAGTTCCAGTCCGCGGGAGCGCTGAGTGCGTGATCCATCGTGACGAACCGGCCGTCCCGGTCGATCATCATCACTTCGTCGTCGTCGGCCGAGACACCGGCGATCGTGCCCGCCAGGCAGCCCGGCAGCGCGATCATGCGCCAACCACCGAGGGCGGCAGCCGCTTTCGCGTACACCTGACCGTCGCGGGTGGCGAAGGACCAGCGGCGGTTGAACGACTCGGTGGTGGTGCGGAAATACACCTGCTCGGGCAGCGCGACCGTTGCCGGGGCGAATGCCGCGAACCCGGCATCGGATTCGTCGACGCTCACCTCCGGGGTGCCGACCGTACCCACCGGCAGACACCCCGGATCGGCGAAGGCCGCCGATTGTGTTGTCACCCCGGCGAATACCAGCCCGGCTGCCGCGATCAGCGCTGTACGCCGGACGGCGTGCCCGCGCCTCACAGCCATCCCGCCGCGCCGAAACCGATCAGGGCGATCGCGTCGATCCCGAAGATCGTGCCGACCACCACCCCTTGCTCCGCACGCTCGGTAGATCGTGCACGAAGAAGCAGGCCGCGAAGAACGGCACGTACCCGATGATCCAGATCAGGAACGGGAAGCCCGGCTGCCACCATGACCAGTCCCAGGTCAGCACGCCGGCCTCGTTGAGCAGTATCTCGACACCCACCGCCGCGATCGAGTTGACCGCGATCAGCACCGGCCGGTTCGGCAGCCCGAAGATCCGAGTTTCCTTCGGCGGCAGCATCTTCGCCGCCGCGATGCCCATGATCGCGAACATGAAGCAGATCTCGATGTTCAGCCCGATCAAGATCTGGTACGCCGTCGGTCCGCTCGCCGCCCAGACCGGTGCCCGCTCGGTGAAGTGGAAGACCAGCGAGTTCCAGATCTCGTTGAACCAGTCCATGCCCCACAGCGCGAGCCCGGCGAACAGCACATTCCAGTTACGCCGCTCGACTTCGACCGCGTAGATGTAGATGACCACCAGTAACAGCGGAATGACATACCACTTGAACTGGCTCGCATCGCGAAGAATCTCCAGCGCGGCCCGCGCGTTGTCGGTCAACGGGGCACCTCCTGCTCATGATCGACGAACTCGGCGAGTATGATACAAATCAACATCGAACGTCAATGTGTATCGCCGAGTTCGCCGATTCGTCGAGTCAGCGGCTCCCGAGCGGCATGCCGAACAGGGACGCGAACTTCGCGGCGAGCGAGTCGCCGAGGAAGTCCAGGGCGCCGGGGGTCGCGGCCATGGTGCCCGCGTCGGAGGTGGTGCAGTCGGCAGCGGCCGGGACGCCGTCGAGGCGGTCACGCAGCCAGATCAGCGCGGCCGGACCGCCGACCACTTCCGCGACGATGTGTTCGCTGGCATGGTCGCGGGTGTAGGTCAGCGACGTGTTCGGATCGCGGCAGTAGGTGTCGACCAAGGTGTCGGTGGCGGCCAGCGGCAGGATCTCGTCCCACGCGGAATGCCACACGAACAGCGGCATGTCGGGGACGGACTTGCCCATGCGGGTGTCGTCGAGCATCGCCGCGACCGGCGGATCGTCGAGGGGATTACCGTCGGAGCCGATCATGCCCGTCAGATTCAGAAACGGCAGCAGCGCCGACTGATACTGCACGCACAGCGGCGATTTGATCGCGAACAGGGCCCTGCCGAGCGGATCGAGCCGCTGATCGAGGTAGGCGGCGAAATCGGGGTATTCGCGGATGAGTCCCAGAACGGCGGCGAACACCAGACCCGAGGTCAGCTGATTGTTCGCCATGCTCAAGGCGGCACCGAGATCGGCACCGACCCCGCCTTCGGCCGCGCCCACGATGTTCAGTTCGGGCGCGTAGCTGCTGTGTAGTTCGGCGGCATGGCCGGTCGCGATGGAACCGCCGGAGTAGCCGTAGAGACCCACCGGCGCGGTCGGTCCCGCCTCGAGCGGGGCGAAGCTGGTCGCCGCGCGAATACCGTCGAGGGTGATCCGGCCCGCCAGCGGTCCGGCCGCGTAGGCCGAATCCGGGCCCTGATGGTCCGGAACGACCACGGCCCAGCCCTGTGACAGCGCTGCCTGCGCGAACAAGAACTCGGCGGGCACCACGATCTGGCCCGCCACCGCGGCCGCCGAAAGATGTTGCAGCGCATAGGACGGCGCGCAGTAGCCCGCGGTCGAGTCCTCGGCCAGCTGCACCGACAGCAGCTTGCGCGGGTTCGGCGCCTGCCCGCGCGGCTTGATCAGGGTGGCGACCGCGGGGATCGCCTCGTCACGGCTGTTGTTGGAGCGATACGACACCTGCCATGCGTCGACATCGATCGGCAGCAGACCGAAATCGGCGATCCGCACCTGCCGGACCGCGATGATCGCCCCCGGCTCGGTCGCCGCCACCACGTCCGCAGGCGGTAGGTAGAAGCCCGGATCCCATTCGGGCGGTAGTGGAATCACCGGCGGGGGCGCCGCCGGCGGCGCGGCCGCGACCGGCCCGGCGGTCACCACCGTTGCCGCCGCGAGCACACCGGTGGCCAGGGCAAGCCATCGCTGAACGAAGGGAGATCTCATCGCGCACAGTCCTCACATGAATTGAGACTCCTTCGTCTCAATAGCGGCAACTATGACATGGGTGTGGCGCAGATCGCAATCACGCGTCGGGGGACGTCGCCGAGATCAGGCTGTTCAGGATGGTGGAGAACACGTCGACCAGTTCGTCGACGGGCGGGCGCGGGTCGTCCAGGCTCCACTGGTGCACGGCGCCGTTCACGGCCCCGATGAACGCCGCCATCGGCACCCGCCAACCGCCGGGCGGCATCCGCACGCCGTCGCGTCCGGCCGCGATCGCGGTGACCACCTCGCCCCACCGGTCCCTGACCTGCGCCCGATACGCCTCGATCTCGGGGCTCACTCCGACGATGTCGACGAAAGCGACTTTGGCGCACCGGATGTCGTCGGTGATCGCCTTCGTGTACGCGCGAACGGCCGCGTCGATCAGCGTGCGCAGCTCGTCGGATTCCGCCGCGGCCAGCGCCTCGGCGACCGCCGCCCCTGCCTTGTCCTGCACGGAGTCGTACACCGCGACGAGCAGTTCCTCGCGCCCGGCGAACTGTTCGTAGAACTGCCGACGCGACAGCCCCGCGGCCGCGCACACGTCGGTCAGCGAACTGTTGGCGTACGACTTCTCCGCGAACACGGTCAGTCCCGCGTCGATGAACAGCGCCCGGCGCTCGACCTGTCGTTCGGCGACCGAGGTGCCGGTGTAGTTGTGTCGAGTCCGCCCAGAGGTCACCCCATGACCCTACTGTTCAGGATTCGGTCGAGGCGCCGGCGTCGACGGGTCCGATCGGGACCACCAGCGGAGTGCCGGTGACCGGGTCGTCGATCACCTTGGCGCGCAGCCCGAATACCTGCGCCACCACGTCCTCGGTGAGCACTTCGGCGGGCGTACCCGCGGCAACCACCCGGCCCGCGCGCATCGCGACCAGTCGATGCGCGTACCGCGCGGCGAGGTTCAAGTCGTGCAGCACCATCACCACTGTCCGGCCCGCCTCGGCGTGCAGGCGCCGGACCAGGTCGAGAACCTCGATCTGGTGGGCGAGATCGAGAAAGGTGGTGGGTTCGTCGAGCAGGAGCAGGTCGGTGTTCTGGGCCAGCGCCATCGAGATCCACGCGCGCTGGCGTTGGCCGCCGGACAGCTCGTCGAGCGAGCGATCGGCGAACTCGACCATGTCGGTCCAGGTCAGCGCCTCGGTGATGGCGGCTTCGTCGTCGTCGGACCACTGGCGGTACCAGCGCTGGTGCGGGTGTCTGCCCCGGGCGACCAGGTCGGTGACGGTGAGACCCTCCGGAGCCAGCGGGGATTGGGGCAGGATGCCCAGCACGCGCGCCACTTCCTTGGTCGACATGCGGTCGATCCGTTTGCCGTCCAGGTGGACATGTCCACCGGCGGGTCGCAGGAGCCGGGCCATCGCGCGCAACAGGGTGGATTTGCCGCATCCGTTGGGTCCGATCACCGCGGTGACAGTGCCACCGGTGATGTCCAGGTCCAGCCCGTCCACGACGGTTGTCGGCCCGTAGCCGAGGGTCAGCTCGCTGGCCTGCAGCCGAACGGTCATCACACGCCCGCTTTCCCGACGCGATTGCGCCGCATCAACAGATAGATCAGATAGGGCGCGCCGAGGACGGCGGTGATCACCCCGACGGGCAGTTCGCCGGCGGGCAGCAGGGTGCGGGCGACCAGATCGGCGGCGACTGTGAAGGCCGCGCCGAGCACCACCGAGGTGAGCAGCGGTGGTTGTGCCGAACCGGTGAGACGCAGCGCGACCTGCGGCACCGCGAGCGCGATGAAGATGATGGCGCCCGCCGAGGCGGTCGCCACACCGGCGAGCAACACGGCCAGGACGAGGAGTGTCAGCCGGGCGGCGTTGAGCCGCACACCGAGTGAGCGGGCGGTGTCGTCGCCGAAATGCAGCGCGCCGAGCAGATGGGTGCCCCCGAGTACGACCGGCACCAGGACAGCCAGGGCGATCGCCACCGGTGTCACCTGGATCCAGCTGCTGCCGTTGAGGCTGCCGGTCAGCCAGGTCACCGCCCGCGTCGCGATATCCACGTCACCGACGCTGAGGAGCCAGAAGGTCACGCTGGAGAGCAGCGAACCGGCGCCGAGACCGACGAGCACCAGCCGATAGCCCTCGATACCGCCGCGCCAGGCCAGGAGGAAAACGCCGAGCGCGGCGAGCAGGCCGCCGAGCATGGACGCGACCGGCACCCCGATCTCGGCGGCGGCGCCGCTGATCTGGCCACGGCTGCCCGACAGGGCGATCACCGCGACCGCGGCCACGCTCGAGCCCGCCGTGACGCCGAGAATATCGGGACTGGACAACGGGTTTCGGGCAATGCCCTGCGTGATCGCGCCGGACAGCGCCAGTGCCGCGCCGACCAGCGCGCCGGTGAGAATCCGCGGCAGCCGCAGATCCCACACCACATAGGCCAGGCCGTCGTCGCCGCCACCGCTGAGCACGGCGAGCACGTCCCACGGCGTGACCGGACCGCCGTCGGGCATCGTGTAGGTGCCCAGCGCCAGCGCGACGCAACTCGCGGCGCCGAGGATCGCGAGGCCGACGACCAGGACTGCCGTCGTGCGCAGTCGTAGCTGCCAGGACACCGGTCCCAGCCGGACCGCCCGGACGGTACTCATATGCTCACCAGCTTTCGGCGGCGGACCAACACGATGAAGAACGGGACGCCGACGAAGGCCAGCATGATGCCCGCCGGAAGTTCGCCCTTGTCCAGCACCAGCCGCCCCGCGATGTCGGCGACCAGCACCATGACCACGCCGAGCAACCCGGCGACCGGGACCAGCCAGCGGTAGTCGGGCCCGGTGATACCGCGGGCCAGGTGCGGGACGACGAGCCCGACGAAGCCGAGCGGTCCCGCGATCGCCACGACCGCGCCGGTGAGCAGCACGATCGAGCCGATGCCGATGGTGCGCGCCAGGGAAACGCGATGGCCCAGCGCACGGGCGGTGTCCTCGCCGAGGCTGAGCGCGTTGAGCGCGGAGGTGTTGGCCAGTGCGAGGACGATCCCGACCAGGATGAACGGGGTGGCCTTGCCGAGGAGGTCCAGGTTGGATCCGACCAGCGAACCGGCCTTCCAGAAGCGGTAGATGTCGGTGACGTCGGTGTCGAACAGCACCACCGCCGAGATCAGGCCCTGCAGCAGGTAGCTCACGGCGGCGCCCGCCAAGGCGAGGGTCACCGGGGTCGGTCCGCCGCGGCCCGTCGCGCCGATGACGAACACGGTGACGGTGGCGATCAGGGCGCCGGCGAAGCCGAACCACACATAGCCGAACAGGCTGGAGATGCCGCCGATCATCACCGCCAGTACGATGCCGAGCGCCGCGCCCTGGGTGATGCCGAGCAGTGCGGGGTCGGCGAGGGGGTTTCTGGTGTGACCCTGGATCACCGCGCCTGCGATGCCGAGCGCGAGGCCGGCGAGGACCCCCAGCAGCGTGCGTGGCAGGCGAAGACCGTTGACGATGGCGCCGGTCTCGGTGTCGGTCGTGCCGCCGAGTGCGTGCAGAACATCAAGGGGAGCAATGAATTTGGAACCGATGGCCAAACTGAGCAGGACGGCCGCGAACACCGCGGCCAAGAGTCCGGCGATGAGTAGCAACCGGCGAGACCGTGTGTTGGCGAACACGACTCCGGGCGGCGATGCGGGCACTATTCCTCTTCATAGTTGGTAATTAGGTAAGGCTTCGCTAGGTTAGCAACCCTAAAGAACTCTGAACCACTCGGGAGACCTCGATGAACACCCCACTGAGCCGTCGGCTCGCCGCCGCCGCGGCAGTCGCCGCCGCCGTACTGAGCCTGTCCGCGTGTGGCCAGGACCGGTCGGCCACCGGCGCCGCGAGCAGCGATTGCGATACCGCGAGCAACCTCGACGGCGGCGCGTACCCGCGCACGATCGAGGCCGGGGCGGTCAAGGACAAGGCGGGCGCGAATGTCGGCACGGTCGTCGACCCGGCGACCATCACCACCCGGCCGGTTCGGGTCGCGGCGCTGGATCAGACGTTCGTCGACGCCGCCCTGGTGCTGAACACCGAAGTCGTCGCGTACACGACCTACCAGTCCATGGGCGAGAAGCTGCCCGCGTTCCTCGGCGCGGCCGCCCAGACCTGCGGCGGGCGAGCGGTGAACATCGGCAACCTGCAGACCCCCGATATCGAGAAGCTGGCCGGCGCCCGGCCGGATCTGATCGTGTCGGCGAAGGTGCGTCACGAGAAGCAGTACGAGCAGTTCAAGGGCATCAAGCTCGGTTCGGGCACCGTGCCGGTCGTGTTCAGCCAGACCACCGGTGCCACCTGGAAGGAGAACCTGCTGCTGCTCGCCAAGGCGGTCGACAAGGAGAACCTGGCGCAGGCCAAGCTGGCGGCGTACCAGGACCGTGCCACCAAGATCGGGGCGGCGATCAAGGCGAAGAACGGCGGCAACGCGCCGACCGTGTCGCTACTGCGCTTCCTGCCCAAGGAAGACCGGCTGATGCAGCGGGTCAGCTTTGTCGGCGACATCTTCGCCGACGCCGGTCTGAACCAGCCCGACAAGTCCGACGACCCCAAGAACGACTTCTCGATCACGCTCAGCCCCGAGCGGCTGCTGGACGCCGACGCCGACTACGTCTTCCTCACCAGCAACGGCGAGGACGCCGCCGCGCAGCGCAAGGCGGCCGCCGAGGCCAACCCGCTGTGGAACCAGTTGCGTGGCAAGGTCACTCCGGTCGACGACCTGGTCTGGCTGACCTCGGTCGGCCTCACCGGCGCCCACTCGGTCCTCGACGACATCGCCAAGACCTTCGAGGTCGACCCGGCCAAGTAGGTCGAACCCGCCGTGTTCGCCCACCCCTACACTCGGCGGGGTGGGCGAACAGAAGCAGCGGATGCTGGCCGGGGAGTTGTACAAGGACAACGATCCGGAACTGGTGGCCGAACGGCAACGGGCACAACGGTTGTGCGACGAGTTCAATCGCACCGGGCCCGACGAGACCGGGCGGCGCACCGAGTTGCTGGGTGATCTCCTCGGCAAGCTGGGGGAGGGTTCGTGGATCATGCCGCGATTCCAGTGTGACTACGGATACCTGATCGAGATCGGGGCGAACAGCTTCCTCAACTACGACGCGATCCTGCTCGACTGCGCGCCGATCACCATCGGCGACGACTGTTCGATCGGGCCGCGCTGTCAGCTGCTCACCGCGCTGCACCCGATGCAGGATCACGAAAAGCGCAGGCAGCGCTGGGAATCGGCGGCGCCGATCCGGATCGGGAACAATGTCTGGTTCGGTGGCGGGGTGATCGTGTGCCCGGGTGTGACCATCGGCGACGACGTGGTGGTCGGCGCGGGCAGCGTGGTGACCCGCGATCTACCGGACCGGGTGTTCGCGGCGGGCAATCCGGCGCGGGTGATCCGGCAACTCTAGGTTCGCTGGCTAGGCTGGAACGCAGGCGCCGGCGCACCGCTGACGCCCGACCGAAGGAGACCGGATGCGCCACGGCGAAGATCTCTCCCTCGCCCACGTCATGCTGCTCGTGGGCGACCAGGACCAGGCCCTCACCTTCTATCGGGACCTGATCGGCCTGCAGGTCCGCACCGACATGCCGTTCGGCGACAACACGCGCTGGCTGACGGTCGGCCCGGTCGACCAGAAGAACCTGGAATTCGTGCTCGAGGTCCCGGAGATGGCCCCCGACCCCGCCTATCGGGCCGCCGCGCTCGCGCGCATCGACAGCGGCGCCCAGTCCACCGTCATCTTCGCCACCGACGACATCGACGCCACCTTCACCCGTATCCGCGACGCCGGGGCCGAAGTCGCCCAGGAGATCGTGCACCAGCAGTACGGCCGCGACTGCGCGTTCCGTGACCCGTGGGGCAATCAGATCCGCTTCACCGCCCGCCACCACGGCTGAGCGCGACATGCGGTGCGGGTGCGGCGTCGGGTCGCGCCCGCGGCCCGGCGGCAATACTGTCTGACCATGGGCGAATCGCGAATCGAGATGGAACCCGAAGCTACCCGGCCGCTGCGCGAGGACATCCGCTTCCTCGGTGGCATCCTGGGCGACACCATCCGCGACCACGAAGGTCCGGAGGTGTTCGACCTGATCGAGCGCGTCCGCATCGAGGCGTTCCGGGTGCGCCGCGAGGAGGTCGAGCGCAGCGCCGTCGCCGACATGCTCGACGGCACCCCCACCGAGGTCGCGATCCCGCTGATCCGGGCGTTCAGCTACTTCGTGCTGCTGGCCAACTTGGCCGAGGACATCCAGCGTGATCGACGCCGCGCCGTGCACGTGGCCGCGGGCGAGCCGCCGCAGGACTCCTCCCTGGCCGCCACCTACGACAAACTCGACGCGGCCGGTCTGGACGGCACCGTGGTGGCCGACTTACTCACCGACGCGCTCGTCTCCCCGGTGATCACGGCGCATCCGACCGAAACCCGCAGGCGCACCGTCTTCGACGTGCAGTCCAAGATCACCGAACTGATGCGCCTGCGCCGGCGCCTCGAACCCGGCGAGCCCGGCCTCGACGAATCCGAACAGCGGATCCGCCGCGAAGTGCTCACCCTGTGGCGCACGGCGCTGATCCGGTTGGCGCGCTTGCGGATCCAGGACGAGATCTCCGTCGGTCTGCGCTATTACGACCTGACCCTCTACGACGTGATCCCCGCGATCAACGCGCAGGTGCGCGCGGCGCTGCGGACGCGCTGGCCCGCCGAAGATCTCCTGCCGCGCCCGATCCTGCGCCCCGGCTCGTGGATCGGCGGCGACCGTGACGGAAACCCCTTCGTCACAGCGGAAGTCGTGCACACCGCCGCTGAGCAGGCAGCCGCCTACGCCTTCGGCCGCTACCTGGACGAGCTGGTCGAACTCGAGAAGTCCCTGTCGCAATCGGCCCGCCTGGTGCAGGTGACACCCCGGGTCGCGGAACTCGCCGCAGCGGGTTACCCCGACCCCGGCCTGTTCGCCGACGAGCCGTATCGCCGTGCGCTGCACGCGATTCGGGCCCGGCTCAGTGCCACTGCCGAGCTCGCGCTCGGTGAACTGCCCGAACACGGCCTCGACGCCGGCGCCGCACCGTATCCGTCGCCGCAATCGGTCCTCGACGACCTCGACGCGATCGACGAGTCCATGCGCGCCAGCGGCGACGGACTGCTCGCCGACGATCGCCTGGCCGCGCTGCGCCACGCCATCGAGACCTTCGGCTTCCACCTGCAGGGCCTGGACATGCGCCAGAACTCCGAGGTCCACGAACAGGTGGTCACCGAACTGCTGGCGTGGTCGGGCGTGCACCCCGACTATCCGAGCCTGTCCGAAGCCCGGCGAGTGGAGCTGCTCGCCGCCGAATTGCGCACGCGCCGACCACTTCTCGGGCCGAACGCGCAGCTGAGCGAACTCGCCACCAAGGAACTCGGTGTTCTGGGCGCCGCCAAGGAGGTCATCGATACCTTCGGTGCCGCCGCTGTCCCGAACTACATCATCAGCATGTGCACCTCGGTCAGTGACATGCTCGAAGCGGCCTTGCTGTTGAAGGAATCCGGCATTCTCGATCCGGGCACCGCCGACACCGCGCCGAGCTGTCCCGTGGGCATCGTCCCGCTGTTCGAAACCATCGAGGACCTCAGCGCCGGCGCGTCGACTCTGGCCGCGGTGCTGGAGGTTCCGGTCTATCGCGAGCTGGTCGAGGCGGCGGGCATGCGCCAGGAAGTGATGCTCGGCTACTCCGACTCCAACAAGGACGGCGGATATCTCGCCGCGAACTGGGCGCTCTACCGCGCGGAACTGGACCTGGTGGAGGTGGCCAGGAAATCGGGTATCCGGTTGCGGCTGTTCCACGGTCGCGGCGGCACCGTCGGTCGCGGCGGCGGCCGCAGCTACGACGCCATCCTGGCGCAGCCCGCGGGCGCGGTGCGTGGTTCGCTGCGACTGACCGAACAGGGTGAGGTGATCGCCGCGAAGTACTCCGAATCCGGTGCGGCACACCGCAATCTGGAGTCGCTGATCGCAGGGACCCTGGAATCGACGCTACTGGACGTGGAAGGTCTCGGCGACGACGCCGAACCGGCCTATGAACTCCTCGACGACCTCGCCGCCCGCGCTCGTGCCGCCTACGCGAACCTGGTGCACGACACCCCCGGCTTCGTCGAGTACTTCCGCGAATCCACCCCGGTCGCCGAAGTCGGCGACCTCAATATCGGCAGCCGCCCCGCCTCCCGCAAACCCACCAATTCGGTCTCGGACTTGCGGGCCATCCCCTGGGTGATGGCCTGGAGTCAGGCCAGGGTCATGCTGCCCGGCTGGTACGGCACCGGCACCGCGCTCGAAGACTGGGTCGGCGACGATCCGGCCCGCCTCGCACGTCTCACCGACCTCTACCAGCGCTGGCCGTTCTTCAATACCGTGCTGTCGAACCTGGCCCAGGTGATGGCCAAGAGCGACCTCGACATCGCCGCCCGCTACGCCGAGCTGGTCACCGACGAAACCTTGCGCGCGAAGATCTTCGCCATGATCGCCGACGAACACGCCCGCACCATCCGCATGTACCTCGCGGTCACCGGCCACGCCGAACTCCTCAGCGACAACCCGTCGCTGGCCGAGTCGATCCACAACCGCTTCCCCTACCTGGAGCCGCTGAACCAGCTCCAGGTCGACCTGCTGGCCCGGCTGCGCGGCGGTGACGATTCCGAACTGGTGAAGCGGGGCATCCTGCTCACCATGAACGGCCTGGCCACCGCGCTGCGCAACTCGGGGTAGCGGCAACTCGGGTGAGCGACTACAGGCAGACGCTGATGGTGAAGGGCCCGACCGGGATGCCGGTGCAGATAGACACCGAGCCGACGACCGGCTGCGCGGGGGCGGCCGATGCGGTTCCGGCGCCGATCGCGGTCACGGACAGGGCAAGGGCGACGGCGAGCGGGCGGGCGATCTTGGCGAACATAGGCTGATCCTCGGGTAGAACGGGGTGAACACCCCCGTGCGGGGGCGACCCCATCTCAACACGATGCGCCGACGGCGTCCACGACATGGCGGGATTCGCGGTGGCTCAGCCGGTTACGACGGCGATCGCGTCGATCTCGACCAGCATCTCCGCGCGCGGCAGGCCGGTGAAAACGGTGGTGCGCGCGGGCAGCACGCCGTTGCCGGTGTGCTTCGTGACGAATTCGCCGTAGGCCTCGTTCATGATCGCGAAGTCCTCGCGCTTGGTGAGGTAGACCCGCAGCATCATCACATCGTCGAAGGTGGCGCCGGACGCGTCGATGATCGCCTTGACGTTCATCAGGGTGCGCGTGGTCTGGGCGGCGACATCGCCCTGATGCAGGTACTCGTTGGTCTCGGGGTCCACGGGTCCCTGACCGGACACCTGGACGAACGGGCCCTTGCGCACGCCCTGGGAGAAGGTGTGGGCGGGCGCCGGGGCGTCGGAGGTGCGCACGGCGGTCTTGTCGGACATGGAGTTCAGCCTTTCCTCGCGGTGACGTCTCGGCTGGGGTCCCAGCCGAGTTCGGTGGAGATGGCGTCGGCTGTCGCCCTGAGCTGCGGCAACAGTGCCAGCACCTGGTCATGGTCGAGCAGCACGTCGGGAACGGAGACCGACACGGCGGCGACGACGGCGCCGATCCCGTCGCGCACGCCGACGCCGATGCAGTTGACGAAGCTCTCATGTTCCTCGTGGTCCTCGGCGAAGCCCTGCGCGGCAACGAGTTTCAACTCGGCCAGGTACTGCTCGGGGGTGCGCAGGGTGCGGGTGGTGAAGGGGTGGTAGTCCAATCGGGCTGCCACTGCCGCCCATTCGCTGCGTGGCAGCGCGGCGACGAGCACCTTGCCGACCGCGGTGCAGTGCAGGGGCGCGGGCCTGCCGATCCGCGAGTACATCCGCACCGCCTGCTCGGCGTCGACCTTGTCGATGTAGACGGCATCGCCCGATTCGTAGGCGGCCAGGTGCACGGTCTGCCCGGTGGCCGCGCCCAGCGCACTCAGATGCCGGCGGGCGACGGTGCGCACGTCACGGTTCTCCAGTGCGCGACTGGCCAATTCGAACATGCGGGTGCCGAGCGAGTAGCGGTGCGCGTTGTCGCGCACGACGAACCGATCGGCCTGCATGGTCTGCAGTATCCGCAACACCGTCGACTTGTGGACGCCGAGCCGGGCAGCCAGCTCGTCGAGGGACTGCGAGTTCTCGCCGAGGGCGATGAGAATGGACAGGGCCCGCGACACGCTTTGACTCATGCGCTGATCGTTTCATCCAGCGCCGCCGGATAGCGCAGCGTGGCCCAGATATCATCGGGTAGCAGCGCGAGGCGCCGAATATCCTGGGGTGGCGGCAGTTTCGCCGAATCGCCGGTCGCGGTCAGCGCTGCCGCCGCGCACAGATGGCCGTATCGAAGGCGGGTGCGCAGGTCGGCGTCGTGCAGCAGGGCGGCGAGATAGCCGCCGGCGAAGGCGTCGCCGGCACCGATGCGCTCGGTGATCTCCAGTGTCAACGCGGGCACCTCGATCGAGGAATCGCCGTCGAATCCCGTGACGGTGTGCTTGTCGTTCTTGACGATGAGCTGGGCGGGTTCGGGAAACAACGCGCGCAGGGCGGCCGGTTCGCCGGTGCCGAAGATCTCCTCGGCCTCGTCGGCGCCGAGAAACGCCACATCGGCGCCGCGAATATGCGCGGCGAGTTCGTCGGTGGCCTCGTCGACGCGCGAACCCCACACTGCCGGACGGTAATTCAGGTCGAAGCTGACCAGCGCGCGACGGGGCTCGGCGAGCAGCGCGCGGGTGAGTTCGGTCGCCGATTCCGACAGCGCCGGGGTGATGCCGGTGAAGTGCACGAGATCGGCGCCCTCGAGCAAGGCCGCCCGGTCCGTGAGATCGGCGGGCGACAGTGCGCTGGCAGCCGAACCCGTGCGGTAGTAGTGCATGCGGCTGGCATCGGCGTCCAGATCGTTGGCCAGGCCGGAGCCCGCACCACGTTCCTTGACGTAGAGGCCGGTGGGCCGCATCGGGTCGACCGCGACCGCCGCGACATCCACGCCCTGCGCGCTGAGCTCGGCGAGCAGATATCGCCCGAATCCGTCGTCGCCGACCCGCGACAGCCAGGCCGCCGACACGTCGAGCTGGGCGAGTACCACGGCAACATTGGCCTCCGCGCCGCCCGCGCCGCGATCGAACCGCGCGGACAGTTCCAGGGGTCCCGCGCCCGCGATCAGGACGGCCAGCCCCTCGCCGACAGTGACCGCCCTGGGCGGAGTGGATGTTGCCTGGGTCACCTTGTTCGCCCTTTCGTGCTTGCGGTCACTGCCTTCGAGATGCACAATAACGAGCAGAAACATTCAGCGCAACCACCGTTGCATACTGTGCAATGTTTGTTCGATATGACTGATCGAGCCGCCATCCCGGGCTCGGTCGACAGAAAGGGATGCTGTGATCATCGACAACGACGTCGTGGACGCCCTCGCCGACGAGTTGCTCGGACCCCATGCCAAGAGCGCGCCGCCTGCGGCGTGGGGGAGCACCGTGCGCGAATATCTCGCCGGCGCACCGCGACTCGACCAGTGGCAGACGCCGTTGCTCACCCTCGACCGCGGCAGGCTCGACGCGAACCGCGACCTCATGGCCGAGTGGACCGCCACGGCGGGCGTCGCGCTCGCCCCGCACGGCAAGACGACGATGGCGCCGCAGCTGTGGCGCGAGCAGCTCGTGGCCGGATCGTGGGGGATCACCTTGGCCACCGCGTGGCAGGCGCAGCTCGCGCGCTCGTTCGGTGTCGGCCGGATCATGCTCGCCAACACCCTGCTCGACCCGGTCGGGTTGGCGTGGGCCGCAGCGGAATCGGCACGCGAGGCCGACTTCGAGTTGTACTGCTGGGCCGACGGCGTCGCCACCGTCGAACTGATGGACAAGATCCTGCGCGAGACCGCCGCGGGTTCGCGGGTGCGGGTGCTGGTCGAGCTGGGGGGACCGCACGGCCGGACCGGTGCCCGCACCCGGGCCCAAGCGCACGCGGTCGCCGCCGCCATCGGCGCGAGCGAGCGGCTGAGCCTGGCCGGAGTCGCGGGCTACGAGGGCGCGCTGGCTCACGATCGCAGCGCCGAGGGTGTCGCAGCGGTGCGCGGCTATCTGCGCGAACTCGCCGCGCTGCACACTGAACTCGGTGCGGCAGGCGCCTATTCGGGCCCGGCGGTGGTCACCGCGGGCGGCAGCGCCTACCCCGAGCTCGTGGTCGAGGAACTCGCCGGACTGGCCGACCCCGAGGGTGCGCGCGGCGTGCCGACCACGGTGGTTCTGCGCAGCGGCGCTTACGTCGTTCACGACGACGGCTTCTACGCGGGAATCTCCCCGCTCGCCGCGCCCGTGAAGGAGCCGGGGCTGCGGTCCGCCATGCACGGCTGGGCCAGGGTGGTCTCGCGGCCGGAACCGGAGCTGGCCCTGCTCGACGGCGGCAAACGCGATTTCCCCTTCGACGAGGGTCTGCCGGTGCCCCAACTGGTGGTCGGCGGCACTCTTGCGCCGAACGCGGTGGTCACCGCGCTCAACGATCAGCACACCTTCCTGCGGTTGCCCGGCGCCGATGCGGCCGATCTCCCGGTCGGCTCCGTCGTGCGCCTCGGTCTCTCACACCCGTGCACCGCGTTCGACAAGTGGCGCCTGATCCCGGTGATCGACAGCGTCGACGCGCCCGACCCGCGCGTGGTCGACCTGATCCGCACCTACTTCTGACGGATGACCATGACGCACTTGCTCTTTCGTGACATCGATATCGTCGACGGCACCGGCGGCCCACGCACCAGGGGCGACGTGCTGGTCCGCGACGGCCGCATCGCCGAGATCGCGCCACCGGGCACTATCGGCTCCGACGCGAGAGTCGTTCCGGTACAGCCGGGTTCGGTCATCGCACCCGGATTCATCGACATGCACGCGCATTCCGACCTCTACCTGCTCACCCATCCCGATCACTTCCCGAAGATCACCCAGGGCGTCACCACCGAGGTGATCGGCCAGGACGGGCTGTCCTACGCGCCGATCGACGATGCCGCACTCGCGGTGGTGCGCAAGCAGATCGCGGGCTGGAACGGTAACCCGGGCGACTTCGACTTCAGCTGGCGCACCGTCGCGCAATACCTGGACCGCCTCGATCAGGGCATCACGCCCAACGCCGCCTACCTCGTTCCGCAGGGCACGCTGCGCATGCTCGTCGTCGGCAGCGAGCAGCGGGCGGCCACCGCCGCCGAGATCGACCGGATGTGCGCACTGCTGGCCGAGGGGTTCGAACAGGGTGCGGTCGGCATGTCCAGTGGGCTCACCTACACGCCCGGAATGTACGCCGACACAAGCGAACTCGCGGCGCTGTGCGCGGTGGTTGCCTCCTACGGCGGCTTCTACGCACCTCACACCCGCTCCTACGGCGCGGGCGCGCTCGAGGCCTACGCGGAGATGATCGGCCTGGCGAAAGCGACCGGCTGCGCGCTGCACCTGACCCACGCCACCATGAACTTCGGCGTGAACCGCGGCCGCGCACCGGAATTCCTCGCGATGCTCGCCGCGGCCCGCGCCGACGGCTGCGACATCACCCTCGACACCTATCCCTATCTGCCCGGCTCGACCACCCTGTCCGCGCTGCTGCCCAGCTGGGCGATGTCGGGCGGTCCCGACGCCGCGCTCGCCCGGCTCGACGATCCGGCCGAGCGCGCCAGGATCACCGACGATGTCGATGTCAACGGCTCCGACGGCTGCCACGGCGTCACCGTCGAATGGGAGACCATCCAGATCAGCGGCGTCGGCGACGACGCGCTCTCGGATGTAGTGGGCCGCACCGTCGCCGAGCTCGCGACCGAGCGCGGCATCGCCCCGGCGGAGGTGTTCTTCGACCTGCTGCGCCGCGACCAGCTCGCCACGACGATCCTGCAGCACGTCGGTCACGAGGAGAACGTGCGCGCCATCATGGTCGACCCCGGCCACATGGGCGGCAGCGACGGACTGCTCGTCGGCGCCCGGCCGCACCCGCGCGCCTGGGGCACCTTCCCGCGCTACCTCTCGCGCTACGTCCGGGAACTGGGCGTGCTCGGTCTCGAGGACTGCGTGCATCACCTCACCGGCCGCCCGGCCGCGCGGCTCCGCCTGGCCGAACGTGGCCTGATCCGGCGCGGTTACGCCGCCGACCTGGTCGTCTTCGATCCGGCGACGATCCACGACACGGCGACGTTCGAGCATCCCCAGCAGCAGGCCCGTGGCATCCAGCACGTACTGGTCAACGGTGAATTCGCGCTGGAGAACGGCACCGCGACCGGTGTGCGCGCCGGTCGCTCCCTGCGCCTGGACACCACGAAGGAGGAAACCCGATGAACCCGATGCTGAGCTCGTCGTCGGAGGCCATGGACGTGATCCGCGCGGATCGTGCCCTCACGGTGGTCCGCGCCCCCGACATCCCCGACCCGGCCGCGCTGGCCGAAGCGCTCGCCGGCGCCGGTCTGCGGGCGGTCGAACTGACGTTCACCACGCTCGGTGTGCTCGACGCGATCAGCAAGGCGAGCGCGGTCACCGACGCCGTGATCGGGGTCGGCACCGTCACCACCCGTGCGCAGGCCGAAGCGGCCATCGAGGTCGGCGCCCGCTTCCTGGTGACACCCGCGCTGCGCCCCGAGGTCGCCGAAGTGGCAGCGGCACACACGATTCCGGTGATCATGGGCGCGTTCACGCCGTCGGAGGTCCTCGCCGCGGCGGAGCTGGGGGCGGCGGCGGTGAAGATCTTCCCGGCTCGCGCGCTCGGCCCGCAGTACTTCAAGGATCTGCTCGGGCCGTTCCCGCACATGTTCCTGATCCCCTCCGGCGGCGTCAATTCCCACAACGCCCGCGATTTCCTCCGAGCGGGCGCGATCGCCGTCACCGCGGGCACCGAAGTGGTCGCCCCGGCCGACGTCGAGGCCGCGCGCTGGTCCCACATCGGCTCCAAAGCCGCGCATTTCGTTCATTCGCTGGATTGAGAGGTTTTCCATGGGCGCCACCATCGACTGGTTGCGCACCACCACCCCCGGGTTGCTGGTGCTGTGCGGTCTCGCGATCGCTGTCCTGCTCATCGCCATCATCAAGGTCAAACTGGAGCCGTTCGTCGCGCTGCTGCTGACCGGACTCCTGCTGGCGCTGGCCGCCGGGCTGCCGATCTCCCAGATCGTCGGCACACCGCTGAAAGCCGGTGAGTCACTGCTGGAAACAGGCTTCGGTGGCATCCTCGGCCACATCGCGGTGATCATCGGTCTGGGAACCGTGCTCGGCGCGATCCTCGAAAGATCTGGTGGCGCCGATGTTCTCACCGACAAACTGCTGAAGATGTTCGGCGAGAAGGGCGCTCCGGTCGCGATGGGCCTGCTCGGGCTCATCTTCGGTATCCCGGTGTTCTTCGACATCGGTATCTTCGTGCTCGCGCCACTGGTCTATGTCGCGGCCAAGCGCGGCGGGCGCTCGCTGGTCCTCTACGCCATGCCGATGCTCGCCGGTCTGTCGATGACGCACGCCTTCCTGCCGCCGCACCCCGGCCCCGTCGCACTCGGTGGGCTGCTCGGGGTGAGCCTGGGCTGGCTTATTCTCATGGGCTTCGTCTGTGGCATCCCGGGTTTCATCGCCGCGGGCATCGTGTGGGGCTCCTATATCGGTAAGCGCGTGCAGGTTTCGGTGCCCGAGGAGTTCGTGCCGTTGGAGCCCGAGCCGGAGCCGGAGCAGGCCGACGGTTCGGGCGGGACCGCGGTGCTCACGAAATCGCCGCCCTCGGTCGCGCTGATCGGCGGCATCATCGCGATCCCGCTGGTCTTGATCCTGGGCGCCACATTCGGTTACCAGCTGCTGGACAAGGATTCGACGCTGCTGCAGGTGCTCACCTTCTTCGGTACCCCGGCGGTCGCGCTGCTCATCACCGTGCTCGTCGCGTTCTATCTCCTCGGGATCCGGCGCGGTTCGACGGTGCAGGAACTGAGCACCATCACCGCCGAATCGCTCAAGCCGGTCGGCATGGTGCTGCTGGTGGTCGGCGCGGGCGCCTTCTTCGGCAAGGTCATCTCGGCCACCGGCATCGGGACGGCCCTGGCCGACACGATGTCCGCGGCGGGACTGCCGATCATCGTGCTCGCCTACCTGATCAGCTGCGGACTGCGCATCGCCCAGGGTTCGGCAACGGTCGCCATCGTCACCACCGGCGGCATCGTCGCGCCGCTGGTGGCCGAGCAGGGCTACTCGCAGATGTCGATCGCGCTGATCGCCATGGCGATCGCGGCGGGCTCGATCATCCTCAGCCACGTCAACGACGGCGGCTTCTGGATCATCGCGAAGTACTTCAACATGACGGTGAAGCAGACCCTGCAGACCTGGACGGTTCTCGAAACCATCCTGTCGGTGGTCAGTTTCGCGGTCGCGGCCCTGTTGTTCTCGATCGTCTGACACCTACCGCGAAGCCGGGCTGTCCCCACGGGGCAGCCCGGCTTCGTGTTGGCCGAGCACGGATCGGCGGACGGCCGCGACCGGCCCGGACGAAGTCGGGACATGCCGGGCGCGCAGCCGCTGGTGCCCACGATGCACCGACTCGGCGAGAATGGGCATCGTCTGCGACTCGCCGAACAGCCGAGCGCGGCTGTGTGCGGACGCGGTTCGTGTCGTACTCGAAACGAGGGAGTGTGCGATGTCCACAGCAATCGTCGTCGGCGGCGGAATCGGCGGAACGGCCGCGGCGCTCGCGCTCGTTCGGAAGGGGTGGTCGGTTCAGGTGCTGGAACGGGCGCCGGAGGTCGCCGACGTGGGATCCGGGATTTCCCTGTGGTCCAATGCCTTACGGGCGCTGGATGCCCTCGGTGTCGGTGACACGGTCCGTGCGCAGGGCCTGGCGGAGGTGTCGGCCGGGATCAGGGACGACCGTGGGCGATGGCTCTCACGCACCGATGTGGCGACCCTGCGCGAGCGGTTCGGTGCTCCGGTGGTGATCCACCGCGCCCGGCTGCTGGACATTCTGCGCGGGGCGCTTCCCGAAGGGGTTGTGCGCACCGGGATCTCGGTGCGTGAGGCGACGACCGACGGAGTGGTGGTGCACTCCTCGGGCACCTCCTCCGCCGATCTGGTCGTAGGTGCCGACGGGATTCGCAGCGTCGTCCGGCGTGCGGTCTGCGGGGAAGTCGCGCCACGCTACGCCGGCTACACCGCCTGGCGCGCGGTGGTCGACATCGACGAGCCGCTCACCGAGTTCGGTGAAACCTGGGGTCGCGGCGCACGTTTCGGCATGGCCCCGCTCGCGGACGGTCGCGTCTACTGCTTCGCCGTCTACGACGCCCCCGAGAACGCCCCCGGCAGCCTCGCCGAAGTGCGCGACCGCTTCGACAACTGGCACCACCCGATCTCGGCCCTCCTCGCCGCCGCGGACCAGAACACGGTGCTGCACAACGACATCTATGACCTACCGGCGCTGCCGACCTTCACCGCCGGCCGCATCGCCCTGCTCGGCGACGCCGCCCACGCGATGACGCCGAACCTCGGCCAGGGCGGCTGCCAGGCCCTGGAGGACGCGGTGGTCGTGGCCCGCTCGGCGAGCGAGCCGAACGGCCTCGCCCGCTACGACCGGGAGCGCCGCGCCCGAACCCAGATGATCGTCGCCCGCTCCGCCCGGATCGGCACCATCGCCCAGTTGTCCGCGCGCCCCCTGGTCACCCTGCGCAACACGGCACTACGCCTGACCCCCACCTCGACCCAGTTGCGTTCCCTGGCAGAGATTCTCGACTGGAAGTCTTGAGGTCAGATCTCCCTCGACCGAAGTGCGCGCGGGTTCTCGTGCCATGCGCACGCCGCCCGATGGTCGTGACTGGGAATGATGCGAACCGCGCTGCGGATCGCGTGCAGCCGGTGGACAGTACGCCAGGTCTCGGTGCGGTCGTTGTCGGCCAGCATGCCGGGATAGCCGGACTTCTGTCGTAGCTCCTCGGTCTGGAGGTTGTGCCAGATCGCGTCCCCCGCGAGCAGGACCGGACCGTGCTCGGTGCGTAAGAGCACACCGACGCTGCCCGGGGTGTGGCCGGACAGGTCGACGAGGACCACCGCGCCGTCCCCGAAGAGATCGCGGCTGCGGGCGAAGGTGAGAACGGGTGGACCGTCCAGATCGTAGACATCGAGAGGTCGTTCGCGAACGGCGCGCCGCACGCCGCCGACCGGCGCCACCGGACCCTTCATCGCCCACTCGTGCTCTGGTCGGTGCAGGCGCAGTGCCAGCCCGGGGAGATCGAGAAGGCCGGCGATATGGTCCCAGTGCAGATGTGTCGGCAGCGCGAAGTCGAGGGCGTTCGCCTCGATTCCACTGCGACGCAGTGACTCGCGTATGTCGAGTACGTCCTTCGGAGGCGTCACCGCGAGCCGCAATATCCGGGGGAGTTCCACCACCGCTCGGTCTTGGACGTCGACGCAGATGCCCGGGTCGACGAGAAAGGTCGCCCTCGGATGCCGGACCACGAAAGCCGTCATCGCGGAATCGATCCGTTGCGGGGCGAACAGGCCTTCGACGATCGCTGCCGTCGGCACACTCTTGGCGTTCTGCGCCAGAACTGTCAGCTCGACCGTCGTTGTGCCGCGTGGTAGGCCGTGATCGGGCAACGAGGCCAGGAACCGGCGGTCGGGTTGTCGTGGCCGCAGCGCGCCCGTCACCGCCGATCCCACGGATCGGCAACAGCGCCACAAGTCCGGTGCCGCGACCGAGTCGATCAATGGAGTCCGATTGTCGTTGTGTCCCATGCGAAGTACGCTAAAACTTCAGGTCGACCTGAAGTAAAGGGGTGAATATGCCGCGTGCCGACGAGCTGCGCCGCATCGGTGACGCCGCCGCCGAATTGGGCGTCGCCGCTCATGTCCTGCGTCACTGGGAGGACGCCGGTGTCCTGGTTCCGCCCCGCGCGCCCGGCGGGCAACGGATCTACAACGGCGCCCTGATCGTTCAGGCCCGCCTCGTCCAGCTCTGTCAACGAGCGGGGCTGTCCCTGGCGGAGATCAAAGATCTTTTCGACACGAGGTCGAGGGCCCGGCGCGTAGCGCTCTTCGCGGACAAGCAAGCCGAACTGCGAGCCCACGTCGACGACCTCACCCGAACCATCGACTTCCTCGGTCACGTGCTGCGCTGTACTCACCCGATCGTCGACGAATGCCCTGACTGCGTCGAGTTCAGCCGGCCGGGCACCTCGCAGTCGGCGTAGGTTTCGCGGTGCTCGGGCGCCTAGATCGCCGTCGAGCGCTGGTAGCGGGCGAGCATGGCTGCGGCGGTGGCGGTCATGGTCGCGCGGAGCTCGGGTGGGGTGAGGACTTCGATGTGTTCACCGAGGGGGAGTAGGGCGTGGGCCAGGACTTCGTAGGACTCGGCGGGGATGGTGATGTCGGCCCAGCCGTCCGCGTCGGGGGTACCCGTCGAGGCGAGGGCTTCGCGGACGGCGGCGGGATCGTTCATGAGGCGCAGCAGGCTCAGGTGGTCGATGGAGATCCGGCAGTGTGCGCTGACGCGCAGCATGGATCGGGCGAACTCCTCGGCGGCGGACTGCCAGTGCTCGGCCAGGTCGAAAGGCGTTGGGCGGATGAATGATTCGCCGGTGTGGACCGCGGTGGCGATGCGGCTCGCCCGGTACGAGCGGATGTCGGTGTGTTCGCGGGCGATCAGGTACCAGGTGCCTGCCTTCATGACCAGGCCGAGTGGGTCGAGGGTCCGTTCCACCGTGCGATCGCGGCGCCGGTAGGTGATCGCGAGGCGGCGGTCGTGCCAGAGGGCATCGGCCACCGTGGCGAGGGTGGGGGTGTCGTCGGGGCGCTGGAACCAGCCGGGCATGTCGATGTGGACGCGTTCGGCGATGCGGGTCGCCCGGCCGCGGAGTTCCGGTGGCAGCGCGGCGAGCATCTTCAGCTGGGCGGTGGCCAGCACGGTCCCGAGGCCGAGGTCGGCGGCAGCGCCGGGGAGGCCGGCGAGAAGGACCGCGTCGGCTTCGTCGGAGGTGAGGCCGGTGAGCCGGGTGCGGTAGCCGTCGATCAGCCGGACACCGCCACCGCGCCCCGGCTCGCTGTACACCGGAACGCCTGCGGCCGAGAGCGCTTCCACGTCCCGATACACCGTGCGCACCGACACCTCGAGCTCGCGGGCCAACTCGCTCGCGGTCGCGCCGCCGCCCGCTTGTAACAGCAGCAGCAACTGCACCAACCTGCTCGCTCGCATATTCCGAGACTAGCCGCGAAACCTGACACAAGGTGTCAAGGTTGAGTCGTACCGTACGAGATATGACCACGTGGAGCCAGTTCACCGAAGAAGCACCGAGCATCGCGGCCTTGTTCCAGCGCAGACACCAGGCCACCGGCAAACTCTGCATGCTCGGCACCCTGCGCGCCGACGGATCGCCACGCATCAGCCCGATCGAGCCGATGGTCTTCGAGGACATGCTGGTTCTGGCCGGCATGCCCAATACCCGAAAATTCGACGACCTCGCGCGCGACCCACGCTTCTGCCTGCACACCGCCACCGTCGACACCATGGTCTCCGACGGCGACGCGAAACTCTTCGGCACCGTCACCGACCTGAAGGACGAAACCGTCCACGCCCGCTTCGCCCAAAAGCTGTTCGACGACAGCGGTTTCGACATCCGCGGCGAGAAATTCGACCACTTCTACGTCGCCGACCTCACCGGAGCCTCCACCGTCGAAACCAACGACGACCACCTCGACATCACCGTCTGGAAACCGGGCGCGGGCGAAACCGTCGTTCGCAAGCACTGAGTCACTCACCCTTCGTTGATTATGACTGTCCAGTCAGTCATAATCGGAGCATGCCGAAGCGAGTGGACGTGCATGCCCGGCGCACCGAAATCCTGGATGCGGCCGTCCGGGTGTTCGCGCGCAAGGGCTTCGCCGCATCCCGGATCGAGGATGTCGCGGCCGAGGCCGGTGTCGCGAAAGGCAGTGTCTACCTCGCGGTCAGCAGCCGAGAGGAGTTGCTGACCGCGGCGTTCGACCAGTACCGCGCTCGCGCGCGGGAACAGCTCGCCATTTCTGGCGCCGGTTCGGCACTGGATCGGCTGGCCGCGCTGATCCGGGCGACAGTCACGATGCTGGCCGCTCATCCCGACCACGCACGCGTGCTGCTGGACGTGTGGGCCGCCCGCACCCCGATAGACATGGCCACCGTGTACGCGGAATACCGCGCGGCGATCGCCGAGCTGCTGCGTGAGGCAGGCGCCGACGGACAGTTGCGGGCGGGGATCGGGCCGGGGCACGCGGCCGTGATCGTCGGTGCGATCGAAGGCTGCCTGGTGCAGTGGCTGGCCGACGATCAGGTCCGGCTCGCCGATCTGGCCGAACCCCTGGTGCAGATCTGTGTGGACGGGGTCCGGCGATGACGATCACCGACCGGCTGATCGCCCCGAACGCGACGAGAAGTGAAGCCGCCCTGTGCTATTCGGCGGCGGTCGCCGGCGCGGCGGTGGCCGGTCTGCTGGCTCGGCACGCGGGTGGATCCGCGGTGGTGATCATCGTGGTCGCGCTGGTCGGGTTCGACCTGTTCGGCGGCGCGGTGGTGAACGCGACCGACTCGGCGAAGCGCTGGTTCCACCGGCCCGGCCGCGATGCTCGCCACCACCTCGCGTTCGTGGCGATCCACGCACAGCCGTTCCTGCTCGCCCTCGTCGTGCCCGGGTTCGGCTGGTGGACGGCGGCCGCGATCTACGGATTCGTCGTCGTGGCCGCCATAGCGGTCACCGCGACGCCACGCCACCTCCGCACCCCGGTCGCCTTCGCCGCCACCGTCTTCGGTGCCACGCTCACCACCGCCGTGCTCGCGGTCCCGACGTTCCTGGTCTGGTTCGGACCCGTTCTGCTGATCAAACTCCTCCTCGCCCACCTCTTGCCGGAGCCGGGCGCCGTCGACGAGCGCCTGCCGATCACGCCGCGCCCGGTGGCGTGACCGATCGCCCGCGCGCGGTTTCGGGGATCGGGCATGCCGCTGTGCCACGATGACCTGCATGGATCTGCTCGCGTCCGAAGGTGTCGGCGATCCCTCGCCGATCGTCTCGCTGTTCTGGATCGCGCTCATCGCGGTGATCGCACCGCTGCTGTCGCGGCTGGTGCGCGGGTATCTGCCGGATGTGGTGATCCTGCTGGTGGCCGGGGCGGTAGTCGGACCGCATGTGCTCGGGTGGGCGAGCAGCGAGGGCGGGGTCGACCTGGTCAGCGAGTTGGGCCTGGGGATGCTGTTCCTGCTGGCGGGCTACGAGCTCGATCCGCAGTTGCTGCGCGGCCGCTCGGGGCGGACGGCGTGGGTGGTGTGGATCGTGTGTCTGCTGTTCGCGTTCGTGATCGTGATGGTCGCGACGGACACCTCGAGCGGCACCCGCGTCGCGGTCGCGATCGCGTTGACCTCCACCGCGCTCGGCACCCTGCTGCCGATCCTGAAGCAGGCGGGAATCCTCGACACACGGCTGGGCCGGGCGGTGATGACGCACGGCGCGGTGGGCGAGCTGGGGCCCATCGTGGCGATGTCGGTGCTGCTCACCAGTCGTGATGCGGGCAGCGCGGTGGTGGTCGTCGTGATGTTCGTGGTGGCGGCCGTGGTCGTCGGATTCGTGCCGGTGCGGATGCTCGATCGCATGCCGGGTCTGGGCGCCGGGCTGGCCAAGCTGGGCGGTGGCACCTCGCAGCTGCCCGTGCGCGGGGTGGTGCTGCTGCTGTTGGTGCTGATGGTGGTCGCCGAGGTCTTCGATCTGGACGTGGTCCTCGGCGCGTTCGCCGCGGGCATGATTCTGCGGCGGCTCATCGCGGCGGGGCATCCGGATGTGGACTCCTCGCTCGAGGCCATCGGCTACGGGTTGCTGATCCCGGTGTTCTTCGTGGTGTCGGGCATGGGCATCGACGTGGCGGCGGTCGGCCGGAGTCCAGCACTGTGGTTGTGGTTCGTGGTCACCATCGCGATCGCCCGCGGGTTGCCCGTCTGGCTGAGCGAGCGGTTCGTGCCGCGCGCGGACACCCTGCCGACCGCGCGGGAGCGCGTCGAATTGGCGCTCTTTGCCGCCACGGGCCTGCCGATCATCGTCGCGGTGACCCAGGTGGCCACCCAGACGGGCTTGCTGACCGCTGATGTCGCCTCGATCCTGGTCGCGGCGGGCGCGACGACCGTTCTGGTGTTTCCACTGGTCGCGCGCCTGATCGGGGCGTCGGAGGCGAAGTCGGTCACACCCGCTCATGAATGAGCTTGCATAGTCGTGCATAATCATCACATGGTTGATTCGTCGGGAGGACCCGTGTTGCGGGTGGCGGTTGCCGGTGCGAGTGGATACGCCGGTGGCGAAGTGTTGCGTCTACTGCTCGGTCATCCCGAATACCGAGCGGGGCGCCTCGAGATCGGGGCGCTGACCGCCGGATCCAACGCGGGTACCGCCCTGGGCGCGCTGCAGCCGCATCTGCTGCCCCTGGCGGACCGGATTCTCGAGGAGACCACTCCCGAGGTCCTGGCCGGTCACGACATCGTGTTCCTCGGCCTCCCGCACGGCCAGTCCGGCGCCATCGCGGCAGCCCTGCCCGACGAGACCGTCATCATCGACTGCGGCGCCGACTACCGGCTCACCGACGCCGCCGCCTGGGAGCGGTACTACGGCAGCCCCCATGCGGGCAGCTGGCCCTATGGTCTGCCCGAACTGCCCGGTGGGCGGGCGAAGCTCACCGGCGCCCGGCGCATCGCCGTGCCCGGCTGCTACCCGACCGTGTCGAGTGTGGCGCTGGCCCCGGCGATCGCCGCCGGAATCATCGAGCCCGCCGTGAATGTCGTCGCCGTGAGCGGTACTTCGGGTGCCGGCCGCAAGCTCGATGTCGGTCTGCTCGGTTCCGAGGTGATGGGCAGCGTTCGGGCCTACGGCATCGCGGGCGCGCACCGGCACACTCCCGAGATCGCGCAGAATCTGAAAGCCGCTGGCGGCGTAAATGTCTCGGTGTCGTTCACCCCGGTGCTGGCCCCGATGCCGCGCGGCATCCTCGCCACCTGCACCGCCCCGGTGAAGGTCGACGCCGCGCAGGCGCGCGCCGTCTACGAAAAAGCCTATGCCGACGAGCCTTTCGTGCACCTGCTGCCCGAAGGCGTACTGCCGCAGACCGGTTCGGTGCTCGGCTCCAACGCCATCACCCTGCAGGTCACCGTCGACGCCGACGCGGGCCTGCTCGTGGTGATCGGCGCGATCGACAACTTGACCAAGGGCACCGCGGGCGCCGCGGTGCAATCGATGAATCTGGCCGTCGGATTCGACGAGACCGCAGGACTTTCCACCGTAGGAGTGGCACCGTGACGACCCCTGATCCGCAGACCCCGGACCACGGCAAACTGATCCACACCCAGGGCGTCACCGCGCCACTGGGATTCCGCGCGGCGGGCATCGCGGCCGGTATCAAGGCCAGCGGCAAGCCGGACCTCGCGCTGGTGCTCAACGAGGGTCCCGAATACGCGGCGGCCGGTGTCTTCACCAGCAACCAGGTCAAGGCCGCGCCGGTGCTGTGGTCGCAGCAGGTGCTCAAGACCGGTCACCTGCGCGCGGTGATCCTGAACTCCGGCGGTGCGAACGCCTGCACCGGCCACGGCGGTTTCCAGGACACCCACAAGACCGCCGAGGAACTCGCCGCGGCACTGAGCAATTGGGGCACCGAGACCGGCGCGGGCGAGATCGCGGTCTGCTCCACCGGTCTCATCGGTGACCGCCTGCCGATGGACAAGCTCATCCCGGCGGTCACCGAGATCGTGCACGAGATGGGCGGCGGCATGTCGGGTGGCTCCGACGCCGCCCACGCCATCATGACCACCGACACCGTGCCGAAGGAGTCGGCATTCCACAGCGAGGACAAGTGGAATGTGGGCGGCATGGCCAAGGGCGCGGGCATGCTCGCGCCGTCGCTGGCCACCATGCTCGTCGTGCTCACCACCGACGCCGTGGCCACGCCCGAGCAGCTCGATTCCGCCCTGCGCAAGGCCACCAAATACACCTTCGACCGGCTCGATGTCGACGGTTCCTGCTCCACCAACGACACCGTGCTGCTGCTGGCCAACGGCGCCAGCGGCGTCGCGCCCACGCAGGAGGATCTCGACGCCGCGGTGTTCACCGTGTGTGACGACCTGGCCGCCCAGCTGATGGCCGACGCCGAGGGCGTCACCAAGCGGGTCCAGGTCACCGTCGCCGGCGCGGCGTCCGAGGACGAGGCGCTCACCGTCGCCCGCGCGGTCGCCCGCGACAGCCTGGTCAAGACCGCGCTGTTCGGCTCCGACCCGAACTGGGGTCGCGTGCTCGCCGCAGTCGGCATCGCGCCGGTGACCCTGGATCCGAACCGGATCACGGTGTCGTTCAACGGCAATCCGGTCTGCGTCGACAGTGTCGGCGCGCCCGGCGCCCGCGAGGTCGACCTGTCCGGCGAGGACGTCGACGTGCTGATCGAGCTCAACGTGGGCGAGGGCACCGCGATGGTGCGCACCACCGACCTCTCGCACGCCTACGTCGAAGAGAACTCGGCGTACAGCTCATGAGTAGCAGTGCGGTGCACGACCTTTCGGCGCTGGACAAAGCGCACGTGCTCGCCGACGCGCTGCCGTGGCTGCAGAAGTTCCGCGGCAAGATCGTGGTCGTGAAGTACGGCGGCAACGCCATGGTCGACGACGAACTCAAGGCCGCCTTCGCCGCCGACATGGCGTTCCTGCGCACCGTCGGCGTGCATCCCGTAGTCGTGCACGGTGGCGGCCCGCAGATCAACGCCATGCTGAAAAGGCTCGGCATGGCAGGCGAATTCCGCGGCGGCTTCCGCGTCACCACCCCCGAGGTGATGGACGTGGTCCGGATGGTGCTGTTCGGTCAGGTGGGCCGTGAGCTCGTCGGGCTGATCAACGCGCACGGCCCGTACGCGGTCGGCATCTCCGGCGAGGACGCGCACCTGTTCACCGCCACCCGGCGCACCGTCGCCGTGGAGGGTGTCGCCACCGATATCGGCCTGGTCGGCGACGTCACCGAGGTCAACCCCGGCGCCGTGCTCGACCTGATCGACGCGGGCCGCATCCCGGTGGTCTCCACCATCGCCCCCGATGCCGACGGCGTGGTGCACAACATCAACGCCGACACCGCCGCCGCCGCGCTGGCCGAGGGTATCGGCGCCGAGAAACTCGTCGTGCTCACCGACGTCGAGGGCCTCTACACCGACTGGCCGGACCGCTCCTCGCTGACCAGTCGGATCGACACCGACGCGTTGGCGAAGTTGCTGCCACGGCTGGATGCGGGCATGGTGCCGAAGATGGAAGCGTGCTTGCGCGCCGTGCTCGGCGGGGTCCCCAGTGCCCACGTGATCGACGGGCGGGTCCCGCATTCGGTACTACTGGAGCTGTTCACCGGAGAAGGAATCGGAACCATGGTGACCCCCGCAGGGTCGCCGGATGGAACGCAATCATGAGCGAAGTAGAGAAGCTGCAGCAGCGGTGGTCGGCCGCGATGATGGACAACTACGGCACCCCGAAGGTCGCGCTGGTGCGCGGCGCCGGTGCGGTGCTCTACGACGCCGACGGCAAGCGCTATATCGACTTCCTCGGCGGTATCGCGGTCAACAGCCTCGGCCACGCCCACCCCGCCATTCTGGAAGCGGTGACCCAGCAGCTGGGCACGCTCGGCCACGTGTCGAACCTGTACGCCAGCGAGCCCGTGATCGAGCTGGCCGAGAAGCTGCTGGCCCACTTCGGTGACGGTGAGGGCAAGGCGTTCTTCTGCAACTCCGGCACCGAGGCCAACGAGGCCGCGTTCAAGATCGCGCGGCTCACCGGGCGGTCCAAGATCGTCGCCGCCGAGGAGGCGTTCCACGGTCGCACCATGGGCGCGCTCGCCCTCACCGGTCAGCCCGCCAAGCGCACGCCGTTCGAGCCGATGCCGCCCGGCGTCGTGCACGTGCCCTACGGTGACGCCGCCGCGCTCGACGCGGTGGTCGACTCCGACACGGCCGCGGTGTTCCTCGAACCGATGATGGGGGAGAGCGGTGTGGTCGTCCCGCCGTTCGACTATCTCGCCAAGGCGCGGGAGATCACGTCCAGGGCCGGGGCGCTGCTGATCCTCGATGAGGTCCAGACCGGAATCGGGCGCACCGGAACATTTTTCGCGCACCAGGCGGCGGGCATCGTGCCCGACGCGATCACCCTGGCCAAGGGGCTCGGTGGCGGCCTGCCGATCGGCGCGGTGCTGGCCCAGGGCCGCGCCGCCGAACTGCTCACGCCGGGTCTGCACGGCACCACCTTCGGCGGCAATCCCGTCTGTGCCGCAGCGGCTTTGGCCGTGCTGCGCACGATCGACTCCGACAACCTGCTGACCCATGTGGAGTGGGTGGGCAAGAAGCTCAGCGACGGTATCGCGTTGCTCGAGCATCCCGAGATCGACCACGTGCGTGGTGCGGGTCTGCTCATCGGCATCGTGCTGAAGAACGACATCTCCGCGTATGTCGACGAACGGGCGCGCGAGGCCGGCTACCTGCTGAACCCCGCCAAGCCCAACGTGATCCGGTTGGCGCCACCCCTGGTGCTCACCGAAACCCAGGCCGACAATTTCGTCGCCGACCTGCCCGAGATCCTCGACAAGGCCGCCGCCGATGCTAAGGGAGCGACCAAGTGACCCTGCGTCATTTCTTGCGCGACGACGATGTGACGCAGGCCGAACAGGCCGAGATCCTCGCCATCGCCGCCGAATTGAAGAAGGACCCCTTCGCGCACCGGCCGCTCGACGGCCCGCGCGGAGTCGGGGTGATCTTCGAGAAGAACTCCACCCGCACCCGCTTCTCGTTCGAGCTGGGTATCGCTCAGCTCGGCGGGCACGCGGTGGTCGTCGACGGTCGCGACACCCAGCTGGGTCGTGAGGAGACCCTCGGCGACACCGGCAGCGTGCTCTCGCGCTACGTCGACGCCATCGTGTGGCGGACCTTCGAACAGTCCCGCCTCGACGAGATGGCCGTCACCGCGACGGTTCCCGTGGTGAACGCACTGTCCAACGAGTTCCACCCCTGCCAGGTGCTGGCCGATCTGCAGACGATCAGCGAGCGCAAGGGATCGCTCGCGGGGCTGAACCTCACCTACTTCGGCGACGGCGCCAA
The DNA here is from genome assembly GCF_042668615.1 of Nocardia sp. NPDC057272. Lineage (NCBI taxonomy): Bacteria > Bacillati > Actinomycetota > Actinomycetes > Mycobacteriales > Nocardiaceae > Nocardia > Nocardia sp. NPDC057272. The sequence goes on along the minus strand of NZ_JBHUYK010000025.1, from coordinate 39,331 downwards.
CAATATGGCGCACTCGCTGTTGCTCGGTGGCGTGACGGCGGGCATGAATGTGACCGTGGCCGCGCCCGCGGGCTTCGAACCGCTGCCGTGGATCCTGGACGCCGCCGCCAAGCGCGCCGCGGAAACCGGTGCGACCGTGTCGGTCACGGGTGACCCGGTGGTCGGCGCGACCGGCGCGGACGTGCTCGTCACCGATACCTGGACCTCCATGGGGCAAGAGAACGACGGCCTCGACCGTGTCGGCCCGTTCCGCCCGTTCCAGCTCAACGCCGAGCTGCTCGCCCACGCGACTCCGGAAGTGATTGTGCTGCACTGTCTTCCGGCGCACCGCGGCGAAGAGATCACCGACGAGGTCCTCGACGGTGGGCACAGTGTGGTCTGGGACGAAGCCGAGAATCGCCTGCACGCGCAGAAGGCGCTGCTGGTGTGGCTGCTCGCGAAAGCCGCCGCGTGAGACCGCGAACCGGGGCCGGCGTAGGGGCTGGGCGATGAGCGCGCCTGAAAAGGGCTCGCCCGCGATCGCTCGCACCCGCGCCGGCCGCCAGTCACGCATCATCGAACTGCTGACCTCGCATTCGGTCCGCAGTCAGACCGAACTCGCCGCGCTGCTGTCGGCCGAGGGTATCGAGACCACCCAGGCCACCCTGTCGCGCGACCTCGACGAACTCGGCGCGGTGAAACTGCGCGCGGCCGACGGTGGCGCGGGCGTCTACATCGTCCCCGAGGACGGCAGCCCCGTGCGTGGGGTCACCGGCGGTACCGGCCGTCTGTCCAAACTCCTCGGTGACCTGCTCGTCTCCACCGACGCCAGCGGCAATCTCGCCGTCCTGCGCACCCCGCCCGGCGCCGCCCACTTCCTGGCCAGCGCCCTCGACCGCGCCGCCCTGCCCTACATCGTCGGCACCATCGCCGGCGACGACACCATCGCCGTCATCGCCCGCGAACCACTCACCGGCGCCGAACTGGCGGCGAAGATCGAGGGCCTGGCCTAACGCTGGACGCGCAGGCCCGCGAGCGCCACGTCGGTGAGCAGTGGTGCGGAGTCGGCCGCGGCTTGGCAGCCCGCGCCGATGCCGTGGCCCAGGCGCAGGATGTCGCGGGGGCTCACTTCGGGGCGGATGATGCCTGCCTCCTGCACCGGAATCAGCACGCTGCCCGCGGCTTCGGCCAGCAGGGTGGAGCAGGCGGTGAAGGTCTCCGAGGTGCGGTCGATGGCCGCTTTGAGAGTGGTTGCCAGGCCGTGCTTTTCGAGGATATAGGTGACCAGTTCGCCGAACCAGGCGTCGAACGCGTCGAGGGGGGCGTGGGTTCGGCGTAATTCGTCGGCCCGTGCGGCGAGGGTCTCGATGTTGGAGCGGTACACCGCCTCCATGAGCGTGGTGCGATTCGGGAAGTGGCGATACAGCGTCCCCGGGCCGACCCCTGCGCGCCGTGCGATGTCATCGAGGGGCGCGTCGGTGCCGTGCTCGGCGAACGCGTCGCGGGCGCAGTCGACGATGCGCTCGTAATTGCGGCGTGCGTCGGCGCGCATCGGCCGCGACGGTGCGTCCACGAGATCCTCCACTGGAAACGGATGAAGTCTCCGTTTAGTCTTGCGGAACCGGAGACTTTCTCCCTATGCTAACTCTGTCATAAACGGAGACTCTCTCCGTTTGAGTTCCTTGTTGATGGAGCGTTCTTGACTACCACCACTTTCTCGGAAAAACCCCAGGTGGACCGTGTACGGCCACGGCTCGTCCTGGTCACTTTGCTGACCTGTCAGCTCATGATCATCCTCGACATCACCGTGATGAATGTGGCGCTGCCGCACATCAGAGCCGACCTCGAGTTCAGTGCTACCGGCCTGTCCTGGGTGATGAACTCCTACACGCTGGTCTTCGGTGGCCTGCTGCTGCTCGGCGGTCGCGCCGGCGACCTGTTCGGCAGGCGCCGGATGTTCCTCGCGGGCGCACTGCTGTTCACCCTCGCCTCGCTGGCCGGTGGGCTGGCGCCCTCTGCTGGGTGGTTGCTCGCGGCCCGTGTGCTCCAGGGCATCGGCGGCGCGATGGCCGGTCCCAATACCCTTGCGCTGCTGACTACTACGTTCACCGAGCCCAAGGCGCGGATTCGGGTACTGGCCCTGTTCTCCGGCATGTCGAGCGCCGGCTTCGCGATCGGCCTGATCGTCGGCGGACTGCTGACCGAATGGTTCGGCTGGCGCTCGGTGCTGTTCATCAATGTGCCGTTCGGCCTGGTCATCGCCGTGCTCGCGCTGCGCTGCCTGCCCGATCTGCCCCGGCGCGCCGCCCGGCTCGACCTGCCCGGTGCGGTGACCGCGACCGCGGGCGTGGCCGCCCTCGTCTACGGTTTCATCAGCGCGGCCTCGCACGGGTGGGCCGCGGCGGGCACCGACATCTGGCTCGCGGTCGGAGTGGCGCTGTTGGCGGCGTTCATCGCCATCGAACTGCGTGCGCCGCAACCACTTCTGCCACTGCACCTGTTCGCCGACCGCAATCGCGCCGCCGCATATCTGAACATGTTCCTCGGCCCGATGGCGGGCATGTCGATGTTCTTCTTCCTCACCCAGTATCTGCAAGATGTGCTGGGGATGAGTTCGCTGGCAACAGGTTTCGCGTTCCTGCCGACGGCGGTGCTGATGTTCGCGATGATCCGCCTGATCCCGCGGCTGCTGGCGCGTTTCGGACCCAAGCCGGTGACCTTGACCGGCGCCGTCGCCATGGTCACCGGACTCGTGCTGCTGACCAGGCTTTCGGAGGATTCCGGCTACTTCCCCCTGCTGTTCGTGGCGATGGTCGCGATGGGCTGCGGCATCGGGCTCGCGTTCTCTCCGCTGAACGTGATCATCATGTCCACCGTCTCGCCCGACGAGGCGGGCGCTGCGGGCGGCGCTCTCCAGACCATGCAGCAGACCGGTGGCGCGCTGGGCTTGGCCGTTCTGGTGACGATCTTCGGCACCGCCGCGCGCGACGCGGGCGGTTCACCCACCCATGCCCTGGTCGGCGGCATGACCGCCGCCTTCGCGGCAGCCGCCGTCATCGCCGCCCTGACCTTCCTGGTCGCCCTCACCTTCCGCAGCGTCCGCTCGCCGCGGTGAGCGCACGCGACCTGTGCCGAGGTGCCAGAGCACGGCGTAGACGGCCCAGGCGACAACCGTCGCCCGAGCCGCGCCGACGATCGTGTGTCGGATCAGGTCGTAGGTGCTGACTCGGGTGACCGGGTCGTCGACGGCGAGTGCCGCACCGATGACCGGCGCGGCGAGCAGCACGGCGACGACGGCCCGGTGCGTCCACGTGGGTGCGCGAACCTCGCGCCAGGTGCGGCGCACCACAAGGTAGGTGAGGACCGCTGTTCCGGCGAGCGAGGAGAGATAGCCGAGGACGTTGTAGGTCTTGTGCGGCTCGATGATCGACGTCCGCACCAGAGCCGAGTGCTGGACCACGAAACCTGTTGTCTGAGTGAAAGAATCCCAGACCACGTGTGTCGCGGCACCGAGCACGAGGGCGGTGACCGTCGAAACCGCCGCGAGCCCCGCTGATCTGTGATCAGGGGACGAGGAGGGCGCCAGGCGGAGAAGCGCCGAGGCCGGGCCGGCGGAAAGCCGGAAAGCGACGAGTAGTACCAGGCCGATCAGCAGGTCCCAGCACAGAACGCCGACAACCGAGTGGGTTGTGGTGCCGGACATGGGACCGGGCAGGTAGTAGACGACGTCGGGAGCGATGGATCCCGCGACGAGTGCGGGAAGGGGGAGATATCGAGCGAAGGGCAGCACCGCAACGGGATGGGCGAACGTGATCGGCACGCAATCACCGTAATCGGCTGTGGTGCTGGGCTACTCGGGCCGCGGAGTCGTTCGGTTCCGCGACAGGCGTTGCCATGTCCAGTCCACGTGGACATCGAGTGGTGAATCCGGTGTGACCATCCGTGGTTCGGTGTTGAGGCCGTTAGGTGGGCCGGACTGGGCCTCCACCGACAGGGATCGCTCCGGCAGGGTCCAGACGACCACGTCGTGGACCGGGCTGGTGATGGTGAACTCCAGGAATCCGGGCCAGGTGAGGCGGGCGAGAACGCCGTCGGGCATGCCGAAGCAGTCGTCCCACGGCGGCGGTGTCGGCGCGATCTCTCGGCCGGTGGGCAGGTAGTCGTCGCCGCGTTCGTACTGCCAGACCGGGGCGAAATCGAGTCGCACCGGGCCGGTCGCCGGCGGGACTTCGCGCAGGAACCACGGATGCCAGCCGCCTTGGGCGGGGAATGCATCGTGGTCGGTGGTGATGCGCATCGCCAGGGCGAGGCCGGTGTCGGTCAGGGTGAAAGTCTGAGTGACGGTGCCCGCGAACGGCCACGGGTCACCGAGGCGATGGCTGATCGTCGCCTCGGTCGGCGACGCGGCCACCACGTCCCAGCGTCCGTCGCGCGCGGTGCCGTGGATGCTGTGCGGCGGATTGTTGATCGGCAGCTGATAGGTGCGATCGCCGACGCGCAGCTCGCCGTCGCCGAGCCGACCGGCCCACGGCGCCATGACGAAACACCCGGTCCCCGGGTCTTGCCGGAGCAGCTCAGTGCCGTCGACGGTGAGGCTGTGGATCGCGCCGCCGTCGCCGGGGGCGATCGTGAGACCCGCGGAACCTGTGTCGAGCCGCACATCGTCGGTCATGGCTCGCAGACTAGCGGCGTGGGTCGGCGATCGGCGGTAACCCGCGCCGGAATCCCCGTGAGACCGAGGAGCCTCAGTTGAACGGGTACTGGCCGCCGCCCGCGCCGCCGCCGCGGTTGTTCGGCGTGGCGATGTCGATGATGTCCTGAACCAGGTCGACGACGGCCCTGCCGACATCGAGAACACCGTTGCCGAGGGTCGAGAATTCCTGCGCGATGTAATGGAGCATCTTGTTCGTCCTCCCGTGTGGCGAGCCGAATAGTGCTCTCCCAGCGTGCCATACGCGAGGTGTCAGGAGTTGAGGAAATTCAGGATCAGCAGCGTCAGCGGAGCGGTGATCTCGAATCCTGTTTGCAAGACATACAGCCCGAGACCAGCGATGGCGTTGTAATTGTCGGAGAGGAACTGCAGGACTTCGTCCATGATGTGCTCCCTGGATTCGAGTTCGATGGGGTCAGGCGAAGAACCCCTGGAGCAGCGGGGTACCGAGCTCGATGACGGTCTTGGCCACCGTCAAGCCGAGGTTCCCGAGTCCGATGACCACGGTGCCGATGAGGTCGTAGTTGGCCTCGGCGAAATCACGTAGCGACTGCATGATGGCTCCTTTGGTCCCGACCCGCGGCTATCTGCTGTGACCAGCGTCTCACAGCCGAGACTGCTCGCCAAGGGGGCTTACGGTATCGCCATACCCCCGGTTATGAATGAGATTGCATCATCATGCATAATCATTTGTAGCAACGGCGTGAGCCGAACCGGCGGCCGGAGCATCCATACTGCTCACGGCAGGCCTTACGTACCAGACTTCGAGGAGCACAACAGACATGTCCGATCGCGTCGTACTCGCCTACTCCGGTGGGCTTGACACCTCCGTCGCCATCAGCTGGATCGCGAAGGAGACCGGTTCCGAGGTGGTGGCCGTGGCCATCGACCTGGGCCAGGGCGGCGAGGACATGAGCGCGATCCGGCAGCGCGCACTGGACTGCGGCGCCGTGGAGGCCATCGTGGTCGACGCGCGCGACGAGTTCGCCGACGAGTACTGCCTGCCCACCATCCAGGCCAACGCCATGTACATGGGCCAGTACCCGCTCGTCTCGGCCATCAGCCGCCCGCTGATCGTCAAGCACCTGGTCGAGGCCGCGAAGTTCCACAACGCCACCACCGTCTCGCACGGCTGCACCGGCAAGGGCAACGACCAGGTCCGCTTCGAGGTCGGCATCGGCGCGCTCGCCCCCGACCTCGAGGTCATCGCCCCGGTTCGCGACTACGCCTGGACCCGGGAGAAGGCCATCGCCTTCGCCGAGCAGAACAGCCTGCCGATCAACGTCACCAAGAAGTCGCCGTTCTCCATCGACCAGAACGTGTGGGGCCGCGCGGTCGAGACCGGGTTCCTCGAGGACCTGTGGAACGCGCCCACCAAGGACGTCTACGACTACACCGCCGATCCGACGGTGAACTTCGAAGCGCCCGACGAGGTCATCATCACCTTCGAGAAGGGTGTGCCGGTCGCCATCGACGGCCGCCCGGTCTCCGTGCTGCAGGCCATCGAGGAGATGAACACCCGCGCGGGCCGTCAGGGCGTGGGCCGTCTCGACATGGTCGAGGACCGCCTCGTCGGCATCAAGAGCCGCGAGATCTACGAGGCACCGGGCGCCATCGCGCTGATCACCGCGCACCAGGCCCTCGAAGCCGTCACCGTCGAGCGTGAGCTGGCCCGCTACAAGCGCCAGGTCGAGCAGCGCTGGGGCGAGCTGGCCTACGACGGCCTGTGGTATTCCCCGCTCAAGCGCGCACTCGACGCCTTCATCTCCGATACCCAGCAGACCGTCACCGGCGAGATCCGGATGGTGCTGCACGGTGGGTCCGCGGTGGTCAACGGCCGTCGCTCCGAGCAGTCGCTCTACGACTTCAACCTGGCCACCTACGACGAGGGCGACACCTTCGACCAGTCGCTGGCCAAGGGCTTCGTCCAGATCCACGGCCTGTCCTCGAAGGTTGCCGCGCGCCGCGACCTGAACCAGAAGTAAGCTCGCCCGCCGCCTTCCCGCCTCCCCGCGACTTCTGCCGGTCGTAGGGTGGCGGTTGGCGTCGGTTCCGGGCTCACCTGAGGTGTACACCTGTTCTGGGCGTGCCCGATGAGTTACCCATGTTCTCGCTAGATCAGTTGGCAACCGTAGGCTCGATTCGGTTGCCCTTCGTGCGCTGGCAGCCGATGTGCGACTGTGAGCGCGACCGCCTATACCCAGGAGAGGGCACACGATGACCCATAGTGGAACCAACGAAGGTGCCCTCTGGGGTGGGCGATTCGCTTCCGGTCCGGCCGAGGCGATGGCGGCGCTGAGCAAGTCGACCCACTTCGACTGGGTGCTGGCTCCCTATGACATTCGCGCGTCCAAGGCGCATGCTCGCGTGCTGCACAAGGCCGGGCTGCTCGCCGACGAGGATCTGCCCGCCATGCTGGCCGGTCTCGACGCGCTCGCGGCCGACGTCGCCTCGGGCGCCTACGGCCCCGCCGACTCCGACGAGGATGTGCACGGTGCGCTCGAGCGCGGGCTGATCGAGCGGGTCGGCACCGAGCTCGGTGGTCGGCTGCGGGCCGGTCGTTCGCGCAATGACCAGGTGGCGACCCTGTTCCGGATGTGGCTGCGCGACGGTGTGCGTCGCGTCGCCGCCGGTGTGCTCGATGTTGTCGACGCGCTGGTCGCGCAGGCGGCCGCGCATCCCGACGCCGTGATGCCGGGCAAGACCCACCTCCAGGCCGCCCAGCCGGTACTGCTCTCGCATCACCTGCTCGCCCACGCGCATCCGCTGCTGCGCGATCTGGAACGCCTGCGCGATTTCGACAAGCGCGCCGCCATCTCGCCGTACGGTTCGGGCGCGCTGGCCGGTTCCTCGCTGGGCCTCGATCCCGAGCAGATCGCCGCCGAACTGGATTTCACCGCCTCCGCCGCCAATTCGATCGACGCCACCTCCTCGCGTGACTTCGCCGCCGAGGCCGCCTTCGTGCTGGCCATGATCGGCGTCGATCTGAGCCGGATGGCCGAAGAGGTCATCATCTGGAGCACACCGGAATTCGGCTACGTGACCCTGGCCGACGCCTGGTCCACCGGTTCGTCGATCATGCCGCAGAAGAAGAACCCCGATGTCTCCGAGCTCACCCGTGGCAAGGCAGGCCGCCTGATCGGAAACCTGACCGGCCTGCTCGCCACGCTGAAAGCCCAACCGCTGGCGTACAACCGGGACCTGCAGGAAGACAAAGAGCCGGTCTTCGACTCGGTCGCGCAGCTCGAACTGCTCCTGCCCGCCATCGCGGGCCTGGTCGCCACCTTGACCTTTCACACCGACCGGATGGCCGAACTCGCACCCGCCGGGTTCACCCTCGCCACCGATATCGCGGAATGGATGGTGCGCCGAGGTGTTCCGTTCCGCGTCGCCCACGAGGCGGCCGGTGCGTGCGTGCGCGTCGCGGAGGCGCGCGGTGTCGGTCTCGACGAGCTGACCGACGACGAGTTCGCCGCCGTGGACCCCGCGCTCACCGCCGGTGTGCGCGAGGTGCTCACGGTCCAGGGTTCGATCGCCTCGCGCAACGCGCGGGGTGGTACCGCCGGTGTGCGTGTGGCCGAACAGCTCGACGAGGTCCGCAAGACCGCGGACGACGCTCGCGCCTGGTTGAGCTGAGGCGGGGAGGTGGTGACTTCACCCACCACCCGCTTGCCAAGAGGTTGCCGCTGTGACAACTTGGCAGTGAGCCCGAACGGGGCTCCCGGACGAGGGTAGCCGTACCCGGAACGCGACAAGACGGCCACAGGAGGCTCGTCATGTCATGGATTCTGCTCGTCATCTCCGGTGTGCTCGAAGCAGTATGGGCCACCGCGCTGGGCCGAACCGAAGGGTTCACCCGACTCGTCCCGACCGTGGTTTTCGGCGTAGCTCTGGCAGCCAGCATGACCGGGCTGGCGCTGGCCATGCGCGATCTCCCCGTCGGCACCGCGTATGCGGTCTGGGTGGGCATCGGTGCCGTCCTGACCGTCGTCTATGCCATGGTCACCGGCGCGGAAGCCTTTTCGGTCGTGAAGGCCGTGTTCCTGGTGATGATCGTTGCCGGTGTGGTCGGGCTGAAAATGGCGCACTGACGCGGTGATCTCCGGGCTCGTGGTGCGGGAACTCGGTGAGCGGACGGTTGCTAGAGCTCGGCGTGTACACGAAAACCCGAGTCACGCAGTGCGTCCAGGACGTCGTCGCGGTGCGCGGAGCCGCGGGTTTCCACGGTGAGCGACACCTCGACCTCGTCGACGGCCAGCCACGGCCCCGTTCGCGAGTGCACGACATCCACCACGCTCGCGCCCGCTCGCCCGACCACGGCGAGCAGCGCGGACAGGGCTCCTGGCCGGTCGTCGATCGTCACGTGCATGGCCAGGTAGCGGCCCGCGGCGCTGAGACCGTGGCCGATCACGCGCGTGAGTAACAGCGGGTCGATATTTCCGCCCGACAGGATGGTCACCACCGGGCCGGGCAGATCCTCGAGAGCGGAGGTGAGCAAGGCGGCGACGCCCGCCGCACCCGCGGGTTCGACGACGAGTTTGGCCCGTTCGAGGCAGAGCAACAGGGCCCTGGACAGGGCGTCCTCGTCGACGGTGACGATCTCGGACACCAGCTCGGCGACATGGGCGAAGGGCACCGCGCCGGGTAGTCCGACCGCGATACCGTCGGCCATCGTCGACATCCGTGGCACCCGGACCGGCCTGCCCGCCGCCAGCGAATCCGGCCACGCCGCCGCCTCGGCGGCTTGCACGCCGATCACCCGGACATTCGGCGCCAACGCCTGCAACGCCACGGCGACACCCGCGAGCAACCCGCCACCACCGGTGGGCACGACGACCGTGCCCACCTCGGGAACCTGCTCGAGAATCTCGAGCGCGACTGTCGCCTGACCGGCGACGATGTCGGGATGGTCGAAAGGATGGATCAGGGTCGCGCCGGTGCGGTCGGCGAAGTCCTGTGCGGCGACCAAGGATTCGTCGATCGTGTCACCCACCAGATGCACGTCGGCACCATAGGCGCGCGTCGCGACGAGCTTCGGCAACGAGGCCCCGACCGGCATGAACACCGTCGAGGCGATCCCGAGTTCGCTCGCCGCCCACGCCACACCCTGCGCATGGTTGCCGGCGCTGGCCGCCACCACGCCCCGCGCCCGATCCGCCGCCGGGAGATTGGCGATCCGGTTATAGGCCCCGCGGGGTTTGAACGACCCGGTCCGCTGCAAGTTCTCGCATTTGAGCAGCACCTGCGTCCCCGCGCGCTCCGACAACACCCGCGACCCCACGATCGGTGTCCGTCGAATCACCGGCGCCAGCAGTCGCGCGGCTTCCTCGATCCGCTCCAGTCCCACGGTCTCCATCGGCCACATGGTGCCAGGTTCGGCATCGCGAGTCGTGTATCCAGGTGTTGCGTCCATATTGTGCAGTGATCATCCGACCCGCGACTGGCTCAGGGGAGTTGCGACGACTTCGCGATGTTGTGGGCGATGGTGCCGAGGCGGGTGAGGCGGGCGTCGCCGAGCGGGGTGAGTCTGCCGCCGAGACGATTGGTGACGAAGGCGAGGGAGAGGCCGGTTTCGGGATCGGCGAAGGCGCCGGAGCCGCCGAGGCCGAAGTGGCCGAAGGCGGAGATCGGGTCGGCCTTGGAGGGTTTCATCGGGACACCGTGGAAGCCCATGGCCCAGGGGATGCGGAATGCCAGGACGTAGTCGGGGGTGAAGACCTGGCGCGCGGCGAAGCGGGGGATCGAGCCGGGGGACAGGATGCGGGTGCCGTCGAGTTCGCCGCCGTTGGCCAGGGCGGCGTACACGCGGGCGAGCGCGCGGGCGGAGAAGACACCGTTCACGCCGGGCATCACCGAATCGTGGACGCGTTCATCGACGATCAGGTCGGCGAACCCGCGCGGGGTGGTCTCGGCGGCGGCGGCGAAACGGGTACGGGTGAGCAGATCGGAGCCAGTATCCCAATCCATGCCCGCGGCGCGCAGGCGCGGGAAGGTGGTGGCGATGCGGTGGCGCTGATCGTGCGGCACCCGGAACCAGAGTTCTTCGGCGTCGAGAGGTTCGGCCAGTTCGGTGCGCACCACATCGACGAATTCGCGGCCGGTTACCCGCGCGACGATCTCGGCGGCCAAGTGCCCGTAGCTGATTCCGTGATAGCCGCTGGTGACACGGTGCCGCGGATCGGGAGTGGCGGCGGCCAGCGCGGCGGTGACGGCACCGTCATCGAGGAAACTCTCGATCGGCCCGGGCAGCAGACCACGCAGCCGGTGCAGACCGGCGCGGTGGGTGAGTACATCGCGCACGGTGATGCCGGCCTTGCCCGCCGCGGCGAACTCCGGCCAGTACTCGGCGACCGGGCTGTCGTAGTCGAGCTGTCCCCGATCGGCCAGCTGATGAATCACGGTGGAGGCCACGCCTTTTCCGGTGGAGAAGCCCAACGCCACCGAGTCCGCCGTCCATGGCACGCCCGGACTCGCGTAGCCCGCCCAAACATCGACGACGGGCTCGCCGTGCAGATATACGCACAGTGCGCCACCGCCGTGTGAGGGCTTGCGGAACAGATGGTCGAAGACGGTGACCAAGCGGACGAAACGGCGATCCACCGACTGCGCTGTCGAAACTCCCATCCTCCGAGCATGCCATCACACACTAGGGACCGGTCGGTACGGTGAACGTTTCCTAACTGTCACACCGAACACTCCGCACGCAATACGTGGTCCATAGCATGTTCGCATGCCCCCGAGACGACGATCGGCGCTGCTCGCAAGGCTTGTGGTCGATGAGCCAGGCCGACCGCAAGTGATTCTGGGCGAACTGCGCCGGGTGATCCTCGACGGTGCCGTACCGCCGTGCACCGTGATCCCGCTGCGTGAAGTCGCCGAGCTGTTCGGGGTGAGTCACATCCCGGTCCGTGAGGCGCTCAAGACGCTGATCGGGGAGGGCCTGGTCACCCACCGTCAGCAGCGCGGCTACCAGGTGGCCCAGCTCACCGCCCGTGAACTGCGCGAAATGTACATCGTGCGTGACACTTTGGAGACGGCGTCACTCGCCGCGGCCGCGCTGCACGCCGACGAGGCCGAACGCGCGCACCTGCTCGCGGTGAACGACCTGCTCGAACGCGCCATCCTCGACGACGATCCCGAGTCGTACCAGCGCCAGTCCCGCAGCTTCCACGTGGCGCTGACCCGGCCGTCACGGATGTTCCGGCTGCTGTACATGCTCGAAGCCGCGTGGAATGTCACCGAGCCGGTGCAGTCGATGGTCCACATCGACCGACTCGACCGCGAGCGCCTGCACATCGACCACATCGCCATGCTCGACGCGTTCCTCGCCCGCGATGTCGACCGTCTGCTCGTGGCCGCCGAGGAGCACCACCGCAGGCTGGAAACCGTGGTCGCGACCCTGCCGACCGATACCGGGCTGCTCGCTCCGGAAGATATATCTTCGGTGCAATAGGCGCGAAATTCCCGGGAAACCGCTGGGCAATTGCTGATACTTACCGTCAATTCAGCAGATGTACCCTTTCGGACGGGAACGATCATGACCGACACCCTTACGTCCTCGGCGGTTCCCGCCGGCGAACCGCCCATTTACGACCCGCGGCTGACGAACGAGGATCTGGCACCCCTGCGCAAGCAGAGCTGGGGCACTTACAACATCTTCGCGTTCTGGATGTCGGATGTGCACAGCGTCGGCGGATATGTCACGGCGGGAAGCCTTTTCGCACTCGGGCTGGCCAGTTGGCAGGTGCTCGCCGCACTGCTCATCGGCATCACCATCGTGTACTTCTTCTGTAATCTGGTGGCGAAACCGAGTCAGATGACCGGGGTGCCCTATCCGGTGATCTGCCGCAGTGCGTTCGGCGTGCTCGGCGCGAATATTCCCGCGATCATCCGCGGTCTGATCGCGGTGGCCTGGTACGGCATTCAGACTTTCCTCGCGTCGGCGGCGCTGGATGTCGTTCTGGTGAAACTGTTTCCGGGATTGGCGCCCTACGCCGTCACCGCCGACTACGGGTTCCTCGGACTGTCGGCCCTGGGCTGGGGCAGCTTCCTGCTGCTGTGGGTGGTGCAGGCGTGCGTGTTCTGGCGGGGCATGGAATCGATTCGCCGGTTCATCGACTTCTGCGGTCCCGCCGTCTACGTCGTCATGTTCCTGCTGTGCGGCTACCTCATCGCGAAGGCGGGCTGGAGTGCCATCGACCTGAAACTCGGCGATGTGAAATACACCGGCTGGGCGTCGGTGCCGGTGATGCTCGGCGCGATCGCCCTCGTCGTGTCGTATTTCTCGGGGCCGATGCTCAATTTCGGTGACTTCTCCCGATACGGCAAGAGCTTCGCCGCGGTGAAGAAGGGGAACTTCCTCGGGCTTCCGGTGAATTTCCTGGTCTTCTCGGTACTGGTGGTGGTCACCGCCTCCCTGACATTGCCGGTGTACGGCGAGCTCATCACCGATCCGGTCGCCACCGTCGCCAAGATCGATTCCACTTTCGCGATCGTGCTCGGCGCACTCACCTTCACCGTCGCCACCATCGGGATCAATATCGTCGCGAACTTCATCTCACCGGCTTTCGATTTCTCGAACGTCAGTCCGCAGCGGATCAGCTGGCGGGCGGGCGGCATGATCGCGGCGGTCGGTTCGGTCCTGATCACGCCCTGGAATCTGTACAACAATCCTGACGTCATCCACTACACCCTCGAGGTTCTCGGGGCCTTCATCGGACCGCTGTTCGGGGTGCTGATCTGCGATTACTACCTGGTGCGCAAGCAGAAGGTGGTCGTCGACGATCTGTTCACGATGTCGGAGCAGGGGACGTATTACTACGCGAAGGGCTATCACCCGGCCGCGATCATCGCGACCGCGGTGGCCGCCGCGGTGGCGGTGTTCCCGGTGCTGGCCAACAGCCTGCCCGGCATGCACACCGCCGCCCAATACAGCTGGTTCATCGGGTGCGGCATCGGCTTCGCCGTCTACTACCTGCTGACGGGCGACGCGCGGACGGCCGCTGCCGAGGAGGTCGGTGTCTGATGCGCATCCGGGTCGTCAACCCGAACACCACGCGGGCGATGACCGACACGATCGAGCAGTGTGCGCTGGCCGTCGCGGGCCCGGGCACGCTGCTCGACGCGGTCACCTCCGAGATCGGGCCCGCCTCGATCGAGAGCCACTACGACGAGGCGATGAGCGTGCCGGGCCTGCTCGCCGCGATCCGGCAGGGCGAGGCCGACGGGGTGGACGGGTACGTCATCGCCTGCTTCGGAGATCCGGGCTTGGACGCGGCACGGGAACTGGCGGCGGGGCCGGTGATCGGGATCGCCGAGGCGGCCATGCACACCGCGAGCCATCTGGGTCGCGGATTCAGTGTCGTCACGACGCTCGGCCGCACCATCGGGCGGGCGGCCGATCTCGCGGAACACTATGGGATGCAACGGTTCTGCCGGGGAATCCACGCGTGCGAGATCCCGGTACTCGCCCTCGACACCGATCCGGACGCGCGCAAGATCGTCACCGAGGCGTGCCGGGTCGCCGTCGCGCAGGACGGGTCCGATGCTGTGGTGCTCGGGTGTGCCGGAATGGCGGATCTGTGCGCGCACATCCGCGACGAGATCGGGGTGCCGGTGATCGACGGCGTCGCGGCGGCGACCTTGACCGTGCAGTCGCTGCTGACGATGGGCCTGCGCAAGTCGGGTAGGGGAGAGTTCGCGACGCCGCCGCCGAAGACGTACGAGGGACTGCTGGAATCGTTCGGTTCGTGAAGGCCGGTCAGACGCCGGCGGTCTCGGTGCCCAGTGCGTTCAGCACCGCGGCGAGATCGTCGACGTCGACGACCAGGCGGGTGAAGTCGGGCCCGTCCAGGTCGATCCGCACGGCACTGCCGCCGAAAGTGGTGTCCCAGAACTCTTTGCGGCCCTTGCCGCGGTAGACGCCCGCGGCGATCACGCCGGGGATGAAGGTGCCGGGGGCACGGACCCACGGGGGCCGCAGGTCCACTTCGGCGGTAGCGATCTCGGTGATCGCGGCGCGGTCGATCACGACCTGCTGGCGCAGAGCGAGCAGGCGATGCCCACCGAGCACATTGACCGTCACCGTGTCGTCGTTGATCTCGACCTCGACCATCGCTACCTCACTCGCCATCGTGCGGACCGTTCGATGTCCAGTTTCGCCGGGCGGCCTGTTCACGGACTGTGGTGAGCCTGTGAGTTCCCCAAGGAACTCGAAACCATCTACAAATATAGATATGCGCATCTGTTCGATATATCGTCACGGGAGGCCCCGGGACGAGAAAAGAAAGCCGGGACAGCCAGGTCAGCGCTGGTGGGCCTGATCGGCGATCTCGAGCACCTGGGACAGCCACGGCGTGAACTTGCCGGGGTTCTCCGCCAGATCCGCACGCACCTCCTGCGGGGGGATCCACGCCCAGCGGGCGATCTCGGCCGGGTCCGGCCGCGGGGGCACCTCGCCGACCACACCGATCAGGACATGGTCGTACTCGTGCTCCACACGGCCGGTCTTCTCGTCGCCGGCGAGGTAGGTGAACACGCCGACCTTCGTGAGTTCGGCGGCCATCCCGAACTCCTCGCGCAACCGGATCGCAGCGGCCTCGACAACGCTCTGACCCGGCAGCGGATGCCCGCAGCAGGTGTTCGCCCACTGGAGCGGGAACCGGGTCTTCACCGCCGCGCGCTGCTGGAGCAGGACGTGTCCGCGCGAGTCGAACAGCAGCACGGAGAAGGCGCGGTGGAGCGTGCCCGGTGGCCGATGGGCATCGGCCACCGAGCACGCTCCGATCGCGGCGCCTGATTCGTCGACCAGCTCGACGAGCATGGTTTCGCGGTCGGTCGACGGGTCGGCGAGCTTCTCGGTCACCTGGCCACCTTATCGGCGACGATCATCAGGTACTGGAAGCTGCCCTCGCGGTAGGCGGTGAGGAACGGCTGTTCGACGCCGGTGGCGAGCTCGGAATGGGTGCGCAACTCCCAGTACGGGATGGTGTCGGGCGTGAGGTCGACGACCGTGGTGGGGACGAGGCCGCTGTCGGACAGTGCGCGGAAGTACTCGCTGCGCGGGTGGATCATGCAGCCGTAGTGCGCGTCGATCCAGCTGACCGAGGCGGACCGGCCGCCGGTGACGTCGTTGGAGCAGCCGGTGATGCACACGTAGCGCCCACCCGGTTCGAGCACGCGGGCGAATTCGTCGAAGAGATCGAAAAGGTCGACGTACATGGTGGTTTCGTTGGTCCAGATGGCCCGAGCCGACTCGTCGACGAAGCCGGTGTCGAGCATATTGCGGAAGTGGAACCCGACCCGCTCCGTCACACCGCGCGCCTCGGCCTGATCGTTGGCGAAGCCGACCTGGTACTCGGAGATGCTGACGCCGTCGACGTGGCAGCCGAATCGATCGGCGGCCATGAAACTGGTGCCGCCGCGGCCCGAGCCGCCGTCGATCAGCCGGTCGTCGGGGGTGATGGCGCCGAGGTTGTCGAGCAGATAGTCGGCCTGGGCGGTCTCGAGGCGGTGTAGTTCGCGCACGATCCGTTCCTGCCGGGTCTTCTCCGGGCCTTCGAGCACCGACCAATCGGGTTCGCCGATGCCGTAGTGGTGGTGGTAGAGGCCGTCGACCTTGCCCAGTTCGGTATTGACCCGGTCGTCGTTGGGATTGTTGTTCCAGTACGCGGCGACCGAACGCTGATAGGTGGTGCGCAGGACCGAGCGGTCGGGGGTGTTGACGATGGTCATCTGTCGTCCTCTCCTGGTGCGATGTCGTGGTAGCGGCGACTGCCCGCGTGCCAGGCGCGGTTGCCGCCCATCCAGGCCCACAGCCCGGCCAGGAAGCGGCGCAGCTGGGGGGAGCCCGAGGCGGCGAGGGGGGCCGCCTCCCGTTCGAAGCGATGCATCAGTTCGTCGTGGATCTGGGCGGTGCGCAGCACGGCGTCGGCCCGGCTGCAGCCCTCCTCGGCGGCCAGGACCGTCGGCAGGTTGAACTCCCTGCCGCCCGAAAGGTCCTCGCGCACCATCGAATACAGGTCGTTCACCATCTGGGCGGCCAGCGCGGCGGTGGTGGTCACCCGGCGCACCGCCGGATCGGCGTAGTCGGCGGCGGTGAGTTCGTAGCCGCCGACCGCGTCGATCGGTGCCATACACGGCAGGAAACTGTGCGGCTGCCGGTTGGTCAGGTACTCCCAGACCGGCGGCATCCGGTCCGCGGTGCGCCAGCCCGCCTCCGCGCCGAGCGCGATGAACCACCCCGCGATCTCGGTGCGTAACCGGGCCAGCTGCGCCGGGCTCGCGTACCCCGCCAGGTGCGCGAACGAGGTGCGGAACGCGCGCAGGATCGGGTCGGCCTGCATGGCCTGTTCGAGTCTGGGCGCGTACCGCGTGGGTAGATGGGCCGGATCCATCGCGGCGGCGGCCAACTCGAGCCGTGGCCCGAGTTCGGCGGCGGCGCTGGACGGCGTGCCGTCGGGTGCGGTGTCGCCAGGGGCGTCCTCCTCGCAGTAGTAGTCGTCGACCGACCATTCCGCCACCGCGCAGCGTGCGGCGGCCAGCAGCCGGTCGGGATCGTCGCAATCGGGATGGGCGAGCATGATCAACCGGCCGAAGTCGGCCTTGGCGAGCTCGTCCAGACGGCCGTCGTAGAGGCCGATCTCGGCGGCCCAGGCGAGCAGACCCGCGTTGACGGCCTCGGCCAGCGCCGGGTCGTCACGCTCGGGAGGTGGGCAGTAGAGGGCGGGAATCGACTGTTGCCCAGTGGAATTCGTTGTCTCCGCAGCGGGAGCGGCAGGAGAATTCTGTGCAGGGAACAATCGCAGGCCTGAAGTGCCTATCCCGGTCGGACCGCGAAGACGACGTGGCGTGACGGAGCCGGTGGGCGCACTGTGTGCGCGTCGGGGGAGCGTCGCGGTGCCGGAGAACAGGTCGGCCGGGGCGGCGGCGCCGTGCAACAGGGCCGCCACCGCGACAGCCAGCTCGCCTGCCGCGATGGGAGCGCCGACCCTGGTGAGGATGGACACGGTCCGCGCCGATCAGTCGGCGCGACGCGCGACGAGCACGTCGTCCAGCACGCCGAGCGCATCGGGAACGAGGACGGCCGCGGAGTAATAGCAGCTCACCAGGTACGACATGATCGACTGGTCGTCGATCTGCTTGAACCGGACGTTGAGGCTCGGCTCGTATTCGTCGGGAATGCCGGTCTGATGCAGCCCCACGACGCCCTGATCCTTCTCACCGATGCGCATCGCCATGATCGATGTGGTCTGGGTGTCGCTGACCGGGATCTTGCCGCACGGCAGCAGGGGCACGCCGCGCCAGGCGGGCACCCGGTGCCCCTGGTACTCCACGGGATCGGGATACAGACCGCGGCGCGAACACTCGCGACCGAACGCGGCGATCGCTTTCGGATGTGCGAGAAAGAATTTGGTGCCGCGCCGCATGCTGAGCAGCTCGTCCATGTCGTCGGGGGTCGGCGCGCCGGATTCGGTGGTGATGCGCTGTTTGAGGTCGCAGTTGTGCAGCAGCCCGAACTCGGCATTGTTCACCAGGTCGTGCTCGCGTCGCTCGTAGAGCGCTTCGACGGTGAGCCGCAGCTGCTGGTCGACCTGGTTCATCGGATCGTTGAACAGGTCGGCGACGCGGGTGTGCACGCGCAGCACGCTCTGGGCCAGGCTGAGTTCGTATTCGCGGGGGCTGGCGTCGTAGTCGACGAAAGTGCCTTCGAGCAGCGGTTCACCGGAGTGGCCGGAGGCGATCTCGATATCGGCTTCACCCTTGGAGTTCTGGAGCCGGCTCGACCGCTGGGCCGCTTCGGTGCGGATCTGATCCAGCTCCGGGTTCAGTTCGAGGAATTGCTCGAATTGTTGTCTCGGCAGGCAGAGGATGGTGGTTCTGGTCACCGTCTTCACCGTGTCCGGCCAGATCGCCGAAGGATCGGTGAGCATTTCCTCGCCGTAATAGTCGCCGCCGGACAGCAGGCCGAGTTTGGTCGACTCGCCGTATTGACCGGAGCCGAGTCGGGCGAGTTTTCCGTGCACGACGAGGATCACCTGATCCATCGGATTGCCGAATTCGGCGACGACCGATCCCGGATCGAGGTCGTATTGCACGAATTTGTCCGCGAGCGGGCGCAGGAGTTCGTCGTCGTCGATATTGCGCAGCGGCGGAAGCTCACGGAGTTCCTGTGGAATCACCCTGGCCCGGGATCCGTCGACGACGAATTCCACTTCGCCGTTGCCGACAGTGTGAGTGAGCCTGCGGTTGACCCGGTAGATACCGCCCGCGACCTGCACCCATGGCAGGGCGCGTGAGAGCCAGCGCGAGCTGATGCCCTGCATCTGCGGTTCGGATTTGGTGGTATGTGTCAGCTTGTGCGCGGCCGTGGTACTCAGGCTCTTGCGCACGGAATTGTCTGTGGGCAACGGCATTTCGATGGTCATGGGATATGTCCTCACCTCGGGACGGAAAATCGGCACGGCCGATCGACCTGTGTGGCGCGACAATGCGCGACAGGCTTTGGGGTGTGGTTGATGGTGCGAAGCGAATGGTCCTGCGCGGATAACCGGGCGTGTGAAACGGTGTTACACGAAATCTGATGCGTGTCAGTGCGTTCCGGACGATAACGATGGTAGGTGGTTGCGGAGGCCGCGCGCCGGATATTCGGGAAAACATGGTGATGACCGGGAGAACCGTTGTGCGGGAGGCGATTGCGGACAGGTGCGTGTCCGGGGGTGGCCCGCGCTGTGTTCTCGGCGCCGATGCTCGGCCGCCACCTCTGCCCCGGACTGTCGGTTCCCGGACGATCTCGGCGGGACAGCGAACCGTACGAGAGTTGTGACCTCAGTGTTATCGGCCGTTGAGCGGGGCATGTGATTCGAATCGCCGGAACATGCGGCCTGTCACAGCCGACACATAATGGAGGTCCGATGTGGCAAGCTCATATGAGCACATCGGGGTGTGTGAGGTGTGTCACTTTGAGCAGGTAGGCCAGGTGGGAACGGTGGATATCAGTCCAAAAGGTGTGGTCGGTTCGGTGCAGCGGTTGCTGGCTACCGCGCAGAACGGGCTGGAGGTGATCCGCTTCGGCGGGTTGTCACACGATGTCGAGTCCTCGCCCTTCGAGGTCGTCGAGCGTCGGCGCATGTACCGGCTGCGACATTACTTCCCCGACGATACGACGCCGGGGCGTCCGGTGGCGTTGCTGGTGCCGCCGTTGATGGTGAACGCCGACATCTGGGACGTGAACGCGGCAGGCGGCGCGGTCGGCATCCTGCACGAGAGCGGAATCGACTGCTGGGTCATCGATTTCGGCTCACCCGCGACTGAGGAGGGCGGCTGGGAGCGCGACCTGGCCGACCACGTGCTCGCGGTGAACTCCGCGATCGACACTGTCTGTGATGCCACCGGCGCGCAGCTGCATTTGATGGGGTACTCCCAGGGCGGCATGTTCGCCTACCAGACCACCGCCTATCGCTACGGCAAGGGCGTGGCCTCCATCGTCACCTTCGGCAGCCCTGTCGACATCGTCAACGGGATGCCGTTCGGTCTGCCCTACGGTCTGGTTTCCGAAGTCGCCGATTTCCTCGCCGACCACGTGATGCACCGGCTGCCGATCACCGAATCGATGGTCCGCATCGGCTTCCAGATGCTCGACCCGGTGAAGACCGCCAAGTCGCGGATCGACTTCCTGCTGCAATTGCACGATCGGGAAGCGTTGCTGCCCAAGGAAC
Source organism: Nocardia sp. NPDC057272 (assembly GCF_042668615.1). Taxonomy (NCBI): domain Bacteria; kingdom Bacillati; phylum Actinomycetota; class Actinomycetes; order Mycobacteriales; family Nocardiaceae; genus Nocardia; species Nocardia sp. NPDC057272. The sequence continues at coordinate 18,925 of NZ_JBHUYK010000025.1, read as the reverse complement.
GTCAGCGCCGCTTCCTCAACAGCGATGGCTGGGTGGGGTATTCGGGTCCGGCGGTGGCCGATCTGCTCAAGCAGTTCGTCGCCCACAACCGGATGATGCTCGGCGGATTCGTGATTCGCGACCACCCGGTATCGCTCGCTGAGCTCAAGTGCCCGATCCTGGCCTTCGTCGGCGAGGTGGACGACATCGGTCAGCCCGCCGCGGTGCGTGGCATCGTGCGGGCCGCCCCCAATGCCGAGGTGTACGAAGCGAGTTTGGTGGCAGGCCATTTCGGGCTCGTCGCCGGCTCGACGGCCACCAACCACACCTGGCCGATGGTGCGCGACTGGATCGCCTGGATGGACGGCAACGGCACCCTGCCCGAGCAGATCGTGCCCATGCAGGAACACGTCGCGAGCAACGCGCCGCGCACCGCCGCCACCCGGATGGTGCACACCGCCGCCGGCCTGGCCGAGGCGGGCGCGGGTGTCGGCAAGGCACTGGAAGGCATCGCGGGCAACACGATTCGCGGATCGCTCGAAATGGCGGGGGAGGCGGCGCGGGCACTGCCCCGGCTGACCCGGCTCGGGATGATCCAGCCGCATACCCGCATCTCGCTCGGCAAACTGCTCAGTGAGCACGCGAGCCGCGCGCCGCAGAAGGACCTGGTCCTCTTCGACGACCGGGTGCACACCAATGCCGCCGTCGAGGAGCGCGTCGACAATGTCGTGCGCGGCCTGATCTCGGTCGGCATCCGCCCCGCCATGCGCGTCGGCATCATGATGGAGACGCGCCCGAGCGCCCTGGCCTCGGTCGCGGCGCTCTCCCGCATCGGCGCCGTCGCGGTGCTGCTGGCGCCGGGCGCCGAACTCGACCGGGCCATCGAGCTGACCGGCGTGCAGACGCTGATCGCCGATCCGGAGAACCTGCGCACCGCCGCCGCGACGGCCGCCAGGGTGCTGGTACTCGGCGGTGGCGACAGCCGCGCGCTCGCGGTGCCGACCAGCGATCGGGTGATCGACCTCGAGCAGATCGACCCGGCGAAGGTCCGGGTGCCCGCCTGGTACCGGCCGAACCCGGGCCTGGCGCGCGAACTCGCGTTCGTGCTCGTCCTCGGCTCCGGCGAGCGCCTCGAGGCGAAGTACATCACCAACCACCGCTGGGCCCTGTCGGCGTTCGGCACCGCGAGCGCGGCCGACCTCGACCGTCGTGACACGGTCTACTGCCTTGCGCCACTGCACCATTCGTCCGGGCTGCTGGTGAGCCTCGGCGGGGCGATCGCCGGCGGCAGCCGCATCGCGCTGGCTCGGCCGATGGACATGGATCCGGGCCGGTTCGCCGAAGAGGTGCACCGCTACGGCGTCACCGTCGTCACCTACACCTGGACGATGCTGCGCGACCTGCTCGACTCCCAGGTCTTCCCCGCAGGCCACAACCATCCGATCCGGCTGTTCATCGGTTCCGGTATGCCCGCGGGTCTGTGGCGGCGCACCATCGAACAGTTCGCCCCGGCCAGGGTGCTCGAGTTCTACGCCTCGATCGACGGCGACGTGGTGCTGGCGAATGTCACCGGCGCCAAGATCGGATCGAAGGGCAGGCCGGTTCCGGGCACCGCGCGGGTCGAATTGGTCGCCTACGACCCGGTCAGCGAGCAGATCCTCGTCGGCGACGACGGGTTCGCCCGCCGCTGCGCCGACAACGAACCCGGGTTGCTGCTCGGCAAGGCCGTAGACGGTGGCGACATCTCCGACGGTGGGCTGCGCGGTGTGTTCCGCGCCGGTGACGCCTGGTGGCCGACGGAGAACCTGTTCCGGCGTGACAGCGACGGTGACTACTGGTTGGTCGACCGTCGCGACACCGTGATCCGTGCCGTGCGCGGCCCCGTGTTCACCCAGCCGATCGTGGACGTGCTCAACGACATCACCCCGGTCGACATGGAGGTCGCGTTCGGGCTGAAGACCGCGGCGGGGGTGATCGCCGCGGCCGCCCTGAGCGTGCGTGACGGGTTCCGGATCGAACCGGGCGACGTCACCGAGGCGATGCGCGGGCTGGAGCCAGGCCAGCGCCCTGACCTGGTCTACGTCGTCGACGAGATCCCGCGCAGTTCCAGCTTCCGCCCCTCGGCCTCGGCGATCCACGCCGCGGGTCTGCCCAAGGCCGGACCGGGTACCTGGATCTACAACCGGGAGACCGAGGCTTACGAGGTGCTCAGCAACGCCGCGGCGGCGACGCTGTTCGGCGGAAGCTGACCGCACAATGCGAAGGCCGCCCGGCAGAAACCGGGCGGCCTTTGTTCGATTTTGCGGCTACACCTGGTATTCGGTGACCGCGTCGACGACACGACCGAGCTGCGCCTCGCTGAGCAATGGCCACAGCGGCAGGCGCACGATCGTCGCCGAGAAATTCGCCGAGCGGGTGCACGGCACCGGGGTACGGCCGTACTTGAGGCCCGCGGGGCTCGAATCCAGCGGAATGTAGTGGAACGGCGCCACGATGCCGCGTTCGGCCAGGTGGGCGATGATGCCGTCGCGGCTGTCCTCGCTGGGCATGCGCAGGTAGAACAGGTGCGCGGTGTGCCCCGCGTCGGCGGGCACCGTCATCGGGCGCACGTCGTTGCGTGCCGCCCAGTCGGGCAGCGCGGCCGCGTAGGTGTCCCACACGCGGTGACGGTTGGCCTGGATGGTGTCGAATTCGGCCAGCTGGGCGTCGAGCACGGCGGCATTGAGCTCGCTGGGCAGGTAGCTGGAACCGATGTCCTGCCAGGAGTACTTGTCGACCTGGCCGCGCAGGAAGCGAGCGCGGTCGGTGCCCTTCTCCCGCATGATCTCGGCGCGGCCCATCAGGATCTCGTCCGACAGCAGCAGCGCGCCGCCCTCACCGCAGTGCACGTTCTTGGTGTCGTGGAAACTCTGCGTGCCGAGGGTGCCGATCGTGCCGAGCTGCCGACCACGCCAGGTGCCACCGAGACCGTGCGCGTTGTCCTCGATGATCGCCACGCCGTGCTGGGCCGCCAGCGCGAGCAGCGGCTCCATGTCGGCGGCGACACCGCCGTAGTGCATCACCACGATGGCCTTGGTGCGGTCGGTGATCGCGGCGGCCGTGGCGGCGGGGTCGATATTGCCGGTGGACTCGTCGATGTCGACGAACACACAGGTGGAACCGCGCAGGGCCATCGAGGTGGCCGCGGAGGTGAACGCGAAACTGGGGACGATCACCTCGTCGTCGGGGCCCAGCTCCAGCAGCAGGGCGCCCAATTCGAGCGCGTGCGTGCAGGAGGTGGTGAGCAGCGCGTGATCGGCGCCGGTGATGGCTTTGATCTTCGCCGTCGCCGACTTGGTGAACTGACCGTCGCCGTGACTGTGATCGGAATCGAGCACGGTCATCAGATTGGGGCGTTCAGCGGCAGCCCGGAACGGCCTGCTGAAGATGATGCGGTCGCTCACGCGCGCTGGCCCTTCTCCGTCGCGGCTGCCGGTACCGCGGCGTCGACTCGATGGTTCACGGCCGGCGCATGCATCGTATCCGGGCGCGGTGTCGGGGTCTGCACGGTGAGGTAGAGCGGCTTGCCGACCAGGATGTGCAGTGCGACACCGAGATACTCGGCGATCAAACCGAGCGAGAACAGCATCGCGCCCGAGCACAGCAGCATCACGACGATGATCGATGCCCAGCCCTCGGGATCGTGGTTGTCCTGCGTCAGCGCCTGCACGATCACCACCGCGGCCATGATCACCCCGGCCAGCGCGAGAGTGACCCCGAGCATGCTCACCAGCCGCAGGCCGCGAGTGCCGCTGCACAGCACCATCTTCCAGAACAGTGAGAACAGGCGGCGATAGTTGTACCCGGACTCCTCGCGCCCTTCGGCGCGCAGCACCACCGGCACCGAGACCGTATTGCCGACGACCCAGGTGAGCGCCACGTCCAGGTACACCCCGTTGGCCGCGACCTCGGCGAGCTGACGGCCGATGTCGCCGCGGATCAGCCGGAAGCTCTCGAAGCGCGTCGAATCCGGGAACGCGAACACCGTCGCGAGCACGATCTTGGCGCCGCGTGAGGTGAGATTGCGCAGGAAGCCGTGCGGGCGGGTATTGGACGGTTTCGAATAGACCAGGTCCGCGCGCGAGGCCAGCGCCGCGTCGAGGAAGTCCGCGATGAACGCGGGGTCGTGCTGACCGTCCTCGTCCATCGTGACGATCCAGTCGCCCTGTGCCGCCGCCATCCCGGCGATCGTCGCCGCGTCCTGACCGAAGTTGCGGCTCAACCACACCGCGCGCACCTGCGGGAAGGAGCCTTCCAATTCCTGCAGGACGACATCGGAGCGGTCGGGGCCGTTGTCGTGCACGAGGATGATCTCCTCGACCGCGAACCGGGCGCCCGCCGCGGTCGTACTCGGGCCCGTCAGCCGGTCCAGCTCGGCGACCAGTGCCGCGATCGTGTCCTCGCCCCGATACACCGGAACGACCACCGACACCGAATGCACCGGGCTCGACCCGTTGCGATCGGGCGCGCCCGATCGCACGACAGTGTCGGGCCTGGACAAAGGTGCGGACGGAATCGGCATCGCGGACACTTTCGGTGTTTCGGAGGTATTGACCCAACAGTGAGCGCACTTTAACACCGGCGCGTGACACGTCGGTGGAAGCGATCCCGCTGTGCGACGGTGCCAGTCGGGCCGTGTGCCTGTAGGGTCTGGTCCTCGTGGTGGAAAGTAGAACCCCGTCCCGTCGGTCCGTCTATATCTGGGGCTTGATCACCTCCCTCGGAGTGATCGCGGGCTATGGTGCGGTTCTCCTCGCCAACGTTCGGCACTTCTATACCGACGACACCGAATCCCAGTACGTCCCGCTGTGGGTGATGCTCGGCAACCGGCTGCGCAACGGTGATCTGCCGGTGATGGTGCCCGAGCACTGGATGGCCGGAAACTACTCGATCGAGGAAGCCGGGCTGCTGAATCCGCCGCAGCTGCTGATCGATCTCATCGCGCCCTCGGTGGACAACCTGGTGCTGTACGCGACCGTGGTGAAGCTGATCTTCGCGATCATCCTCGGCCTCGGCGTCTACCGGATCTGCCTGGCCTACGGCTCGCGGGTGCAGTGGGCGGCGCTGGCCGGGGTCTCGATTCCGTTCACCGGCTGGCTGCTGTTCTTCGACGAGGCCAGCTGGATGACCGCCTTCACCGGCACCGCGTGGATGGTGCACGCGTGGGCGTCGGGCGTGCGCTACTCGCGTGGTCGCGGCGGGCCGATCCCCGTGTTCGTGTATCTCTACCTGGCGATCTCGGTGCAGTACATCTTCCCGGCGGTGGAAGCCGGTCTGATGATCGGCGCGGTCGCGGTCGGTGAGCTGATCTACCAGCGGACCTGGCGCCCGTCGCTGAAACTGCTGACGGTGGCGGGGCTGGCGGCACTGGCCGGAGCGGCCACCTATCTGCCGAGCATGCTCTCGGCGAAGGTCACCTGGCGTGGCACCGCCCAGATCAACAACGACATGTTCCTCACTGTGCCCTGGTCGGAATCGCTGAACGCGAGCCTGCCCTCGACCCTGCCCGCCTTCACCTCGTGGTGGGGTTACGTCCAGCCACTGCCGGTGGTCTACATCGCCTGGTTCCTGATTCCGGCCCTGGCGTTCATCGACTGGGGTAAGGCGCGCGCGGCCTGGCGTGAGCTCAGCGGCATCGGGCTGTTCGCGATCGCGGCGCTGATGTGGACGGCCGGACCCGGCACGATCGGCCCGCTGCGCTGGCCCGCCCGCGTGCTGCCGATGGTGGCGCTGGGTCTGCTGCTGCTGGTGTGCGTGCTGCTCGGGCGGTTCGCGACCTTCAAGGACTGGCGTGCGCGGGGGATCGCGGCGGCCGTGCTGATCGGGCTGCTGTGGGTGCGCTCGTTCTCCGCCGACCCGCACAACTGGATCGCGCATGTGATCGCCGCGCTGGCCATCGCCGCGCTCGGGGCCGCGCTGGTGTGGCTTGCGGTGAACAAGGGGATCTCCGCGGCGGTCGCGCTGGCGATCATCGCGGTGTCCCCGATCGCCTATGTCCAGGTGGAACGGGCACAGCCGACGCCGATGAGCTGGAATCTGCCCAGCGATCGGGCCGCTGCCCGCGCGGCGTTCCCGGAATTCGCGGGGACCACGCTGCAGCTCGGCGATCGCGCGCTGATCCAACCGGGGGAGCGCACCCTCGACGGCGCCTACGGCTCGCTGGTGTTCGGCAACTACGCCAAGGACATCGAGCGCACCTATGTCAGCGGCTACACCCCGAACGGTCACTTCTGGTTCGGCGACATGCTCTGCATGCGCTGGGACACCAGCGTGTGCCCCGACGCCTACCGCCGCGCGTTCGCGGTCGAGCCGTCGACGGGCAAAACAGTCGTCGACCTGATGAACATCGACCGGGTGGTGCTGCAACGCGCGCTCTACCCGGCCGCGCGGACCGAGCCCGCGCCCGACGGGTGGAAATGGGTCGACTACCCCGGCCACGAGAACTACATCTCGGTCCTCGAACGTGCGGACGGGCTGATCTCGACCCGCAACGGCCGGATCTCGGCGGTCGAGAACGCCACTGCGGTCTCGACCTCGGAAAGCGATACGACGAGCCGGGTCACCGTGAGCTCCCAGTCCGGTGGTCGCGTGGTGTTCGCGCGTCTGGGCTGGCCCGGCTACCGGGTGAGCCTCGACGGCAAGGACATCCCGTTCAAGGTCGTCGCGAAGAGTTTCGTCGCGGTCGACATCCCGGCCGGGACGACGAACGGCGATCTCGAGCTGACCTGGCGTCCGCCGGGCTGGAAGATCGGCGGCGCCGCGATCGGCCTCGGACTGCTCGGACTCGCGGTGTTCCAGTGGCTGTACGTGCGTGGGCGTAAGCCCGACGACGAGGAGCTGGACGCCCCGGCGGCGGAGTCGATCGCCGACGACGACACCGCGCTCGCGGACGCGCTGCGATGATCGCCGAGGCGGCGGGCGGCGTGCTCGAGACACCGGGCCCGCTGCTGCGGATCGTGAAACGTCAGGAGCTGGCGTTCGCGATCGTCGGCGGGTTCAACACCCTGCTCGGCATGGCGCTCGTCGTCTTCTGGCTACAGGTGCTCGGCGACGGCAGGCCCGGCGTGGCTGTTGTCGCTGCCTACGCGGTGAGCACGGTGGTCGCGTTCGTGTTGCATCGCACGCTGGTGTTCCGCGTTCACGGCCATCTCCTGCGTGACTTTCTCGCGTTCTGTGGGGTGAACGCCGGTGGTCTGGTGCTCAACGTGATCCTGGTGGAGCTGGCGGTCACCGGCCTCGGGTTTCCCGCCGCTCCCGCCTCGGTGATCGTGATGGGTCTGGTGGCGGTGCTGAGCTTCTTCGGACACCGCTACATCTCGTTCCGCCGGGCGCGGTAGGTTAGGCACATGGCGCACGAATCCACCATCGACGCAACCCTGCTCGGCCTGCTGGCCTGCCCCCAGGACAAGGGCCCATTGCAGCTGGTGCGCACCGAAGCCGATGTGAGCGTGCTCTACAACCCGCGTCTGCGTCGCGCGTACCCGATCGACAACGGCATCCCGGTGCTGCTGATCGACGAGGCCCGCGACGTCTCCGACGCCGAACACGAATTCTTCGTCGCCGAATCCTGATCCTCGAACGATTTCCGGCGCTGGATCACCAACTGCCGGTATCGATGTCCCCGGTCAGGTAGCGCTGGATCACCGGGCCGACGGCATCGACCACCGCATCGATCGGCATCGAGGCCAGCGGCTCCAGCGCGATGATCTTGCGGGCGGTCAACACCCCGATCATCTGGGACGCGGCCAGGGCGACCCTGGCGCGACCGTCGTCGTCGGCGGTGGCGATGCGCACCCGGACCCGTTCCAGCACCACCTGGAGCAGGAACGTGCGCGCGAGATTCTGATCGCCGCCCGCGAAGATGCTGCGGACCATGGCCACGATGCCGGGTCCGGCGGGGGAGTCCCACACCGTGACGACCGCGCGCACGATCGTCGCGCCGAGTTCGTCGATCGGTGCGGCGTCGACGGCGTCGAGCGTGGTGTCCGGGTCGACCGGGAAATCCACCGCGGCGGCGAACAGCTGCTGCTTGTTGCCGAAGTAGTGGTGCACCAGCGCCGGGTCGACATCGGCATCGGCCGCGATCGCGCGGATCGAGGTCTTATCGAATCCGGCGCCGGCGAACCGGACCCGCGCCGCGTCGAGGATCGCCAGTTTGGTGTCGGCGTTGCCCGGCCTGCGGCCGGTGCGCCCGGATTTCGCTGTGCCGGCACCGGATTCGCCGTCACTCATCATGGATCCTCTCGTCGGGGTTCTTTGTTCGCTACGGGGTGCGTCGACGCAGAGTAGCCGCGGCGAGTCCGAGCGCCACCACCGCGAACCCGGCGACGACGGCGATATCGCGCCACATCGCGGCTGTCGGCTCCGCGTGAACCGACACCTGCTGGAGCGCGTCGACCGCATAGCTCAACGGCATCACATTGCTGATCGCCTCGAGCCAGCCGGGCAGCCGGTCGCGCGGTACCAGCAGCCCACACAGGAAGATCTGCGGCGCGACGATCACCGGCATGAACTGCACGGCCTGGAATTCGGTGCGCGCGAACGCACTCGCCAGCAGGCCGAGCCCGACGCCGCACACCGCGTCGACCATCGCGATCAGCATGACCCAGCCCGGACTGCCCGCCGCGGTCAACCCGAGCAGCCAGAACGCGACCACGCAGGCGACCGCGGCCTGCGCGGCGGCGGCGAGGGAGAACGCGCTGCCGTACCCGGCGAGCAGGTCGAGCTTGCTCAGCGGTGTGGTGAGCAGCCGTTCGAGGGTTCCCGATGTGCGTTCGCGCTGCATCGCGATCGCGGTGATCAGGAACATCACGATGAACGGCAGGATTCCGAGCATCGTGATGCCGACCCGGTCGAACATCGTCAGCGGGGCGTGCGGCGGGCGTGGTGCGTCCTGGTAGATGAAGTACAGCAGCGTCATCAGCAGGGCGGGGACCACCAGGATCATGGCGACGGTGCGGTGATCGTTGCGCAGTTGCCGCAGGATCCGGGCGGTCGTGGCGGTGTAGGGGCGCAGGGTGGTCATGCGTGCTCTCCCATCGTGATCAAGGTCAGGAAAGCGGCCTCGAGGTTCTGTTCGTCGGTGCGCTCGCGCAGTTCGTCCGGGCTGAGCTGGGCGAGCAGGTTGCCCTCGCGCATCAGCAGCAGCTTGTCGCAGTGCTCGGCTTCGTCCATCACGTGACTCGACACGAGCAGAGTCGTTCCCGCCGCGGCCAATTCACGGAACTGCTTCCACAGCTCCACGCGCAACACCGGATCGAGGCCGACCGTGGGTTCGTCGAGCACCAGGAGTTCCGGCTTGCCCACGAGCGCGCACGCCAGCGACGCCCTGGTCTTCTGGCCACCCGAGAGCTGGTCGCCGAGCTGATCCGCGTGATCGGCCAAACCGACTGCGACGAGCGCGGATTCGGTGTCGTCGCGGTTGCGGCCGTAGAGCGCGGCGTAGTACGCCACGTTGTCGCGGACGCTGATGTCGGCGTAGATGCTCGGCGCCTGGGTGACATAACCGACCCGGCGGCGCAGCCCGCTGCTGCCCGCGGGTTCGCCGAGCACGGTGACGGTGCCCGATTCCACCAGCTGCGTTCCCACGATGCTGCGCAGCAGGGTGGTCTTCCCGCAGCCGGACGGACCGAGCAGACCGGTGATCGAGCCGCGCGGGATGTCGAGGGTGAGGCCGTGCAGGACGGGGCGTTTTCCGCGTGTGACGGTCAGGTCCGCGACTTGGACGGCGATCGGTGGCGGTGCGCTGCGCGACATGGTCGCCTCAATTCATCGAGTGTTGAATTCACTACGTGATGAATTTAGCGCGATCGTGTCTGTGTGGCAAGGTCAGTGGGCGTGTCCAGGGGGTGTCACGGCCTGCTGACCTGGTTCGACGACGGTGAACTGGCCCATCATCCCGACATCCTCGTGCCACAGCAGATGGCAGTGATACATGTACGGCGTCGTCGGATCGGCGGGCCCGTCGAACCGTAGAGCCAGCGTCGTCGCCGTATTCGGTGGCAGGAAGATGGTGTCCTTGGCGCCGGTCAGCTCGGGCGGGGGCGGGCCGCCGTCGTAATCGAGCACCCGGAACTGCACATCGTGGACGTGAAAGTTGTGCGGCATGCCGTCGACGTTGCGCACGACCCAGGTCTCGGTGGTGCCCCGGGTGACCGTGGTGTCGATGCGGCTCATGTCCATGCGCTCGCCGTTGATACCGGCCAGGGTCAGGTCGAAGCGCCGTTGCGTGACGGAGTCGGCTCCCTCGGGAATCGACAGCGGCACAAGGCTTTCCGGTAATGCGGCGGAGGGGCGCAAGGTCGACGCGGCGCGCAGTTCGAGCACATCGAACGTGTCGTCACCGCCCGAGAACCGGTTCGACCAGAAATCGAGACCCGCCGCGAGTTTCTCGCTGCGCAGCACAGTGCGCTCACCGGGCCGCATCCGCACCACGATCTCCGCGCGTTCGCCGGGTGAGAGGCGGAGGTGATCGAGGGTGGTGGGGCGTTCGAGCAGGCCACCGTCGGAACCGATCATCGCGAACGAGCGGGCGTCGTCGAAGGCGAAGGTGTAGATCCGCGCGGTCGAGGCATTGAGCAGGCGCAGCCGCACCAGTTCGTCCCCGACCTCCTGGTAGGGGGACAGGGTGCCGTTGACCATGGTGCGATCGCCGAGGAATCCGATGTCACGGAAGATCGCGTGCGCCCCGTCGAGGCGGCTACCGCGCAGACGCATGTCCTGCACGATCACCGGGATGTCGTCAACGCCGTAGGTGTTGGGCAGCGGCAGTTCCGCACTCGGTGCGTCATCGATGAGGAACAGGCCCGCCAGGCCGCGGCGCACATGGTCCTCGGTCGCGCCGTGCGGGTGCGGGTGATACCAGAGAGTCGAAGCCGGTTGATCCACAGTCCATTCCGGTGTCCATGTCGCACCGGGGTCGACCATCTGGTGCGGCCCGCCGTCCATGGCGGCGGGGAGGTGCATGCCGTGCCAGTGCACTGTCGATCCCTCGGGGAGCTGGTTGCGCACCTGGACTCGCACGCGTTCGCCGCGGGCCGCACGCACGGTGGGGCCGAGGTAGCTGCCGTTGAAGCCCCACGTCTCGGTGGCGCGTCCGGGCTCGAATGTGGTTGTCCCGGTGCGCATATCGAGGGCGAACACCCGTGTTCCGGTCGAGTCGACAGTCGAATCCGCCAGCGGCGGGATGCGCAGTGGCCGAGTGAATTCCGTGGTGCCGACCGTCGAGATGTCGGCGGAGCTCCAGGTCCACGCCACCCCGGCGCCGATCGCGGTGACCAGGGTGACGACGAGGGCGCACGCGCCGAGCAGGATGCGGCGTAGCCGACGTGGGGGAGAAGCCATGCATCGACGGTAGGGACGCGCACCCGCCGCCACATCCGGGTCCGTCCCCGGTTCGACCCCGATTTCCGGTCGCGGATTTCAGGGTTTCCCGCAGGTCAGGAGCATGTGAGGTGGATCACAATGCCGGGCTGTCACGTTCGGGCGAGCTGCTTTGTCCCATGAACATCCCACCGACAGGAGTACCGCAATGACCACCACTACGCACCGCATCGTCGTCCTCGGCGCCGGCTACACCGGCATGCTGGCCGCGATCCGCCTGGCCCGGCGCACCAGAAAACTGGCTGTGGTGATCACCCTGGTCAATCCGTCGGCCCGCTTCACCGAGCGGCTGCGGATGCACCAGATCGCCGCCGGTCAGGAACTCGCCCACCACGACATCCCGGAAATCCTCGACGGCACCGGCGTCGAATTCGTGCAGGGCTGGGTCACCGCGATCGACCCCACCGCGCAGCGCGTCCACGTCGACGGTGTCGGCGAACTCGTCTACGACGAGCTGATCTACGCCCTCGGCAGCACTGCCGAGACGACCCTGGTGCCCGGCGTCGCCGACCACGCCTTCACCCTCGACGACCCGCGCCTCGCCCACGAATTCGCGGGCAAGCTCGTCACCCTCGCGGCTCAGGGTGCCGCCGTCGCCGTGTGCGGTGGCGGACTCACCGGTATCGAAGCCGCGACCGAGATCGCGGAAAGCCACCCCGGTCTGCGCGTCACCCTGATCAGCTCGGGCGAGCCGGGCGCGGTGATGGGCGACAAAGCCCGCGCCCACCTGAACAAGGCGATGGACCGGCTCGGCATCGTCCGCGAGATCGGCGTGCGCGTCGCCAAGGTGCAGCCCGACGCGGTCGAACTCGCCGACGGCACGGTGATCGGCGCCGACCTCACGCTGTGGACCACCGGCGTGCGGGTCTCGCCGCTGGCCGCCGAGGCGGGGATCGAGACCGACGCGCGTGGCCTCATCGTCGTGGACCCGACACTGAAGTCGATCTCGCACCCCATGATTCACGCCATCGGCGACGCGGCCGCCGTCCGCCAGGGGTGGGGGCAGGTGCACGGTACCTGCCAGAGCGGTCTGCCCACCGCCGCCTACACCGCCGACCTGATCGCCGCCGAACTGCGCGGCAAGACGGTCCGGCCGTTCCGCTTCGGGTACTTCCACCAGCCGGTCAGCCTGGGCCGCCGCGACGCGGTCATCCAGTTCACCAACGCCGACGACACCCCGCGCCGCCTCTACCTCACCGGCTGGGCCGCGCGCATCTACAAGGAGCTGGTCAGCAGCAGCCCCGTTCCGACGTTCAAGGCCAGCAGGAAGATGACCATGAACGTGCAATTGTCCAAGGGCGGCAAGGCAACTCGCGCCCTCGCGTGAACAGCCGGCACCGTCGCCGATCGGGCGCCGAGCCTGCTCGGCGCCCACCGATTCGCCACCGTGACGGAGCGTGCGACATGGTAGATCGTATGTCCGATCAGGATCCGTTTCTCGAACACCGCCGCCTGCTGTTCGCGACCGCTTACCGCATGCTCGGTACGGTCACCGACGCCGAGGACGTCCTGCAGGACACCTGGCTCAAGTGGAACGACACCGACCACGCCGCGGTCACCCACCCCAAGGCCTACCTGGTCCGCACGGTCACCAATCTCTCGCTGAACCGGCTCACCTCCGCCCGCGCGACCCGCGAAAGCTATGTCGGCCCTTGGCTTCCCGAGCCGGTCCTGACATCGCCCGATATCGCCGAGGACACCGAATTGGCCGATACCGTCTCCACCGCCATGCTCGTCGTGCTGGAAACCCTCACCCCCGTCGAACGCGCGGTGTTCCTGCTGCGCGAAGTGTTCGGTTACTCGCACGCCGAGATCGCCGAAGCCCTCGAACGGTCCGAGGCGAGCGTGCGCCAGATCGCGCACCGCGCGAAGAACCACGTCCACTCGCGCCGCCCGCGGTTCGATACCGACAAGGCCGCCCGCGCCCAGGTCACCGCACAGTTCATGGCCGCCTGCGCAGGCGGCGACCTCAACGCCCTGATGGACCTGCTCGCTCCCGACGTCACGTGCTGGTCCGACGGCGGCGGCGTGGTCACCGCCGCCCGCCGCCCCCTGCACGGCCCCGACCACGTCGCCCGCTGGATCCTGGGCGTTCTCGCCAAACCGCAGTCCGCGGGTTTCGAACTCACCGCTGCCGACATCAACGGCGAGCTCGGCACCCTGGCCTCCTTCGCTGGAAACCCCGGCGCCGCCTTCACTTTCGACCTCGTCGACGGACACATCCAGAATCTGCGCTTCCAGGTCAACCCCAGCAAGCTGGCCGGGCTGTACCGCGGCACCGACCTGCTCGGCTGAGCAACCCCTCGCGCGAACCGGTCACTGGCCCTACCATTCTGCCGTGTCAAGCAATCTCAACGACCGGGCCGAAGGTGGCCAGGTCAGGGCCTCGACCCTGGAACTGTTCTTCGACCTGGTCTTCGTTTTCACGATCACCCAGCTCACCCATGTGTTCGTGCACCACCCGGGATGGGAAGCGGTTCTGCAGGTCTCGCTGATGTTCGGCGTGATCTGGTGGATGTACAGCGGGTACGTCTGGCTGACCAACGAGGTGGCGCCGAGCTCGTCCTCGCGCCGGACCTGGTTGCTGGTCGGGATGTCGGCGTTCTTCATGCTCGCGCTCGCCGTGCCCGACGCCTTCCACGGCACCGGTGTCGCCTTCGGCATCGGCTACCTGCTGGTGACCGCGATCCACACCGCGATGTTCGCCTCGGCGGGCGGGGCGTCGGCCGTCCTGGCGATCCGCCGGATCGGGCCACTCAACGCGGTATCGGCCACCCTGGTCGTGGCGGGCGGATTCACCCACCCGCCGCTGCAATACCTGCTCTGGGCAGGTGCTTTCGCGGTGCAGATCCTCAGTCCCTACCTCGTCGACACCGCCGGGTTCCGGGTGCGCGTCTCGCACTTCTGCGAGCGGCACGGACTGGTGGTGATCGTCGCGCTCGGCGAATCGATCGTCGCCCTCGGCGTCGGGCTGGCAGGCGAACCGATCACCGTCGCGCTGCTGGCCATGGTCGCGTTGGGGCTGGCGCTGGCGTACGTGCTGTGGTGGGCCTACTTCGGTTTCGACGACGAACGCGGCGAGCACGCGCTGGGCGAACGACCCGACCTCGAGCGGGTACGGCCGGCGCTCGTCGCCTACGACTACGCGCTCTATCCGCTCCTGGTCGGCGTCATCCTCACGTCGGCAGGTATCGCGCTGAGTATCGCGCACGGCGGCGAACCGGTGAGCTGGGCCGCCGCGGGCGCGTTGTCCGGCGGCGTCGCGCTCTACTTCGCCGGACAGTCCTGGTTCCGGGCCGCGCTCGGCCTGTCCGGGTCACGCGGCAGGCTGCTGGGCGCCCTCGCGGTCGCCGCCACCACTCCGATCGGGGTGTACTGGCTCGCTTGGGGTCAGCTCGCCGCCCTGGTAGCGGTCGCTTACGCGGTGGTGATCGTCGACGATCGGCGCATCCTGCGCGCCGGGCAGCACAGCGCCTACGCCTGAGTGCCGATCGCATCGACGCACCTTCGGCCACGCGCGGCGGAGCAATGCCGCGCGTGGGTGCCCGGTTGGGTGACAATGACGGTCGTGTCCGCCCAGGAACTGGCCGTTGATCCGCCTACCGCCGCCCGCAGGTTGCTCGGCGCGATCCTGTGGTCGGGTCCGGTGGCGCTGCGCATCGTGGAAGTCGAGGCCTACGGCAGCGACCCCGACGGACCGTGGCCCGATCCGGCCGCACACTCCTGGCCGGGGCCGACGGCCCGCAATGCGGTGATGTTCGGCCCGGCCGGGCGGCTCTACGTCTACCGCTCGTACGGAATTCATCTCTGTGTCAACGTGACCGGTGGTTACGACGGTGAAGCCGGTGCGGTGCTCGTGCGTGCGGCGGAAGTGGTCGAGGGCATCGACCTCGCCCGCGAACGCAGGCCCGCCGCCCGCAGGGACGCGGATCTGGCGCGGGGGCCGGGCAATGTCGGCAGCGCACTCGGCATCAGCATGTCCGACTACGGAACCGAGCTGTTCGACCCGTTCTCTGCGCTGCGCCTCCAACTGGAACCACCCGTGCCGCAGTCCGATATCGCCACCGGTCCCAGAGTGGGTGTCAGCGTGGCCGCCGAGATCCCGTGGCGGTTCTGGCTACCGGCCTCGCCCGCTGTGTCGGTCTATCGGCGCAGCCCTCGCGCCCCGATGCCCTAGCGACGATTTCGACAGACTTCGCCGACAGCGATGAGTTTTCCGGCGACGGTCCGTCCTATCAGTTGAACGCGCTACCAACCCGGCGCGACCGACTCGAAGGACGAGACCATGACCACTGCGACCCCCTCCGCGAACCTCTCCCACGCCGCCGACTACCACCCCGGCAAGATCCGCAACCGCGTCCTGTGGACCCTGCAGATCGTGCTCGGCCTGTTCTTCGTCATCGCCTCGGGCGGCCCGAAGCTCGTCATCCCGAACACGTTGATGGACAACGCCCCCGAGAACCTGACCATCCCGATCGGCCTGCTGATCTTCATCGGAGTCGTCGAGGTGGCGGGCGGAATCGGTCTGATGGTGCCGCGCCTGTCCGGTCTGGCCGCCGCCGGTCTGTCCGTGCTCACCGTGCTCGCCGCGGCGACACAGGCTTTCATCGCCGACAAGCCCGCGATGGGGATCTTCCCGCTGGTGCTGGCCGCGATCTTCGCCTGGATCGCCTACGAACGCCGCGCCACCATCACCGCGCTGGTGCGATGAGCCACCACTCGACACGCCGATAATCGCCGGAGCCATCGGGTTCCGGCGATTGTCGGCGTGTCGAGGGGGGTTCGGTGACGGAGCTGATCTCGCGCTCCCGATTTCGTCGCCGAACCCAATAGGGCGATTCCATCGCAGGTGCGACGATCGAGGACCACGTCGAGAAGACCGTACGAGCAGGAGCGCCCGTGTTCACTTTCCCCAGCAGCGACGGCACCACGATCCACGTGCGGAGCTGGCTCCCCACGGAGACCGAGCCGCGCCGGGTCGTGCAGATCGCGCACGGCATGGGCGAACATTCCGACCGCTACAGCCACCTCGCCGAACGACTGGCCGGTCTCGGGTTCGCCGTCTACGCCGACGACCACCGCGGGCACGGGCTCAGCATGGGTGCCGTACCGGGCGACCTGGGTCCCGACGGCTGGAACCTGCTCGTCGCCGACGAGGTCGCGCTCACCGAGATCCTGCGGGAACGGCATCCCGGGCTGCCCGTCACCCTGATCGGCCACAGCCTCGGCTCCTTCGCCGTGCAGCAGTACCTGCTCGACCATTCCGGCCTCGTCGACGAAGTGGTGCTGAGCGGCACGACCGCGGTCGACGGCCTGTTCGGCGAGATCGCGGCCGCCGGCGGTGACCTGATCGGCTTCTTCAACGCGGAGTTCCAGCCCACCCGCACCGACGCCGACTGGATCAGTCGCGACGAAGCCCAGGTCGATGCCTACAACGCCGACCCCTGGTGCGGTTTCGCCATCGACGACGCCAACATGGGCCTGCTCGCGGCCAACGCCCAGACGCGGCTGTCCGATCCGAGCACCGTGCGCGCCGACCTGCCCCTCTACGTGATGGTCGGCGACAAGGACCCGCTCAACAACAAGCTCCGCCTGTCCGACCTGCTCGTCCAACGCTACCGCGACGCGGGCCTCGCCGACCTCACCTACCAGGTCTACGCGGACGCCCGTCACGAAGTCCTCAACGAAACCAACCGCGACGAGGTCGAAGCCGATCTGCTCGCCTGGCTCACCCGCGCACGCGACTGACGAACCGCATGCGGAAAGATGGGTCAGCGTGACCGGCGACATCTTCGACGAACTGACCTGGCGCGGCCTGATCGCGCAGTCCACCGACCTGGACGAGCTGCGCGCTGCCGCGGCCACCGCGCCCCTGACGCTCTATGCCGGCTTCGACCCGACCGCCGCCAGCCTGCACGCCGGCCACCTCGTCCCGCTGCTCGCGCTCAAGCGCTTCCAGCTGGCCGGGCATCGGCCGATCGTGCTCGCCGGCGGCGCGACCGGCATGATCGGCGACCCGCGTGACGTGGGCGAACGCACCATGAACTCGACCGACACCGTCGCCGAGTGGGCACAGCGCATCCGGGGCCAGCTCGAGCGGTTCGTCGACCTCGACGAGTCGCCGACCGGTGCGGTCATCGTCAACAACATGGACTGGACCGGCCCGCTGTCGACCGTGGACTTCCTGCGCGATGTCGGCAAGCACTTCTCGGTGAACGTGATGCTCGCCCGCGACACCGTCAAACGGCGGCTCGAAGGCGACGGCATCTCCTACACCGAGTTCAGCTACATGCTGCTGCAGGCCAACGACTACCTGCAGCTGCGGCGCGAGCACGGGTGCACGCTGCAGGTCGGTGGCTCCGATCAGTGGGGCAACATCATCGCCGGTGTCGAACTGAACCGGCGCGTCGACGGTGCGCATGTGCACGCGCTCACCGTGCCACTGGTGACCTCGGCCGACGGCAAGAAGTTCGGCAAGTCCACCGGCGGCGGCAGCCTGTGGCTCGACCCCGAACTGACCAGCCCCTACGCCTGGTACCAGTACTTCGTGAACACCGCCGACGCCGATGTCGTGCGCTACCTGCGCTGGTTCACCTTCCTGAGCCGCGAAGAACTCGACGAACTCGAGCAGGCGACGGCGGAACGCCCGTTCGCCCGCGAGGCGCAGAAGCGCCTGGCAGCGGAGATGACCACGCTGGTGCACGGCGAGGCCGAGACCCGCGCGGCGGAATTGGCCAGCCACGCCCTGTTCGGCCGCGGTGAGCTCGGCGAACTTCCGCTGTCCACGCTCGGCGCCGCGCTGCGCGAAGCCGCGGTCGACGGCAAGGTCGCCGAGGTGGTGCCGGGTGAACCGAACACGATCGTCGACCTGCTCGTCGCCTCGGGCCTGTGTGAGAGCAAGGGCGCGGCCCGTCGGGTCGTCAACGAAGGCGGTGTTTCGGTGAACAACCAGCGGGTCGGCGACGTCGAGTGGACTCCGTCCGATGCCGACTACCTGCACGGTGAGTGGCTGGTGCTGCGGCGCGGAAAGAAGAACATGGCGGGCGTGCATCGGATAGCCTGACGTCGTTGCGGAGGCCTGAGTCACATGCGTGTGATTCAGGCCGGCGCAAGCGCTGAGCGCACCGCCGTGACCTGCGGAGATCCGGTGCTGTCCAGGCGATTTGACGCGGCGTTATCCGGCGCGTAACTTATTGGAAGTCAGAGCGACACGGACACCAACCCGGAGCCGAGACGCTAGCCCGAGAGGCTGGCGGGCCAAGGGAAAACGCGGTAGTACGGGGAAGCGCCTGACAGGGCTGAAGATCTTGTGACCAGGCTTACGATTGACTTCGTCTGGACGTGAGGTTAGGCTGGAACAGTTGCCCTTCGGAAGATCCGGAACGATCCGGTCATTCCGTTTGTGCGTGTGTTCTTTGAGAACTCAATAGTGTGTCGATGAATGTCAGTGCCAATATTTATATTGGTTCCAGCCTTCGCGTACCCCCCGGTCGTGGAAGGTTGGACATTGAAAAACAACAGCGAA
>NZ_JBHUYK010000024.1:0-111433 GCF_042668615.1 Nocardia sp. NPDC057272 | reverse complement strand
GGGCGACGACCGCGCGGTCGTCGCCCTGCGCCAGACAGAATCGGTTGACCTGGCCGGCCACCACCCACCGCAGCGCGATGATCCACTGCGGCCGGTAGAGCACCCGCAGCCGTTCGGCGAGCTCGGGTGCCACCACCTGGCCGAACAGCAGCTCGCGTTCGGCCAGGGCGGCCTGTGCCACATTCATGGCGGCGTCGTGCGCGGTGACGTTGTCATAGCGGCCCATGGCGTCGAGCACCACGGGCATCTCGTCGAACTCCAGTTTCTCCAGGAGGAACTGCATGTCGTCGAGCGAGAGCACGACGGCGCCGAGCAGCGAACCTCCGCTGCCCGTGCCGAGAACCGTCACTTGGCCGTTCCGGCGAGGTCGGCGCCGATCACGCCTTCGGCCGCGTAGCGACCGTCGGTGAACTCGTCGGAGCGCACGTAGTCGACGCCATCGTGCTCGTCGTCTTCCTCGCCCTTCTGCCGGTTGCCCATCAGCGGGTTGGCGCCGCTGTTGGCATTGCGCACGGGGGCGCTCTCGACCCGGTTGACGACCGACTCCGAGACCGGCGCGCTCGCTGACGCGTTCGCGGCGGGCGCACCCCAGCCCTCGGGCAGCTTCAGCGACCCCGCGCTGACGCCACCGAGACCGGCTGAGGTGGTGGCCATGCCACCCACCGCGGCACCGGCGGCCCCCACACCCGCCATGACGGGCGCGGCGGCGGTGCCCGCGGGCACGGTGGCCGTGGCCGCCGAGATCGCGGAAGCGCCGATGTTGCCGACCGTGCTGACGCCGCCGGTGAGTACGCCACCCGCGGTGTTGGCCGCCTGGGTGGCCGCGCTGACCACACCGGGGTTGGTGACGAAGGCCTGCGCCGCGGCCGCCGCGGTCTGCAGCGGATCGCCGCCACCGAAGTCGCCCTGCGAGGCGGAGCCCGCACCGCTGGCGATGGCGGGCGGCATGGTGAACTCGCTGGGGATGGCGACGGTGGCCGACGTGGCGGCCTCGTAGGTCTCCATCACCAGCGCGGCGCGGATGTCCATGGCATGGCGCGCGACTTCGGCGACCTCGAAGGCGCCGGAGACGACACCGGGCGGGTTGGCCGACGCGGCCACCGCGGCGTTGGTGCCGACGATCTCGGGCAGGCTCGGCATCGCGATCGACGCGACGGTGTACGCGGTGGCGTTGGCCGCGCACTTCGCACTGATCGCCGCGGACGCGATGCCCTGCTGGCTGGCCCAGCCCGCGAACGGCGCCAGACGAGCGAGCACGGCGATGCCGTTGACACCCTGGAGGCCGACCCCGACTTCGGCGATCACGCGCGTGATGGTGAAGGCGGCGTCGCCCCACGCGGCCGCCAGCGTGCCCCACGAGGTGGCGGCGGCGCTGATCGGGATCGCGTGTGCGCCCGCGTTGAGGGTGGTGGAGTTGACTTCGGCCATACGAGGCAGCCAGAACACCCCGGTGATCCCTGCGGTCATGCTTGTTTCTCCCCTGAGTAAATGATCGTCGACAGGATCGGTGCGACTACACCTGGACGGCGTTGATCGTCGCCGCGCGAGCCACGTCTTCCCCGATATGAGTGGTCAGCTGCGAGCGCAGGGTCGCGGCCGCGTGGTGCAGCTCGAGGATCGCCTGGGCGACCGAACCGTCGTGCTTGCCCGCCGCGGTGTTGAAGTGGGTCGCCGCGAGCAGCGACACCTCTTCGGCGCCGGAAGGCAGCACGTGCGTGGTCGGCCCGGCGAGCCCGGCCGCGATGGCGAGGCGCTCGGCGAGCAGATCCAACTCCGCGGATGCGGCGAGGACGATTTCAGGTGCAACGAGAACGTGTCCAACCATGACCCGACTCCTTCTGGTGGCGGCTATCGGGAACCACGAGAATTCCCCCTACGAGTACTAGGACGCGAGAGCGGTTCATTCGGTTCCATCGATTCCCCACCCAGTTTCGCTAACCCCATCCCAGCTCATGCAACCGGTCGTCGTCAATCCCGAAATGGTGTGCTATTTCATGGATCACGGTGATCGCGACTTCTTCGACCACCTCGTCGTCGCTGTTGCAGATGTCGAGAATAGCTTCTCGATAGATCGTGATCGTATCCGGCAACGATCCGGCGTAGTAGCTGTCGCGCTCGGTGAGGGCGATGCCGTGGTACAGCCCGAGCAGCGACGGTTCCTCGTCGTTTCGGGGCTCTACCAGCACCACAACATTGTCTATGGCACTGGACAGTTCCGCCGGGATCTGGTCGAGGGCGTCACTGACCAACTCCTCGAAACGCCGCTCCGGCATCCGCTCGGACAACGTCACCTCGGCTGGGGCTGCGGCGGCAGCGGCGCGGCGCCCGGCAGCGGCGCCGGGGTGGAACGTCCGGTGTTGGGCGGGGGCACCGGGGCCTGTCCGTCGATCAGGATCTCGCCGCGGGCCGAGCCGACGATGGGCGCGAAACCCTCACGGTCGGCGCCTTTTCCGAGCCAGCAGTCCAATTTGTGGCTGCCGGCGAGCCAGCTGGCGGGCTCCAGATAGTCGAAGAACAGGGTGAGTGTCTTGTTGCGGATGGCATCGGGGCTGCCGAGGTAGTCGCCCGAGAGCCGATTGCATTCGGCCTCGACGAACTTGTCCTGATCGGCTTCCGACGGCGGTCCGTCGGTGAAGGCGGTGGCCAGGTCGACGGTGCCGACGATCTCCACCGAGTGCGGCTGGGCGCAGTCGACCGGGTCGGTGGGCAGGTTCTGATTGATGCCGAGGCAGGTGCCGGTGGCATGGATCTTGGACTGATCGCTCTCGGCGAGGCTGCCGGTGGTGGCCGGGCTCGTGGCGGTGGCCGCGACCTGGACACCGCAGCGCAGAGTCCGGTCGCCGTGCTGCCAACCGGCCGGGCTCGGCGACATCACATTCACCATGAACTTGCCGCGCGGGTCGAACCGGCCGCCCAGGTATTTCTGGACGGCGGTCACGCAGTGCTCGTCGCGCAGCTCGGTCATGCGCAGCGAATCGGGGTGACGGGTGCCCTCGGCGAACTCACGCCCCGGATAGGCGCTGAGGTCGATGACACCCGCCACCTCGAAGAGGTGCTTGTCGCCGCAGCCCACCTTCACGAGGTCGCTGCGGTCGGGTTTGGACCAGGTCAGGCAGTCGCCCTGCGCCGCGCTGCTGAACTCTTTGTCACGCACCACCGGTTCGGCGCCGGGTTGGTGCGCTTCCACCTTGTCGGTGTCGAAGCCTGTCACGGCCATGGTGACCATGGCCGCGATGATCGCCCCGAGGGCGCCTATCAGCAGCCCCCAACGCAGTTTTGTCGCGGACAGGTGCAGGGCGCCGCCGCGACTGGGCGCGGCGGGTCCCTCGGCTGGGTTGCTCTGCTTCTTCGACATCGTCGACGAGTGTATTTGTCGCGGCGGACTGCCGGGTCAGCCCCGCAGAGCCGACACGAAGATGCCCGGTATGCGACGCAGTTTGCCGTCGCCGTAGAAATCGGTCAGCTTGCGGCCGGTGGAGGTGCCGGTCTTGTTCGAGACGAACCACGGCGGCTTCGGGGTGAGGGCGAATTCACCGCGCAGAATCGAACGCGGAGCGGGGCGGAAGGGGCCGCGGACCACGGTGCGTTCGACATCGTCGAGGAGGAAGGCGTTGTGTACGACGCCGATGCCGCTCTGGATGTCGTCGATGGTGTGGCCGGGGTAGGCGCCCCAGCTGGCGCGCGGCGTCAGGAACGCGAGACCGGTCCAGGCGTTGAGCGCGACGGTGCCGTAGCGCAGGTTCTCGATCGCGGTGTCGAGTTTCGTGCCGAGCTCGGTGATGGTCGCGGGGTCGGCGATGATGTTGGCGCCGAGCGTGCCCATCAGCTCCTCATTGGCGAAGTCGACCGCGTTGCCGAGGAACTCGGCCCCGGCGCCGGGCAGCTCGACCACGCCGAGCACCGGCGAGAAGTACTCGGTGCGCAGCAGCGGAGTGTCGCCGGCGGGCAGGTTCTCGACCAGGAGGCGGCCGTTGGCGCGAGCGGCGTCGGGGTAGCTCGCCAGCGCGCCCGCCACGCGGTTGTCGCTGCCCGGGTAGTAGGCGGTGCGGGCGGGAGCGTTGTCGATCGCGGCGCGCAGTTCGGTGAGGAACTGCTCCTTGAGCGGCCAGTCCGCGGCGAGCACCACGGTCTGCGCGGCGACGCAGTTGTAGCCGCCGTTGTGCAAGCGCTGGGTGGCCACGTGCTCGGCCTGGAACTTCAGGTCGGCAGCCGACCACTCACCGGGCACCACGATGCACGGCGCGACACCGCCGAGCTCGCTGGTGATCGGCTTGTCCAGGATGGGTTCGCCGGTCTTGTCGGCGCCCCGACCCCAGACGATCGCGTCGTGGGTCGGCGCGCCGCCGGTCATGTGCACGTGCGCGACCAGCGGATGGTTCACCAGGTAGCCGCCCTCGGGGGCCCCGCCGGTGAGGATGCGGACCACGCCGAGCTCGATGAACGGCGCGAAGATCGCCTGGAACACCGGCAGCAGCGGATCGGTGATCGGGTTGAGCTTGAGCGCCACGACGCGGTTGTTGGCGTAGAGCTCGTAGAGGGTGTCCAGCGGCGCGATCGACATGATGTTGCCCGCGCCCAGCACCGCGCCCACACCGTTGGTCTTGGCGGGGTCGCGCTGGGCCAGTCCGGCCTTGCGGCGCGCGGTCGCGGCATCGACGCCGGGCTTGAGCCACACGTCGGCGCTGAACCCGCTCAGCAGCAGCTTGTCGTAGACGCCGTGCGGCAGCGCGGGCACCGCCACCCGGCCGCCGGGGGCGGTGGTGAGGTCGACATCGTCGATCGGGCTCGCGCCCTTCTCGAGCGCCGCCATCGACTCGCTCAGCGCCTGCGCGCCCGCGAGCATCGTCATCGGGCCCGACATCCACTCCTCGCCGAGCAGCGGGCTGTCGGCGTCGAGTTTCTTGATGGTGCGGGCGGCGGCGACCCAGGCCTCGGCGTCGCGGGCGGTGAGCGCGTGCAGTTCGTCGAGCAGTTCGCGGCGGCGACGCAGGTCGGTCGCGGCCCAGGTCTTTTCCCCTTGGGTGAGATCGGCGAGCGCGGTATCGATGACGGCGGTGTCGAAAGAGGTACTCACACCGCAACTATGCCCCTGTGCTGCCCGATTGGCACTTCAACTAGGCTGTTTTCTCATGATCGACCTCCGATTCCTGCGCGAGAACCCGGAAGCCGTCCGTGCCTCGCAGCGGACCCGCGGTGAGGACCCCGCGCTCGTCGACGCCCTGCTCGAAGCCGACGCCGCGCGCCGGGCCGCCGTGGCCACCGCCGACAACCTGCGCGCCGAACACAAGGCCATGGGCAAGGTGATCGGCAAGGCGAGCAAAGAGGAGCGCCCCGCGCTGCTGGCCGCCGCCACCGACATGTCCACCAAGGTCAAAGAGGCCGAACTCGCCGAGAACGCGGCCGACGCCGAACTCGACGCCGCGCAGCGCGCCATCTCCAATGTCGTGCAGGACGGCGCGCCCGCGGGTGGCGAGGACGACTATGTCGTGCTCGAAACCGTCGGCACCCCACCGGTTTTCGACTTCGAGCCCAAGGATCACCTCGAGCTCGGCGAGTCGCTGCACCTGTTCGACATGGAACGTGGCGCCAAGGTGTCGGGCTCGCGGTTCTACTTCATGACCGGCCACGGCGCGTTGCTGCAGATGGGTCTGCTGCAGCTGGCCGCGCAGAAAGCCGTGGCCAACGGTTTCACCATGATGATCCCGCCGGTGCTCGTGCGACCGGAGATCATGGCGGGAACCGGGTTCCTCGGTCAGCACTCGGCCGAGGTCTACCACCTCGAGGAGGACGACCTCTACCTCGTCGGGACCTCGGAGGTGCCGCTGGCCGGCTACCACTCCGACGAGATCCTCGATCTGAGCGCGGGCCCGAAGCGCTATGCGGGCTGGTCGTCGTGCTTCCGCCGCGAGGCCGGTAGCTACGGCAAGGACACCCGCGGCATCATCCGCGTGCACCAGTTCGACAAGGTCGAGATGTTCGTCTACACCACCCCTGAGCAGGCCGATGCCGAGCATCAGCGGCTGCTGGCCTGGGAGCGCGAGATGCTGGCCGCCATCGATGTGCCCTACCGGGTGATCGACGTGGCGGGTGGCGACCTGGGTAGCTCGGCGGCGCGCAAATTCGACTGCGAGGCCTGGGTGCCCACTCAGCAGACCTACCGCGAACTCACCTCCACCTCGAACTGCACCACCTTCCAGGCGCGCAGGCTCTCGGTCCGCTACCGCGACGAGAACGGGAAAGCGCAGATCGCGGCCACGTTGAACGGCACTTTGGCCACTACGCGCTGGATCGTGGCGATCCTGGAGAACCACCAGCAGGCCGACGGTTCGGTGCGGGTGCCCGAGGCGCTGGTCCCATTCGTGGGTACCGATATCCTGAAGCCGTAAGATGCTCAGTGTTTGCTGGCGACCCATTTGTCGGATGTGGCAAACACCCTGACCCATCAACATCTAGGCTGGTGCACGTGCGAGGAATCGGGGCGCGCGGCGATACCCGAACCCGGGTGCGGGCGGCATCGGCGTTGGCGACGGCAAAAGTCATGGCCAGGACAACGGGGGCGTTCTACGTTCTCGGTGGTGTCCTCGGCCTGATGATCACTGCCGTCGCGCCGGGCGACGACGGCAATCGCGCCGTGGTCGGCACCGCGGCGGCGATCTCGGTGGTGCTCGGCCTCACGCTGCTCGCGTGGGGCCCGCGGATGCCGCACGGCCTGCACCACGCCTACCTCGCCACCGCGGCGGTGCTCGTCGCCATCGCGGTCTACGACTTCCCCAACCTGGTCGGCGCCATCACACTGGCCTCGTTCTTCGTCTTCGTCGCCTGCGACGCGGCGCTGTTCTTCGCCTGGACCCAGGCCGCCGCGCACAT
The DNA here is from genome assembly GCF_042668615.1 of Nocardia sp. NPDC057272. NCBI lineage: Bacteria > Bacillati > Actinomycetota > Actinomycetes > Mycobacteriales > Nocardiaceae > Nocardia > Nocardia sp. NPDC057272. The sequence goes on along the minus strand of NZ_JBHUYK010000024.1, from coordinate 104,566 downwards.
CGGTTTCGCGATGGTGCTGTGCCTGCTGGTGTTGCCCGCGCGCGGGTTGCCGTGGTGGTCCGGGCTCATCCCGGCCGGTGTCACCTTCGGCGCCGGCGTGGTGGTCGGCATCCTGACCAGGATGGCGTCCGAAGCCGATATCGACGTGCTCACCGGCCTGCTCAACCGGCGCGGTTTCGAGAAGCAGCTCAACCCGGCGATCGACGCGGCCGGTCGCGGCGGCCAGGGCATGGCCCTGGTGCTGGTCGACCTCGACCGATTCCAGAAGATCAATGATCACCTCGGCCACCGCGCGGGCGACGCCGTCCTGCAGCGGGTCGCCGATACCTGGCTCGACCTGCTCGCGCCCGGCCAGGTGCTGGCCCGCTTCGGCGGCGACGTGTTCGCGCTGCTGTTGCCCGGGACCACCGAGCAGGCCGCGATCCTGCTCACCGAACAACTGCGGGCCGCGGTGACCATGGGCTGTTCGGCCGGTGTCACCTCCTGGCAGCCGGGCGAGTCCGGTTCGCTGCTGGTCAGCCGCGCCGACGTGGGCCTGTACCGGGCCAAGCAGGCGGGCCGCAATCGCACGGTGCTGGAATCGTCGCGTCAGCTCCCGCTGGCGGTGGAACTGCGCGAGGCCATCGACCGCGGTGCGCTCGACGTGCACTACCAGCCGATCGTCAGCCTCACCGAGGACGGCGGCCAGGCGGTCGGCGTCGAGGCGCTGCTGCGCTGGTCGTCGAGCGCGCAGCCCGAGGTCACCACCGAGGGCCTGATCCGCGTCGCCGAGGAATACGACCTCATCTCCGACCTGGACGAGCTGGTTCTGCGCCGCGCCTGCGCCGACGCCGCCCGCCTGCAGGAGAGCTTCGCGTCGCTGAACCTCACCCTCAACGTGAACGTCTCCGGCCTCGAACTGGCCGAAACCGAATACGCCGAGCGGGTCGCGACCATCCTGTCCGATACCGGCTGGCCCGCCGACCAGCTCGTCCTCGAGGTGACCGAGAGCGAACTCGCCGCCGAATCCCAGACCGCGATCACCAACCTGCACACCCTGCGCGACCGTGGCGTGCGCATCGCCATCGACGATTTCGGCACCGGCTACTCCTCGCTGAGCCGCCTGGCCACCATCCCCAGCGACATCCTCAAGGTCGACCAGTCCTTCGTCGCCGCCATCCGCTCCGATTCCCCCGCCCCGCCGCTGCTCAGCGTCATTGCCGCGCTCAGCAAATCGCTGGACTTGCAGGTCATCGCCGAGGGCGTGGAAACCGAATACCAGGCCGCCGTCCTCACCGAACTCGGCTTCGCTCTGGCCCAGGGCTACCACTACAGCGACTCGCACCCGGTCTCGGAGCTCATCAACGATCTCAACGACGGCCGGCCGCTGGTGAGCGCCACCGACGAGGACGATTCCCTCGCCGCCAACGGCTGGATCCCGCTCGGATAATCGCTTGACCCGCCCGGGCGCGACGCGAACGATGGAACCCATGCGGATGCTCGTCTACGGCTGTTGATCTTCCCCGCTCCGGCACGCGGTGGCCTGGTTGAGGCGTGAGCCGACCGGTGTCCGCGACCTCACGGTGCGCGCGGTCCTGTTCAAGGGCACCCGCGACCTGCTACCGATCTATGCCCTCTACGGCGTTCTCTTCGCCGATCACGGGCTGAGTACCGCACAGATCTCGCTGCTGCTGGCGATCTGGTCGGTGACCGCGTTCCTGCTCGAGGTCCCGTCGGGTGCGTGGGCCGACACGGTGTCGCGCCGACGCCTGCTCGTCCTGAGCTGTGTGTTGCAGGCCGCGTGTTTCATCCTCTGGATGCTGGTGCCGTCGTTCGTCGGCTTCGCGCTCGGCTTCCTGGTCTGGGGTATCGCGGGCGCACTGGAATCGGGAACTTTCGAGGCGCTGATCTACGACGATCTGGTCGCGCGTGGTGAGCCGTCGGCCTATGCGCGAATCATGGGGTGGACCCGCGGCGCGCAGGAGAGCACCGTGCTCGTGGCGATCGTCGCCGCCGCACCGTTGTTCGCCGTCGGCGGTTATGCGCTGGTCGGCTGGGTCAGCGTCGGTGTCGGCCTCGTGCACACGCTGACCGCGCTGGCTCTGCCCAGCGCGCCCGTCGCCATCTCCGCCACCGCTGTCGACGATCTCGACGACGAGCCCGCACCCGGACCGGTCGGCCCGCACGTCAAACCGGGAGCGGTGGCGCCGCAGGCGAGTTCGGACGGTTCCACCTCGTCGCGCTACCTCGCCATGCTCAAAACCGGCCTCTCCGAAGCACTGCACGTCCGCAGGGTGCGTCGAGGCGTGCTGCTCGGCGCACTCCTGTACGGCGTCACCGCTTTCGACGAATACTTCGGCTTGCTCGCGGTGTCCGGCGGCGCGTCGACCAGCACCTCGGCGCTGCTGGTCGGCGTCACCGTCGCGGGTTCGCTGATCGGTTCGCTGCTGGCGGGCCGCACCGAGGTCGTGTCGTCTCGTACGTTGGCCCTCGCGCTGTTCGTCGCCGGAATCCTGTTCATCGCGGGCGCGTTGGCGGTCGGGGTGGCGGCGGGCCCTGGGCTGGTCTGGGTGGGATTCATCGGCATCGGCATCGCCTACGGCATCGACTTCAACGCCGAGGTCATCGCGGGCGCGCGGCTCCAGGATGCGATCGAGGGCCCGGCCAGGGCCACCGTCACCTCGGTGTCCGGGCTGCTCTCCGAGATCGTCGCGCTGGGTGTGTTCGCGTTCGTCGCGGTCGCGACGCAGTGGCTCGCGATGTCGACGACTATCGCGCTCCTCGGTTCAGTGTTGCTGGTCGCCGCCACGTTGACGCCGACCTGGCTGCCGCCGCGTCACGGCACCGAGCGTGGTAGGACTGAGAACGCAACCCCTGATCAAGGGGGAGAACCCGGGTAGCCTCCCGCCCACCTCGCACCAAGGACGCCCATCACGTGACGCCGACTGCCAACCGTCGAGGTCCCGGACGAGCGACGAGCTTCGCTGGCAGACGGAAGACCGTCGGGCTCGTGTTCGGGTTCGCCATCGGGGCGGGAGTCGCGGTACAGGGGCGGATCAACGGCGCGCTGGGTGCGCGGCTGGCCGACGGGATCGCGGCGGCCACCATCAGCTTCGGCACCGGGCTCATCGCGCTGCTGATCGCCTTCGCTGTCAGCCCGGCGCTGCGAGCGGGTGTCACCGAGGTGCGCGCGGCGGTGTCGGAGGGCAGGTTGGCGCCCTGGCAGTTGCTCGGCGGATTGTGCGGCGCGTTCTTCGTAGCGGCACAGGGACTCACCGTCGCGGCGATCGGCGTCACCGCGTTCACTGTCGCGGTGGTCGCGGGCCAACTCCTGAGCAGCCTCGTCGTCGACCGACTCGGCCTCGCCCCGAACGGCCGAACCCCGATCACCCCGTGGCGCCTCGTCGCGGCCGCCCTCGGCATCACCGGGGTCGTGCTCTCGGCAGGCGGCAGTGCCGCCCCGGCCACCGTCACCACCGGCGTCCCGGACATCCCCGCCCTGCTCATCGTCCTGCCCGCCCTCGCTGGCATCGGTCTGGCCTGGCAACAGGCGGTCAACGGCCGGGTCGGCGCCACCGGCGGCCCCTTCACCGCCACCCTGCTCAACTTCGGTGTAGGTCTCACCGCGCTGCTCCTGCTCGACCTGTACACCCTCGCCACCACGGGCCTGCCCACCGAATTCCCCACCGACCTGTGGCTCTACACCGGCGGCTTGATCGGCGTCGCGTTCATCGCCCTGGCCGCCGTGACAGTCGGCTTGATCGGCGTTCTGCTGCTCGGACTCACCTCGGTGGCGGGCCAGCTGGTCGCGGCGATGGTGCTCGACGCCGCCGACGCGAGACTGTCGCTCACCACCGTCGTGAGCTGTGTGATCGTGCTGGCGGCGGTGGTGGTGGCGAGCCGGAGCAGTCGCTGACCCAGACGCCGAAATGCTAGGTTTCTGGCGAAGTGCGGCTGGAATCTCGGCCGTTCCGCCCGGTGCGGCGGAGAAGCGAGTTGGGGGAGTACCGAATTGATCGAGCCGCTGTCGACGAGTGACGCGCCGATGATCGGGCGCTATCGGGTGCGCGGTGTGCTCGGTGCGGGCGGGATGGGCCGGGTCGTCCTGGCGACGGGCCCCGACGGGCGCTTCGTCGCGATCAAGCAGATTCATTCGCATCTGCTCGACGATCGTGAATTCCGGGCGCGGTTCGAACGTGAAGTCGCCATCTCCGCCCGGGTGTCGGGGGCATTCACCGCCGCAGTGGTCGATTTCGAGACAACCGGCGAAACACCGTGGCTCGCATCGGTATTCATCGCAGGGGTCGAGCTGGACAAAGCGGTGCGTGAGCTGGGCCCACTGCCGGTGCCCGCGTTGCGCACCCTGGCTTCCGGCATGGCGTCCGCGCTGCACTCGATCCACAGCACCGGCCTGGTGCATCGAGATCTCAAGCCCGCCAACGTGATTCTGGCTGCGGACGGACCACGCGTGATCGACTTCGGCATCGCGCAGGCGGTCGGCACCGGGGCCGCGCTCACCGAAGTGGGTGCCGTGGTCGGCTCGCCCGCGTACATGTCACCGGAACAGGCGAACGGCGAACCGGTGACCTCCGCGAGCGACGTCTTCTCCCTCGGCTCGCTGCTGTGCATGGCCGCGACGGGAACGGCACCGTTCGCGGCGTCCTCCGCTCCCTACACCCTGTTCAACATCGTCCACAGCGAACCGCAACTCGACGGTGTCCCCGCGCCGCTGCGCGACCTGATCGCGGGTTGTCTGCGCAAGGACCCGAGGGCCAGACCGACACCCGCTCAGATCTTGGACTACCTGGGGGTCCTGCCCGTTCAAGCGCAGCCGTGGCCCGCGCCCGTCCATGCCGAAATCGCCGCTCAGACACAGAAACTGGTCGCGCTGACCTCGGACCCCGAAGCGACGCAGATCATTCCGGCCTACACGCCGAGCTCACCGCCATCCGCCCAGGTGCCTGCTGAGAAGCGCCGGACCGCACTCCGGCTGGGAATTATCGCGGCGATCGCGGTGGTGATCGCCGGCGCGCTCACCGCGGTTGTCCTGCGCGGCAACGACTCCGCGACAACGCCTGAGAACACGCCGCAGGCGATACCGACCGCGACGCTCCCCGGCCTGGACCAGCTACGTGGCACCGATGCGTGCACCTGGGTGCCGCAGGCGCTCGGACAGACCCTGCCCACCGAGGTCGCCGCGAAAGCCTCGCCGGATGTCTCGTCCTGGCGCTGGCAGGCGACGTCGAGTTGGGGATGCGACGGCAACTCGGGTGGCGCGCGCATCGCCGTCGAGATCGGTGCCGCGCTGGACGGATTCGAGTCCGGCAAGCAGGTGGTCAACGGTTACGCGATCGCCCGCCGCGGTGACGACTGCGCGTTCGCCATCGAGGGCGGCGAGCAAGCCGCGCGCTGGGGGATCATCGTCGACACCTTCGCGCGCACCGAATGCGGCCTCGCCGACCACGTCCTCGAGCGGCTCACCGCCTCGCTCGGCGAACTGCGTCCCGACACCGCCGCGCAGAAGTCACTGTCATCGGTGGATCCCTGCGCCCTGGTGGACAATTCGGCCTTCGCTGCCCTCGGCCCCGCGGTCGCGAAATCCGCGCACTCCTGCGAGTGGTCGGGTGATTCCACCGTGCGGATCACGTTGTCGCAGCCACGGCGCCGAGCGACCTCGATGGAGGAGAAGGTGATCGATATCGGCGACGGTGTGCTGGTCGAGGATCTCGGCAGCGTCATGCTGGGGTCGAACGAATGCCGCCGGGTGTATCAGTTCCGCAAGGTCGGCGAGACCTTCCGCGAGGATGTCGAAGTGTCGGTCAGCAACCCGAACCAGCGCGATGGACAACTCTGCGCGATCGCCGATCCGCTCGTGAAGCAGGCGGTCGGACGGTTGCCCGCGCGGTAGCGGCGCCGAACTCGCAGGTGATAGTTTCACGGCAGAGTTCGGGAGGGGCCTGGCGTTCGACGCTGCGGTCGGAGGGGAAATGTACGTGCGTAATCGGTTGCGTTGGCTGGCGCCGTTGTTGTCGCTCACCCTGCTCGCTGCGGCATGCGGTGACAACGCCGCACCCGATCACGGTGACTACGCCCTCGAACCGGTGGCGGGCGACTACGACGACGCCCCGAACACGGTACGCGGAACGCTGGTGGAATCCGTGCGCATCGGCGAGCGGTTACTGTTTGCCGACCGTGTCGACCCGCAGCTGACCTACGGCAACGGTGGCGGCCTGGTCGTCGGGGTACACGGCGTCGACAATCTGCTCTCGGGCGTACAGCGAACCGCACTGGGGCCGTTCGACGTGCTGGCCGGCTACGGCGCGATCGCGAGCAACGGCCAGTCGGACAACGAATCGAAGCACAAGCTGCTATCGATCACGATCCTGTCCCTCCCCGACGAGGCCCAGGCGATGGCGGCCGCGCAGGCGATGGCGGCCGCGGATTTCACCGCGAACACCGAGAACGCTCCCCTGCCTCTCCCGGAATATCCTGCCGCACTGTCCCATTGGCGACCCGGTGTGCCGACGGTCGGGAGCTGGCTGGTGTGGAAGAACCTGGTGATCAGGTTGTACGCCAAGATCATCGAGCCCGGTCCCGAACTGTTGACCGATCTGCTCACGCGGACTTACCGCGCACAGCTGGCCGAGCTCGACACATTCGTTCCGACGCGCGCTGCCGACGTGCCGAAGCTGAAACTCGACAGCGACAAGTTGCTCACCCACGTGGTGAAGACCGGCGACTACTGGCCCGACAAGTGGGATTTCATGGTCTACGGGCCTCGTTCCTATGCCCTGTTGCGCGACGATCCGTCGATCAACCTGCGCGAGTTCGAACAGAGCTCGATCGACGCGATCGCGGTGTCGTACAACAAGTTCCTGTACCGCACCCGTGACAGCGAAGCCGCGAAGACCTACGCCGACATCGAGGAAAAGCATTCGCTGGCAGCCGATTACACGCCGATCGCGGGTCCGCCGGGACTCTCGGGTGTTTCCTGCTACCGCGCGGCGAGGCCGGACAACAGGTCGGTTCCCGCCCGGCGGTTCTCCTGCCTGGTGCGCCACAACCAGTTCGTGGTCCGCCTCTACAGCAACCAGGAAACCGACATTCGGCAGCAGGCGGTCGCGCAGCACGCGCTACTGAGCGGGTCGTGGTGAACACGGGAGGCGCGGCGATGAAACCGCTGGGTTCGCAGGATCCCGAACAGCTGGGCCGCTATCGCCTGCTGGCCGTGATCGGCCGGGGCGGCATGGGACAGGTGCTGCTCGGCCAGGGCCAGGACGGCCGGTTGGTCGCGGTGAAGCAGATCCACCGCCAGTTCACCGGCAATCCGGAGTTCCGTGCCAGGTTCCGGCGGGAGGTGCTGGCTTCGCAGCAGGTCACGGGCGCCTACACCGCGGGCGTGGTCGACCACGACGCGGAATCCGAAACGCCATGGCTGGCTTCGGAATACATCGCGGGCCCTGGCTTGCAGGACATGATCGGCGAGTTCGGCCGCCTGAACCTGAACGGGCTGAAACTCCTGGCCACCGGCTTGGCGATGGCGCTGCTCGAGATCCACCGCACCGGCCTGGTGCACCGCGACCTCAAGCCGAGCAACATCCTGCTCACCAACGACGGTCCACGCGTGATCGACTTCGGCATCGCCAGGGCGCTCGAGGACGACGTCAACCTCACCGCCACCGGCGCCGTGATCGGCTCGCCCGCGTACATGTCGCCCGAGCAGGCCGAATGCCGGCCGCTCACACCGGCTTCCGATGTCTTCGCCGTCGGTGCGGTCCTCGCGATGGCGGCTACCGGCGCGAGCCCGTTCGACGCGGCCTCCACCCCGCAGGTCCTCTACAACGTGCTCTACAGCTCCCCGGACACCACCGGAATTCCGGAACCGATCCGCGCGCTGGTCGATGCCTGCCTCGCCAAGGACCCGTCGGCGCGACCGACCCCCGAGCAGTTGCTCGACGCGGCGAGCCGGATCGACGCCGAACCCGTCTGGCCGGTCCGTATCCGCCGACGCATCGCCGACTGCCAGGCCGAGGCCGGTCGCTGGGCTGACGGAACCGCCTCTGCCGCAGCGTCGATCGCGCCCGAACAGCCGAAGCCGAAGTGGGCGAGACTGGTTCCCGCCGCTGCGGCGGTTTCGGCACTGGTGCTGGGCGCCATCGCGTTCTGGGGCGTCGGCGTCGAGGGCAACGCGGTGGCGATGGACGATCCGCCACTGGCGCTCACCGACGACGAATCCCGCCGGCTCGACATCTGCGCGCTGCTGGATCCGTCGGTGCTCGGTGAACTGGGCACGGCGACAAGCGAAGTCGTCCCGAACAGCTTCGGCGGCTGCACCGTCGGGTATCGCGCTCAGTCCGGTCGCACGATGTCCTTCAGCCTGGATACCAGCGAAAGTGTCGCCGACGTGCGCGATGACAAAGAGCCGATGGGTAGCACCATCAATTGGATGCCGGTGCTCGGACGCTACAAGGAGTCCGCCTCCTGTGACCGCATGGTGGTGACGCAGAGCGGTTTGCCGATGGTGCTGAAGATGAGTGCGAGCACCTATCCGCCCGCGGGCGACCTCTGCCCGGAGTCCGAACGCGCACTCTCGGCGGTGGTCCGGCGACTGTCGGTCAATCCGCCGCTGCGGACCTACCCGCAGGGTTCGCTGCTGCCGCACGACCCGTGCTCGCTGGTCGACCTCGCGGCAACTCGTTCGTCGCTCGGTGACCTCGTGCGCTCATCGACTCCCCACGGCTGCGCGTTGACCGGCGCCAACGGCCTTTTCACGGTCGACGTCGCCGAGAGCATCCGGCCGGACAACGTTACGGGTGGAAAGGTCCGGCAGACACGCAAGATCGGGGAGCGCACCGTCTATCTCGACGGCAGCGGTCCCACATATTGCACCTTCGTCTTCATGGTGATGCCGACCAAGGACGATCAGGCCGAGCAACTGCGGGCCTCCTACTACCCGAACACCTCCCAGGCCGATGGCAACTGCGAGACCGTCGCCGATTTGTTCGAACCCGTACTCGAGAAGTTGCCTCCATCATGACGATCCATCCGCCCGGTCCCGGCGATCCACCCACCATCGGCCGCTACCGAGTGCTCGGCACACTCGAGTCCGCGGCCGGATTCCGGTCCGTGCTCGCCACCGGCCCCGATGACTCGTTGGTCGTCGTACGACAGGCACTACCGGAACTGCTCGACGAGCCGGAGTTCCGGATCAGAATGCGGCACAGCGCGATTGCCGCCATGCGGGTATCCGGATCCGCCAACACGACGGTGATCGACGTCGACGCTGACGCTGAGAAGCCCTGGCTGGCATCGGTATTCGTCCCGAGCATGCGCCTCGACTCCGCCGTAGCCGAACACGGGCCACTGCCTGTGCCTGCCGTTCGTGCCCTGGCCGCCGCCCTCGCCGCGGCGCTGCGGACCGTGCATGCCGCAGGCCTCGTGCATCAGCGCATCCGTGCCGACACGGTGCTGTTGGCCAGGGACAGTGGTCGTCTCGGTGAAGTCGGCATCACCCCGGCCGCCGGGACCGCCACCGCGACGGCCATGGGTACGCCGGACTTCCTGTCACCGGAACAGTCGCTCGGGTATGCGCTGACACCGGCTTCGGACGTCTTCTCCCTCGGTTCCGTCCTGGCATTCGCGGCCTCCGGCGTCGCACCGTTCGCCGCACCGTCGGTGCCGTACACGCTGTTCAACATCGCCCAGCGTGAACCCGATCTGAGCCGGGTACCGGAGCCGCTGTTCGAGATGCTGGCCGCGTGCCTGCGCAAGGATCCGGCAGCCCGCCCGACTCCAGGGCAGATCCTCGACTATCTCGGTGCCCAGCCGAGCGGTCCGCCGCCATGGCCCGCCCCCGTGCTCGATGACATCGGACGCCAGCAGCACGAGATCTCGGCGCTGCTCGCCGCTTTGCCCGCGGTCACCGCACCGGAACCCGCACCTGGACGGCCTTTCTCGGTGGTCATGGCTGAGGCGGGTCGAGCGAGCATCGAAAACGGCAGGCGTGCGCTGGAATCCGGGCGTCTTCGGTGGGGTGCGGCGAGTCCGAGGGCACGCACCGGCCTGGCAGGCGGACTGGCGGCTCTGCTCGTGGCGCTCGCTGGGATCACCTACTTCGCGACGCGTGAAGAGAGTGAGCCGGGGCCGGTGACCGGGCTGACCCTGGCGCAGTTGCGGCAGATCGATGCCTGCCCCTGGCTGACCTCGGCCCTCGGCGACTCGGTGCCGGTGGCGCCGACGCCACTGGCCGCGCAAACATGGGAGCTGAGTCCGTCCCCGAGCTGGGGGTGTACCGCCAGTTCCAACCGCTACTCCTTCTATCTGTATCTGGGACGGGAGGACGAATACCTGACGCCCAACAAAACAGTGGTAGAAGGGGTTCCGATCATCGACGGCAGCGCGGCAGCCTGTACGCGGGCCATCGCGAGCCCGGGCGCCGAGAGCGAGTCCGGCATCGTCATCGTGCTCAACAATCCGTCCGGGGTGAAGGAATGCGCGGGTCTCGACTACGTCGCGGCCAACCTCGCCCGTTCACTGACGACCGCACCGCGCGCCGAGGGCCGGGAGGACTCGCTGGCCCTGCTGGAACCGTGCGCGCTGCTCGATCGCGACGCCGTCGCCGAGAAGATCGGCGTCCTGCCGCCCGAGCCCACGATCGCCGACGCGCACACCTGCCGGTGGGACGGGCGCGTGCGAGTCACCCTCGAGCTTGTCAGCACGAGTACGAGCACCAAGGGCAAGGACCTGGAGATCGTTACGGTCGACGGGATCCAGATCCATCTCGGCAAGGGCGGTTCGAAGGCCATCTGCTCCCGCGCCTACCTGATGCCGGATGCCGGGGAGGAGACCATCGAGGTCTCGGTACACGGAACCGAGGGATTCCGCGACGACTATTGCGCGATCGCCTCGTCCCTGCTGCGACAGGCGGTCGGGAAACTGCCCGAGCGCTGAGGCAGGCCCGGCTACGGTGAATACTGCGATTCCGCAGACCACCACGAAGGGGCAACGATGGACCAGCTCGGAGTAGCGGTAGTCGGATACGGCCTGGCCGGGTCGGTGTTCCACGCACCGCTCGTCGCCGCCGATCCGCGGATGCGGGTGGCCGCGGTCGTGACCTCATCGGAGGAGCGGGCCGCACAGGCGCGGGCCGAGCATCCGGGGGTGCGGGTGTGGGCGTCGGCGCAGGAGATGTTCGCCGAGGACGAGGATGTCGATCTCGCGGTGATCGCCACGCCGAATCGCTCGCACGCGCCGCTGGCGTTGCAGGCGCTGGCCGCCGGGTTGCCGGTGGTGGTGGACAAGCCGTTCGCGGTGACCGCGGCCGAAGCCGACGAAGTGGTCGACGCTGCCGCGCGGGCAGATCTGCCACTGAGTGTTTTCCAGAATCGTCGCTGGGACAACGACTTTCTGACCGTACGGGCGCTGATGGATGCCGGTGAGCTGGGTGAGGTCCGCCGGTTCGAGTCCAGGTTCGAGCGGTGGCGGCCGGTTCCCAAGGGTGGTTGGCGTGAAGTGGGCGAGGCAGAGGACGGTGCCGGCATCCTGTTCGATCTGGGCAGTCACCTGGTCGACCAGGCGCTGACGCTGTTCGGCCCGGTCACCGAGGTCTACGCCGAACTCGACCGCCGCCGCCCTGATGTCAAAGCCGACGACGACGCCTTCATCGCCCTCACCCACGCCAACGGTACCCGGTCGCAGTTGTGGATGAGTGCCGTTGCGCCGCAACTGGGTCCGCGTCTGCGCGTGCTCGGATCCACCAACGGCTACACCGTCTCCGGCCTCGACCCCCAGGAAGACGAACTGCGCGCAGGCCGCCGCCCGGACGACGGAAAACTTTGGGGCACAGTCCCACCCGAAAAGTGGGGCACCTTCGGCGCGGGCGAGGATCTACGGCCGATCCCCACCCTCCCCGGCGACTACCCCGCCTTCTACGCGGGAATGGCCGCCGCCCTGCTCGACGGAGCTCCGGTCCCGGTCGACCCCCGCGACGCCGTGGAAACCCTGCGAATTCTCGAATACGCCCGCCACGTAGCCGAACCCGCCGATCTCACTTCTTGACCACCGGCACCGAGTCGAGCCGAAGGTGTGATCCGACGGCTCCGTCGAGCGCCTCCATGCAGAGCCGCAGCACGATGGTGCGGAACGGCCGGTAGCCGACTACTGCGCCGGTGCGATGTTCTGGTTGAGGTGGAACAGGTTGGCCGGGTCGTAGGTCTTCTTGACGGCGGCCAGGCGGTCGAAGTGCGGGCCGTAGTTGGCGCGGATGCGGCCCTGGTCGTCGGAGGCCATGAAGTTGATGTAGCCGCCGTCGGCGGTGTGCGGCTCCAGCGCGGCGTGGTAGTCGCGCACCCACTTGATGTTGGCGTCGTTGTCGCTCGCCTCGGGCCACATCCCGGCGATCACGGGGGCGAAATTCGCGGTGCGGTAGGCGAACGCGGTGTCGTCCACCGCGACGTCCTGCACGGCGCCGTCGATCGGGTAGAGGTGCATGGTGGACTGCACCGCGGGCACTCGCGGGCCGAACTCGAGATGGGCGGCGAGGGCGCCGTCGGTGAGTTCGGGTTGGAACGCCGCCTTCCAGTAGTGCTGCAGGCCGGGAGGAAGGAGACCATCGAACGCGCTGTTGAGGGCCGGGTAGGGCATCCGGCCGACGTGCTCGGCCACCGGTGTCGCGACCGCCCGCAGGTCCGCGAGCAGGGCTTCGGCCTTCTGATCGGTGCCGTTGAAGCAGGACACCAGGAGGACGAACGGTTCGCCGACGCGTTCCTCGGGAATGAACGGCAGCGGCGGCGCGATCTGGAAGCCGGGGAAGGCGCCCATCGCGCGCGGTGCCGCCGCGATCCAGTCGCGGTAGGTCCGCAGCAGCTCTTCGGCGACGTCGAGCTCGAAGAACATGGGTCCGCCGTAGATCGTGTCCACCGGGTGCAGGTCGAACTCCATTTCGGTGACCACACCGAAGTTGCCGCCGCCGCCGCGCAGCGCCCAGTACAGATCGGGGTGCTCGGTCGCGTTCGCGGTCACGAAGGTGCCGTCGGCCAGCACCACATCGGCGGACCGGAGGTTGTCGATGGACAGACCGTAGGCGCGGGCGAGGTAGCCGATACCGCCGCCGAGGGTGAGGCCGGTGACGCCGGTGGTCGAGATGATGCCGCCGGTGGTGGCGAGCCCGAAGGAATGCGCGGCGTGGTCGAAGTCGCCCCAGTTACAGCCGCCCTGCACGCGGGCGATCCGCCGCTCGGGATCGATGCGGATGCCCTTCATGGCGCTCAGGTCCAAGACGATGCCGTCGTCGACGGTGCCGAAACCGGGCACGCTGTGGGCGCCGGCGCGGATGGCGAGGTCGAGTCCGCTCTCGCGGGCGGCGTCGACGGTGGTCCGCACGTCGGCGACGTCGACCGCGCGGACGATCGCGAGGGGTCGGCGGTCGATCATCGCGTTGTAGACCGAGCGCGCCTGGTCGTAGCCGGGTGAGTCCGCGGTGATCACCTCACCGCGGATCGCGTCGAGCAAGGTCGATACTTGTGTGCCGGTCATCGTCGCTCCCTGGTCGGGTAGGGAATGAGCCGAACAAGCGCAGTGTGTGATCGTGGAGACGGGGCGGGTGGATCTCGACGGTCCCCGAACTCAAGCTACTCCGGCCGACGTCCCCGGTTCAAGGTTCAGAGCTTGCGCGAGCGCAGCTCGTGACCCTTCGAGGTCTTGCAGCGACCCGATTCCAGATCCCACTGCCAGCCGTGCAGGTTGCAGGTGAGGTTGTTGCCTTCCACCACACCGAATTTGGAGAGGTCGGCCTTGAGGTGGGGGCAGCGGCGCTGGACTTCCCAGCCGTCGAGTTCGGTGACGGCGGAGTCGTCGTGTGCCTCGGAGAACCAGCCGTCGGCGTAGGCGATGCGCTCGTCGGTGAGGCACTTGAAGAAGGTGTAGAGGAACTCGTTGTAACCGCCGATGCGCCACGCCTGGAAGCGGGTGGACAGGAAGATCGTGTTCACCCAGTCCGGCTCGTTGTCGCGCAGCACGGTGCGCACCAGTTCGGGGGCGATACGGAAGCCGTAGCGGTAGCGGCCTTCGCCTTCGAGCGGCGCGCGCACGGTGCGGTGCGGGAAGTCCAGGACGATGGTCTCCTCGCCGATCACCAGGCCAACGGGGTAGCCGATGCCGTCGCTGATCAGCGCGCTCTGCTTCATGATCGGTTCGAAGAGCTCACGCAGCGGCTCGAGCAGCGAACCCTCGCCGGTCTCCCACGACGCCTTCTCCGCGGCCAGCACCGGCGCGAAACGTTGAGCCATCTCCTCGATGTAGGCGGCCTTGTCGCCGTAGATCCGATCCGGGTCGAACGGGTGCGTGAGGTCGAGGTCCTTGCCGCGAACATCGGCGACCGAACCGGGGATCATCAGGATCCCGCCGGGGTTGCCGTGAATGTTCATCTGATCGAGGAACACGATCTGATCGGGGAAGATGTTGCCTTCGTCGCCGCGATCGTCGTTGAGATAGCGCAGCTCGGAGTCGAGGAACACCGGCGGACCGGCCGAGGGCACCACCCAGGTCGCGCCGACCTGCTCGATGTAGGAGCGCGCGCGATCCATCCCGCGCTGACGCTTCTGCTTGCCGAAGTTGGCCTTGGTCCGCGCCGGGATGTCGTACACCGCCGGGTACCAGATGGCGCCCGAATACTGCAGCAGGTGGATGTCGATATCGCCGAACGCGTCGTGGATGACGTCCATGTCCACCGGTCGGGCGTCGTTCATGTTGAAACAGGTGGTCTCACCGTCGGAGATGAGAATGCCGGAGTCGCCGATCGGGCCGTCGGCGGGCGCGCGCAACGCGACGATCATGATGTCGACGGAGCCCTTCGGCCCGGTGATCGTGTGCTTGACCGAGTCCTCGGTCTCGAAGAACTTGGTGAACCCCAGCGCCTCGAGCTCACGGCGCAGGTCGAGCACCGGGTAGTCGGGCAGCAGGATCGTGGCGTCCTTGTTCACGTACTTCGCCAGGTGGGCGGCGTCGAAGTGATCGCGGTGCAGGTGCGAGACGTACAGGTAGTCGACATCGCCGAGGGTCTCCCAGTCGAGCTGGGAGTTGTCGGGGAAGGGGAACCACGACGCGAAGTACGCGGGGTTCACCCAGGGATCGCACAGGATCGTGCCGGCCTCGGTTCGGATATGGAAGCCGGCGTGTCCGACGCTGGTGATCTGCACGAGCTGTTTCCTCCTACCAGGATCTGATTCGCCGGATCAATGGCGAGCTACCGCCTCGGGCCCCCTGACTGCTTCGGCGTACCAGCCAACCAGGGTAGTGGCTAAATCGTTACGTCACCGATGCAATAGCCCTCAGCGGTCGCGACAACCGTGAAAGTGCGCGTCCGCGTGCCCCCGGGTGAGGTGGTCACAGGGACGTGAACTGCCAGGTAGTCGCCACGAACCTGCTCGGATCGTAGCTCCTCGCCGGTGTAGGAGGTGACATTGCCTACTTTGCCCGAGTCGCCTGTCAAGGGGGCTGCTACGGGGTTGCCGGTGCCCTCGGGATCCCAGCTCGCGGGCGAGGCCTTGCAGGTCAGCGGATGGTCTGCTTCGATGTCTGCCGCGTTGAGTGGTTTGCCGGTGGCGCGGGCGAGGTAGCGGCGCACGGCGTGGCGCGCGTCGGCGTCGTCGTAACCGGGCTCGACGCCCGCGGCGGACACCCGTCCGCAGGCATATCCGGAAGCCACGGACTCGCGGTCGACGGTGACGGTAACGGTTCGGTTACGCCAGGTCACGGTGTCGGCGGTCGCGGTGCCCGGGGTGGCGAGGGCAGCCAGCACCGACTGGGGGTCGGCGTACATCTCGGCGACGGTGGCAGGCGGAATGGTCCAGCAGTTGTCCTGGAGTTCTTGCACCGTGCCGGTTTGTAGGTCGGCCGCCCAGCGGCGCACGGCGGTGACGGCGTCGGCGTGGCCTGCGACCGCGCCGACCTGGGGTGCGTCGGCGGGCAGTGGGCTGTTGGGCGCCGGTTCACCGGGTGCGATGGCCTGAGTCGCGGTCGTCGGCGCCGCGGCGGTCGTGGTCGACGCGGTAGTGGTCCTCTCGACCGGATCGCCCGGGATCCCCGACACCGAATCGCACCCGGCGACCAGCGCCGCGGCGACGGTCAATCCCGTGACCAGCGCGTAGGCGCGGTGCGGGCGGGTCTGGGCAAGCTGGGCGCGTTCCACTACGACGTTCCTCGATTCCTAGGTCGTGGCACCCGCCTGTGACGACGGCGGGGGAGTGACTGTCGGGGCGAGCGGACTCGCCGGGGTGTAGACCGGTGTGCGCGAAGCGGATTCGCTGCGCGGGCGAACGCCGCGATTCTACGGTGGCCGCCCGCGCCGATGGCACCCCTGCCGATGCGGGGATCTACGACTACGCTTGCGTACTTGTGGAACCCCTCTACTTCTCGATCATCGGCGTGGCCCGAACCCTGTTCTTCCTCGAAGGTCTGAAGTTCACCGTCAAGGGGGCGGACAACATCCCCGCCACCGGCGGCGCCGTGCTGGCGGTCAACCACACCGGTTACATGGACTTCACCTACGCGGGTCTGCCTGTGCGCACCCCCCGCCGCTACATCAGGTTCATGGCCAAGCAGGAAGTGTTCGACAACAAGATCTCCGGCCCGATCATGCGCACTCTCAAGCACATTCCGGTCGACCGCACCGCGGGCGCCGACTCCTACCAATCGGCGGTGCAGTACCTGCGCGACGGCGAGCTCGTCGGCGTGTACCCCGAGGCCACGATCAGCCGCAGCTTCGAGATCAAGGAATTCAAGTCCGGCGCGGCCCGCATGGCACTGGAGGCGGGCGTCCCGATCATCCCGATCACCATCTGGGGCGCCCAGCGCGTCTGGACCAAGGGCTTCCCCAAGCGGCTCGGCCGCACCAACACCCCCATCTCGATCGCCGTCGGTACCCCCATCCAGCCCTACGAACCCGCCGCCGACCTCACCGCCCAGCTTCGCTCCACCATGCAGGAAATGCTCGCCGACCTGCAAGAATCCTATGAGCACGAGCCCGGCGCCTACTGGGTCCCGAAACGGCTCGGTGGCAGTGCCCCTTCCCTCGAAGAGGCCACCGCCCTCGACGAAGCCGAAGCGGCCGAACGTTTCGCCCGCAAGGCAGAGAAAACGCAGGACACCGAGGGCTGACATTTCGGCCCCGGGCGGGCATACGCTCGGGAGATGACCACCGCGGCGGAGTTGAAGGCCCTGCAAGCTCCGGTGAAACAGCGCTACCGGGACGACCCGGCCGCCGCGGTCACCGCCCTGCGCGCCGCTGGTTCGTTCACCGAATCCGGCATCACCTGCACGGTGCGGACCTTCGCGGGCCCGGTCCGTGCCGGGCTGCACCGCGCCACCGGCGGTGACGGCGCCGACGCCTGCTCGGGTGACATGCTGCTCGAGGCGGTGGCGGCCTGCGCCGGGGTGACCTGCCGCAGCGTCGCCACCGCGATGGGCCTGCCGATCACGGGCGCCGACGTGGAGGCGGCAGCTTCCTTCGACGCCACCGGCACGTTGGGCATCGATCGGACCGCGGAGGTCGGGGTTTCACCGATCGCCGTGACGATCACCGTCACCACCTCGGATGCCGTCGACGAGGCCACCTTGGTCAAGCTCGGCGAACTCACCGAGCGTTATTGCGTGGTCGGTCAGAGCCTGCGACATCCGCCCACGATCAGGGTGGTGACCGCGCCCGCGTCGTGATCGCCGCCGTGCCCGTTCGGCGGTGTGATGGATGCCCGCCGAGGGTTGACTCAGCGCGGAATCCGGCAGCGCGTCGGTGCCGGCAGCTTGCCGCGAAGGTAGGCGGCGGGTGGGACGCCCATGAGGGTGCGGAAGTCGGCGGTGAGGTGGGACTGATCGTAGAAGCCGGTACTCGCCGCGAGGTGTGACCATGGGGTGTCGCCCGCGTAGGCGAGGACCCGGCGCAGGCGTTGAATGCGAGCGAAATGCTTGGGGGACAGTCCGATTCCCGTGGTGAACAGGTTGCGCAGCTGGCGCTCGCTGACAGCGAGGCGCGCGGTGAGTTCGGAGAGTGCGGGGGCGTTGTCGGCGGTGAGCGCCGAGATCGCCTCGCGCAGCACGATCCGGTGCGCCCGATCGGTATCCGACTCCGAGATACTGTGCGGCAGTAGATCTTCCAGATGGGTGATCGCGTGTGCGGTGGGCACGCCCGTCAGTTCCGTCGCGAAACCGCCCAGCGGACCCGGCAATTCGTCGAGTCGAACGACGCGGTCGGTGAGTTCGCCCGCGGTCACGCCGAGCAGCTGGCGGGTCACGCCCGGTTCCAGGCGCAGCCGCACGCACCCGGCGGGCTCCTCGGGTGTCGAGTAGGACGCCTTCGTCTGCGCGCCGACGACGAACGCGCTACCGCGACCGGACTTTTCGGTACGCAGGACGACCGTGGTCGTCGCGACGGGCGGATGCGCGAACGGCTGAGCGAGGTCGTCGAACAGCGGCGTGCTGGTGAGTTCGGTGAGCCACGGGCGCAACGATTCCGGTGTTGTCACGGGCGTCTCGATGTGCGCCGGGGTCAGATACTCCACCTGGTCGACTGTAGGCGGCGCGGGCCGGGATGTCCGTGCCGATTTCTCCTATATCCGCAGGCAGCCCGGCGGCCATGCTCGTTCCATGATCCTGATCACCGGTGCGACAGGCACCATCGGAAGTGACATCGTCCGACAGCTGGCAGCCGAGGGCGTCGCCGTCCGGGCGGCGACCCGCGACCCGGCGCGGGCAGGGTTCCCCGCCGGAGTCGAGGTGGTGCGGGTGGACTACCGCGATCCGGCGACGTTCGGGCCCGCCATGACGGGCGTAGAGGCCGCGTTCCTCGTCGGGATCCCCGGCCCGGACGGCACCGGCACCGATGCCGAACTGGTGGCTGCCGCGCGAAAGGCCGGTGTGCGGCGAGTGGTGAAGCTGTCCGCGGTCGGCACCGGCGACCCACGTCTCGGCGTGCCGGGTTCCTGGCATGTGCCAGGGGAGCAGGCCGTGCGCGACTCCGGCTTGGAGTGGACGATCCTGCGCCCCAACACTTTCGCGTCGAATACGTTCAGCTGGATCGAACCGCTCGGCAACGGTCACCCCGTCCCGAACCTCACCGGCGACGGCAGGCAGGCCGTAGTCGACCCGCGCGATGTCTCGGCGGTCGCCGCGGCGGCGCTGCGCTCGAACGACCACCACGGCCGCATCTACACACTGACCGGCCCCGATCTGCACACCGCCCGCGACCAGGCCGACGTTCTCGCGCAGGTTCTCGACCGCCCGATCGCCGTCACCGACATCGCCGAAGCCGACGCCCGCGCGTTCATGGTCGCCGCGGGTCTTCCGCCCGCGTTCGTGGAAGGTTCACTGACCGGCCAGGCCTTCATCCGCGGCGGCCACAACGAGCTCATCACCGACGACATCGAACGCGCCCTCGGCAGACCACCTCGCGGCTACGCCGCCTGGGCCGCCGACCACCGCGCCGCCTTCGCCCCCGTCGTCGCAGGCGGCGCGTCGAAGCCGAGCTGACCGGGCGGGTCCGGTGCGTGGCGGCGCACCGGACCCCTGCGGCTCAGTTCATCGTCAGCACCCACGACCCGTTGCAGCCCCTGCGGGTGTTCATGTTGCCGTCGTAGACCCAGTTGAACCTGATCGGCGGGTTCGTGCGCACATTCCAATTCCCGGACGGTGAGGTGACCACCTTGCCGTTGCGCATCAGCACACCGACCTGATCGTGGTTGAACAGCCACTTTCCGCCGCTGGTCGGGTAGTTCAACCGAACCGTCACCTGCCCGCCGGTGTGGTTCTGCACCACCAGGCACGAGTTCGGGTCGGAACGGTTGACCGCGTACTCCCCGAACCCTTCGTCCTCCACGTTCTCCCCGCTGTCGGTGTACTCCACCGGGTCGGTGAAGTCGGCGTGCGCCGGTCCGGCCCCCAACACGGTCAGCGCCGTCATCGCAACGCCCGCCGCGATCATCCCCAGAGACTTCATTGCCGTTCCTCCCATGATTCACGCGGTCACAACCGCCTGCGAAAGACCTTCCCCCGCAGTCTTTTCCGCAACCTTGTGACCTGCTTAACGGTGCCCGCCGACGCGGGTTCTCACCGCCGATCCGGGTGATGAGTGAGCCCGGATTTCGTAGTTCGGGAGTTTCGCGCTAAAGTTCGTACTCGCACGACGAAGTCACCGGCGCTCGCCGGATCGGTTTCGGAAGGCACGCGGATGTGGCGCAGTGGTAGCGCATCACCTTGCCAAGGTGAGGGTCGCGAGTTCGAATCTCGTCATCCGCTCAACGAAAAGCCCGGCCGTCGTGCCGGGCTTTTCTCATTCCCGGCGCCGGTCGAGGCGCGCGTGACTCAGCGGCGGCAGGAACTCGCCGATCAGGGTTCGGCGCCACCAGATCCGTTCGCGGAACAGTTCGGCGGGCGTACTGAAGTGGTACTCGTACAGCCGGGCGCGCACGTAGTGCGGCGGTGCGTCGGGGAAGGGGCAGCGCCGCAGCAGGCGCAGGGTATCGGGGTCGTTGTCGAGCAGCCGGATCGCCAGCGGCAGTGCCCACGATCGCGCGTAGGCCGGCGACAGCGCGGCGAACCACATCAACCAGTCCAGCCGCAGGTGATAGGGCGCCCACTGGCGTGGACGGTGCCGAGGGTCGCCCGGTTTGCCCTTGAACTCGTATTCGCGCCACACCGTGTCCGGCGTGAGGTGGGTGGCATCGGTGCCCTCCAGCACGATCTCCTGGCGAACCCGGGTGATGCTGCCGAACGCGCCATAGGTGTTGACCAGGTGCAACGGGTCGAACGAGGCGTTCATCGCCTGCTGTGCGGAGAGGAGGTTGCGCACCGGCCAGAAGCTCAGCACCACCACCATCGCGACGAAGGCGACGACGGCGCCGAGGAACCACCCGGGCGGCTCGGCCACCGGCGGCGCGTCCGGCAGTACCGGGTACGCGCTGACGGCGGTGGTGGCCAGCAGCAAAGTCACCCAGTTCAGCCAGGCGAAATTGCCGGAGACCACCAGCCACGACTGCGTGACGATGATGACGCCCGCCGCGACGCTCGCCACCGGCTGCGGCGCGAACAGCCCGAACGGCACGATCAGCTGCGCGACATGATTGGCGGCGACCTCCACCCGGTGCAGCGGCCGGGGCAGATGGTGGAAGAACCAGCTCAGCGGGCCGGGCATCGGCTGGGTCTCGTGGTGGTAGTACAGGCAGGTGAGGTCGCGCCAGCACCGATCGCCGCGCATCTTGATCAGCCCGGCCCCGAACTCCACCCGGAACAGCAGCCAGCGCGCGGCGAACAACACCAGCAGCGGCGGCGCGACGGTGTCGTTGCCGAGGAAGATCGCCAGGAACCCCGCCTCGAGCAGCAGTGATTCCCAGCCGAACGAGTACCAGGTCTGCCCCACGTTGACGATCGACAGATACAGCGCCCACAGCAGCAACCACAGCGCCATGGCCGCCCACAGCGGCACCAGATCGGCGAGGCCGAACGCGACCGCCGCCGCGAGCACCGCACCGAACCAGGCGATGCCCGCGTAGAACCGATCGGAGTAGCGCAGGTGGAACAGGCTGGGTGACCGGCGGAACGGCGTCCGGGCCAGGTATCGCGGGATGGGCAGCATCCCGCGCTCACCGAGGAGCGCGCGGAACTGCCGCGCCGCCGTCAGGAAGGCGAGGGCGTAGATCACCGCCAGGCCACGCTGGAAGATCAGCCTGCCCTGCCAGTACTCCGGTGCCGTGAACCACTCCATGCGTGTGCTCCCGGTGGTCGACGTCCCGCACCAGGGGAGTACCCGCGATCGGCGCGCCGAAAATCTAGGGCGGCTCGAGTCCGGTGCCGCCGAGTAGCGCGCCGCGCAGGTCGGCTTCGGTCCAGTGCCCGGCGATTCCGGGCCGCACCCGCAGGTACTCGACGACGCGATCGGGCTCCCAGCCGTGTGATTCGCGCAGCCCGGCGCCGATCATCGTCAGATATCGGGCCGAGGGCCGTCGCAGGGCAACGGTTTCCGGGTCCCACGGTGAGGTGAAGGTGAGGACGGGAATCCCGTCGTGCGTCCCCGCGTGCACCACCGTCTCGTACCGCCCCGGCCCGAGCCGCACCGCACCGTCGGCGAGGACCGGCGCCAAATCGAAGTCGATCGCCGGGCTTCGATACATCTCCTGCGCCAGCAGGTCGCCGAACTGACCGACGGTCAGCAAGTACCCCCGGGCCGCCGCGCCGATCGGCCAGCCCGCCGCCGGGCGCGCGGCATAGAACCCGACTCCGCCCGTCCACACGGGGCTCTGCCAGGCGAAATACAGGCTTCCCGGTAGGTCGAGCGGTGCGACGGAGGCCGGTGCGGACCGGTCACGGAACCCCGGATAGGTGTGGTCGGTTCCGGGCGGGGTGCCGCCCTCGCGGTAGTAGGCGAACCGCCGCGCGTGCATGTTGGAGCCGTACGCGGCGTACCAGACGTGCTGAGCTGTCGTCACGGGCTCACCTCGGGTGGGTCACGGTTCATGAGCGAAGGAAACGAATCCGCTCCTGCTGTCGATTCTTCCTTCGAATGGGGTCGGACATCGAGGGGAGAGATCATGAGATCAGTAATCGCGGTGGCCGCGCTGGCGGTGCTCGCCGGTGGGCTCGCCGCGTGTGACGGTGCGTCCACGCAATCGCGCGTGCCGGTGACCACCCAGCCCGCGGATCAGGGCAACGCTTCGACCGTCGCGCCTGCCTCCAACGAGCCACCCACCGCGCCCGGCACCGGCCCGAGTCCGGCCGACCTGCCCACCCGCGACGACGCCACCGTCGACGCCCGCGACTACCAGCAGCGCAACAACTTCTACTTCCAGTCGCCCACCGGCAACATCCTGTGCGGCTTCGTCGAAGAAGGCACCCTCGGCGTCGGCTGCCAGCTGGCCGATACACACGTGATCCCGCCCGAACTCCCCACCTGCGACAACTCGCCGGCCCGCAAGGTCGCCGCCCACATCTACGGCGGCACAGCGGAATTCCTGTGCACCAACCAGGGCTTCTTCGTCGGCGAGCCGGTGGACGGCACCAACAAGGGCGGCGGAAAGACCCTGAACTACGGTGACACCATCATCGTCCGCGGCGCCGCCTGCACCTCCACCCAGCAGGGCGTTCGCTGCGACGCCGGCGGTCACGGCTTCTTCATCTCGGCAGACCAGCAGTACCTGTTCTGACGAGGCGAGGTCCGTAGATCCACGGACCTCGCCTCTGGCCGAGGGCCTACTGCGCGGTCGAGGAGAACCGGCGCAGGCGCAGGCTGTTGCTCACCACGAAGACCGAGCTGAACGCCATCGCGGCGCCGGCCAGCATCGGGTTGAGCAGGCCCGCCATGGCCAGGGGGATGGCGGCCACGTTGTAGGCGAAGGCCCAGAACAGGTTGCCCTTGATCGTGGCCAGGGTGCGGCGCGACAGGCGGATCGCGTCGGCGGCGGCGCGGAGGTCGCCGCGGACGAGGGTGAGGTCGCTGGCCTCGATGGCGACGTCGGTGCCGGTGCCCATCGACAGGCCGAGGTCGGCCTGGGCCAGGGCGGCCGCGTCGTTGACGCCGTCACCGACCATGGCGACGACCTTGCCCTCGGCCTGCAGCCGCTTGACGGTGTCGACCTTGTCCTGCGGCAGCACCTCGGCGATGACCTCGTCGATGCCCACTTCGTCGCCGATGGTGCGGGCCGCGCGGGCATTGTCACCGGTGAGCAGGATCGGCGTCAGCCCGAGCTCGCGGAACTGCGCGATGGCCTGCGCCGAGCTCGGCTTCACCGCGTCGGCGACAACCAGCACGCCGCGCGCTCTGCCGTCCCAGCCGATCGCGACCGCGGTCTTGCCCGCCGATTCCGCTTCCGCCAGTGCGGTTTCCAGCGTCTCGTCGAGTGGCTGTGACCAGTCGGCCAGCAGTCGCGCCCGGCCGACGATCACCGCGTGACCGTCGACCACGCCCTGCACGCCGAGGCCTTCGACATTGGCGAAACCCTCCACCGGCAGCAGGGTGCCGAACTCGTCGCGTGCGCCCTTGGCGATGGCCTGCGCGATCGGGTGCTCCGACGAATCCTCCAGTGCACCAGCGAGTTCCAGCACCTTGCTGCCGAGTTCGCCCTCGGCGGGGATCACGTCGAGCAGCGTCATCTTGCCGGTGGTGACGGTGCCGGTCTTGTCCAGCACGATGGTGTCGACCTTGCGGGTCGATTCGAGCACCTCGGGTCCCTTGATCAGGATGCCCAGCTGCGCGCCGCGTCCGGTGCCGACCATCAGCGCGGTCGGGGTGGCCAGGCCGAGGGCGCAGGGGCAGGCGATGATCAGCACCGCCACGCCCGCCGTGAAGGCGGCGGCGATGGATCCGCCGGTGCCGAGCCAGAATCCGAGGGTGGCCACGGCGAGCGCGATGACGATCGGGACGAAGATGCCGGAGATCCGGTCGGCCAGCCGCTGTGCCTGCGCCTTGCCGGTCTGCGCGTCCTCGACGAGCTGCGCCATCTGGGCGAGCTGGGTGTCGGCGCCGATCCTGGTGGCGCGCACGACGAGTCGTCCGCCGACGTTCACGGTGGCGCCGGTGACGCCATCGTCGACGCCGACCTCGACCGGCACCGACTCGCCGGTGAGCATGGACGCGTCGACCGCCGACGTCCCCTCGGTGATCACACCGTCGGTGGCGATCTTCTCGCCCGGCCGCACGATGAACTCGTCACCGACTGCCAGCTGTTCCACCGGAATTCGCGTCTCGACGCCGCCGCGAAGAACCGCGACGTCCTTCGCGCCGAGCTCGAGCAGGGCCCTCAGTGCCGCGCCCGCCCGTCGCTTCGACCGTGCCTCGAAATACCTCCCGGCCAGGATGAACGTGGTCACGCCCGCCGCGGCTTCGAGGTAGATGCTGCCGGTGCCGTCCATCCGCGCGATGGTGAACTCGAACGGGTGCTTCATTCCCGGCGTGCCCGCCGTGCCCCAGAACAGCGCGTACAGCGACCAGCCGAACGCGGCGAGCGTGCCCATCGAGACCAGGGTGTCCATGGTGGCGGTGCCGTGCTTCAGGTTGGTCCACGCGGCTTTGTGGAAGGGCAGCGCGCCCCAGATCACGACCGGTGCGGCCAGCGTGAGCGAGAGCCACTGCCAGTTGGTGAACTGCAGCGCCGGGATCATCGCCATCGCGATCACCGGCACGGTGAGCAGCGCCGACACGATCAGCCGGGTGCGCAGCGAGGCCGTCGGGTCCGCGTCGGCGACCGGCGTTTCGTCGGTCTCGGGCTTCTTCGGCGCGGGGAGTGCCGCGGTGTAGCCGGCCTGCTCGACGGTGGCGATCAGCGCCTCGGGGGAGACGTCACCGGTGAAGTCGACGCGCGCCTTCTCGGTCGCGTAGTTGACCGTGGCGGTGACCCCGTCGAGCTTGTTGAGCTTCTTCTCGATCCGGTTCGCGCAGGAAGCGCAGGTCATGCCACCGATCACCAGTTCTACCTGGCCGGTGCCCGGTGGGTGTGTCACGGCGGTCATGGGGTGCTCCTTCGTTCCTGATAGCAATTCTTGCTGAGCGATCGCGGGTGAAACAGGTGGGGTCAGTGGCCGTGGCCGGGGGTGCCGTGGTCGGCGGGCGCGCTGGTCGGGGCGGGGTTGCTCGCACCGGTGGCGTTCGGCGCGGCGACCCGCACCGTGAACTCGGCGGTGCGCACCACGCCCTGGTGCTGGAAGTCGAGGAACAGGCGATAGTCGCCGGCGCTCGGTGCGTTCACGATGAAGTCGATGCCGGGTCCGGCGGGGGTGACTCCGTCGCCGGGCATGCCCTCGGGATGAACGTGCAGGTAGGCGAGGTCGGCGGCGCGCAGGGCTACCAGGTGACCGTAGGCCCCGAGGTAGGGCTGCAGGTCGGTGACGGGGGTGCCGTTGCGGCTGACCGACAGCGTCAACTTCGACGCGGTGCCGGGGGCGACCGTGCCGTTCAGCGCGACCGTGTACTCGCCGACCTGCGCGGTGGCGGCGGGGGCGGGCAGTGTCTGCACGTCGTAGTTGCCCGCGACCCGCAGATCGGCGCCGAGCGTCAGGTTCGACCCACCCTGGGGGGTGAAGTCGGCGTAGACGCGGTAGTCGCCGCCCCGGCTGAGGTTCAGCGGGACTGTCCAGGTTCCGGCCGGATCGAGGACCGGGTGGACATGCTGGAAGCCCGCCATGTCGCGTCGGACCACGATCAGGTGCAGGTCTTTGTCGTGGCTGTTCACGTACTTCGTCACCGGTGCGCCGTTCGCGTCGAGGATGCGAAAACTTGTGGGCGACTGCGGTGCGGTGGTGGTGTTCGGCTTGTCCAGGGCCAGCGTGTAGCCCTGGTCGGTGGCGAGCAGCCCGCCGGGGAGATCGGTAAACGGTGCCGCCGCGGTCGAGTGCTCGCCGTGCCCGGCCGGTTCGGAAGGTTGCGGACCGATCAGGGCACCTGCGGCCAGAGCGATCCCGAAGACCGCCGCGAGGCCGAGGGTGAATCCGGCGAACTTGCCTGTTGCGTTCATCGGGATGCTCCGTATCCGTTCAGTCTGCGAGTTGGAAGCCGGCCGCGGCTACGGCGTCGGCGAGGGCGGTGCGTTCGGGCTCGGTGCCGTCGATGGTTACCGAGCCTGCGGCCAGGTCGACATCGACACCGGTGACGCCGGGCAGGGCGCCGACCTTGTCGCGGACCTTGTTGACGCAGCAGCCGCAGGTCATGCCGGTGACGGTGACAGTGGTGGTGCTCATGGAACTCTCCTCGCTTCGCTCTCGATCATTACCATACCCCCCTAGGGTACTTTGTCAAACAGTCGCGCCGGCCTTGTCGGCGGCCGGGGTCCGCATGGTCGCCGCGGTGATTCCCGCGCCTGCCAGGGCGAGTACGCCCGCCCCCAGGAAGGCCGCGGAATAGCCGTCGGTCAGCGCCGAGGCGTCGCCGAGCTCGCTCGCGCCGAACGCGGCGGCCACCGCCGTCATCGCTGCCAGGCCGAGCGCCGAACCCACCTGGTAGCTGACGTTGACGATGCCCGAGGCCAGCCCGCCTTCCTCGGGTCGTGCCGCCGAGATGGCGGTGCCGAGCGAGGGAATGAAGGCCAGCGACATACCCCCTGCGGCTATCAGCGAGGCGGGCAGCACGTCGATCCAGAAGTTGCCGGTCGGCCGCACCAGCGACATCACCCCGAGGCCGAGGCCGAGCACGATCAGGCCGGTGACGATCATCGGTTTCGCACCGAAACGTTGCATCGCCTTCGGGGCGAGCACCACCATGCCGAGCATGATCAGCGTGGTCATCGGCAGTAGTGCCGCACCCGACGGGAACGCGCTGTACCCGAGCACCTGCTGCAGGTACAGGTTGAGGAAGAACCACATCGGTACCCACGCGGCGGCCAGCGCGAACTGGGCGAAGTTGGCGGCGGCCAGGTTCGGTGCGCGGAAGATGCTCAGCCGCATGAGCGGCTCGCCACGCCGGGACTGGATGGCGACGAAGCCGGCCAGCAGCGCGGCAGCCAGCGCCAGCACACCCCAGGTCTCACCCGAGGCCCAACCGACCTCCGGTGCCTGCACGATCGCGTACACCGCGGCCGCCAAACCGGCTGTCACAGTGACGGATCCCGCGATATCGATGGACCCCTTGCGCGCCGGAGCGGCGGGCATCAGCAGCGGCACGGCGATCAGCGCCAGCACGGCGATCGGAATGTTGATGTAGAAAACCCAAGGCCAGCTGATGTATTCGGTGATCACACCACCGAGGAACACGCCCGCGGTACCGCCGGCGGGCGCGGCCGCGCCATACACGGCGAGCGCCTTGGTGAGCTCCTGGGGCGAGCCGCCGAACAGCATCATCAGCAGCGTGAGTGCGGAAGGCGCGATCAGCGCCGCACCACCACCCTGGATCGCCCGACCGGCCAGCTCGACGCCGACATTGCCCGCGGCACCGGCGATGACGGAGCCGAGGCCGAGCACCACCCAGCCCGCGGCGAATACCCGGCGAGCGCCGAGTAGATCGGAGAGCCTGCCGCCGAGTAGCAGCAGACCGCCGAACGCGATCACGTAGGCGTTGAACACCCACGTCAGATTGCCCGGCGTGAATCCGAGTTCGGCCTGCATCTTGGGCAGCGCGATCCCGATGATCGAGGTGTCCATGATGACCATGAACTGCGCGGCGGCGATCACCGCCAGCGCCCACCACTTCCGGGTGGATTGCGATTGCGTAGTCACGACTTTCGTCCTTTCGAGCGGAGTGCGTCCCGTGCCCGGTACCATACCCCCCTAGGGTATTAATGTGTCAAGTAAAAACCCGGCTCGCCTGATGGTGCGAGCCGGGTCCGAGTGCTGCCCCGAGGCGATGCCTGGGATCTAGCCGGCGTGGAGGTTGCGCGCCGTGGGGGAGGTCGGTGTCGTGGCCGGGTCGGGGGCGGTGCCCAGGAGACGGTCGGCGGTGCCGGAGGTGGTCACGGTGAACCAGTAGTGCTCGTTCTTGTAGTGGTGGTGGCGGTGATTGCGCCAAACAGCCCGGTACAGGGCATGTTTCGGCTTGTAGTCGGTGTGGATCAGGTAGTGCGTCCACTCGTAGAGCAGGCCGAGTGTGGTGATGGTCAGCAGGAAGGTGAGGCCGAGGCCGGTGCGGGGGAAGGCGAGCAGGGCGATCGCGACCAGGGCGACGATCGTGAGCAGCAGCGACTTCGGCGGAATGAAGATCAGCGGGATGTCACGCGGGTCGACGTGGTGCTCGCGGTGTTTGCGGGCCAGCTCGCTGTCGAGAGTCAGCGGGCCGAGATGCCGTGGACGCCAGTGCAGCACGGTGACGTGGATGATCCACTCGATGAGCGGGAACGCGGCCAGAATCACCACGGGGACAAGGGCATCGGTGAGCTGCCAGTCGCCGATGGCGATGCGGGTACTCGCCGCGACCACGAAGACCGCGGCGATCATCCAGGGTGACGGATGCCGGAGGAATTCGCGGGCCGCCTCGCTCAGGGGCATGCTGCGCCGGATCGACCGTGGCGAGCCACGGTCAGGGGTTCGGCGGGTTTCGGTCGCACGGGACTCGTCGGAATCGTGCGACGTCGTTGTCGGACGGTGATCGGTCATGTCATTCCTCGGGTGGATCATGCCCCGTCGAGGGCATGGATCAGGGCGGTGGTCGCCGGCCCGAGCAGTGCTCGGGCGGTGTCGGCGGCCCGTTCCGGCTCGCCCGCGGCGATCGCGGCGGCCAGGTCTCGATAGGCGACGCCATTGCCCACCTCGGTGGACATGATCGGCGCCAGCGCGGCCAAGGCGGGTTCGTAGGCGGCGCGCAGCATGGAATACATCAGCCGGAAGGCGATCGAATCGGCGAGGTCGAGGATGTGGTCCCAGAATTCGAGTGCGATTCTTTGCTGGGTGAGTGGATCCGATTCGGCGACAAGGGAATCGGCGGAGTCGCCCAACAGCGCCAGGTCGCTCGCGACGCGCGGATCGTCCGCCCCTCGCGATCGGACCCGCGCGGCGGCCAGCTCGGCGATCTTCGGCCCGTTGTGCAGCCGCGCCTCGAGAATGCTGCGAGCGACCGCGGGATCGATCGAATCACCCCGAAGCAGCAGTCGCGGAAGCACTTCCAGCCCGGCGCTGCGCCGATAGTCGAGCACCGTCGTCGCCTCGCCTTGCCGAACCGCCACCAGCCCCGCCGCGGCCAACCGCTGCAACGCCTCCCGCACCGCGGGCCGCGACACCCCCAGCGCCTCGGCCAGCTGCCGCTCACTCGGCAGCGTGCTTCCCGCCGCCAGCTCCCCGCCCAGCACCTCGGCGGCGATCTGCTCGAACACATCACCGGAAACCGAGCGCTTCACCACGGGAGTCCATGCCATACCCCGATGATGCGCCCTCGGCGGTAAGAGGTCAAGTGGTCAGACCAGTTGGATCAGGAAAGAAGGGTGGCGAAGCTGCCCGGTGGTTTAGCTGGGGTCGGAGCCCCGGATGGCGGAAAGCCAGGTGAAGGTGGCGGCGGCGACCGTCGTGGTGGCGACGAACGCGCCGAGCCCGCCGTTCATGACATAGACCCACAGCAGGCCGACGAGGGGAGCGCCGACCGCCTGCTGAAGGTCGAGGACCAGACGGCGGGCGATCCCGAACGTGGGCGGATCGACGGGCCGGGAGGGATTGTCCACGAGCTTGCCCGCCGGCTCGGTGGTGCGCACACGCCCCGAGGGGAAGAATCGCGTGCCCCCCTCATGAATGGATCGATCGGTCAGCTCCAGCTCGGCCGGAGTGAGCACCGACAGCGACGGCTCATAGAACACCGGCTGCCACACCATCCGATCACCACTGCTGATCTCCAGCCACGACCGGCTGACCAGCCGATGCTGCTGCCGAACCCGTCTACCGCGCACAGTCCCTGTCGCAACCAGCCCCGTCGGGAAAACCCCGAAGGCAAGTCCGCCTTGATACGCGGTATAGGCGAGTACGGCGAGAGCGACCACGGCGAGCGCACTCAACTGATCGACATCCGCGAACGGCACCCACGCGGCGATCACCGCGAGGGTGCCGCTCGTGACGAGCAGCGGATAGGTGAGTGCGCGCGCCGGGCCGTCGCTCACTTCAGGAAGCCGACCTTGGTGTAGTCGGCGGTGGCAAGCCCGAACGCGCCGTAGTTCGCGAGATTCTCCCGCACCGCATACGTACCCGAAGCCTGGTTCAGCGGAATCGAATAGCCTTCGGCGAAGATCATCTGATCGCACTGATTGGCGAGTTCGCGCGCCTTGTCGGGGTCGAGTTCGGCGATGGTCCGCTCGATCAGGGCATTGAGCTCCGGCGAACCGATCCGTGCCTTGTTGGACTGCAAGTTGTTCGGATCGTAGGCGTAGATCTGCGGCAACGCGCCGAGCGGGAGATAACTACCGCCCCAGCTGAATTGCGCCAGCTCGAAATTTCCCGGGTCGATCACATCCTTGAACAGTCCACTACCCGGCACAGTTTGGATGTTCAGCTTCACCCCGATCTGTGCCAGATTCTGCTGGACGATCTGTGCGGTCTGGACCCAACCGTCCTGCTGGTACATCACATCGCGGATCTCGAGGCGGCGGCCGTTTTTCTCACGCACGTCGCCGTTGAGCTTCCAACCCAGGTCGTCGAGCATTTTCGCGGCCGCGGTCGGGTCGAAGGAGATGGGTGCAGAATTGTCCTGGTACCCCTTCTGCCCGTTCATGAAGATGTGGTTGTTGAGCGGCTTCGGATCGTCGACTACGCCATTCTGGGACGCGTTGACGATGCCCTGACGGTCAATAGCTTTGGAGATAGCGATTCGCACCTGCGGATCTTCGAGCAGTGAACCCGGCGCGCCGTTGAACGTGATGTGCGACCAGCTGGGCTCCGGCGTGCGCCGCAGCACTACGCCGGC
Source organism: Nocardia sp. NPDC057272 (assembly GCF_042668615.1). Lineage (NCBI taxonomy): Bacteria > Bacillati > Actinomycetota > Actinomycetes > Mycobacteriales > Nocardiaceae > Nocardia > Nocardia sp. NPDC057272. The sequence continues at coordinate 73,251 of NZ_JBHUYK010000024.1, read as the reverse complement.
GGCCTGCTTCGCGCCGGTGACATTCTCGATGCCGGACATGTAGGCGATGTCGAGTTCGTTGTTCTGGATCGCGGGCAGCCACGCCGAACTGTCGAGCACGCTGAAAGTGATGGTGTCGAGCTTGGGGGTGGCGCCCCACCATGCCGGATTGCGGGTCAACGTGATTCGGTTCTGTCCACGATCGATCGTGCTGATCTGGAACGGGCCCGCGCTCACCGCGAGCCCGTTGCGATCGCGGTCGTTGAACGCGGCGGCGGACTCGGTGGTGGCCTTCGGATACAGCGGACTGAACTGACCCTGCCATTCGGCATAGGGCTGGGAGAAGGTGACGATCGCCTGCCGGTCGTCGACCCCGCGCTCGACCTTCTCCACCCGCTCGAAGCCGCTGGTGGCTGTCATCAGATAGGTCGTGTCACGTCCGCTCAGCGCCGCCGCCTGCGAACGCATGTCCTCCCAGGTGATCGGCGTCCCGTCGGTCCACACCGCCTTGGGATTGATCGTGTAGGTGACCTGCTGCGGGTTGTTGCCGGTGAGCTGGATATCGGTGAAGTAGTCGTGGTTGATCGCCAGTTCCCCGGCCGCATTGCTGGTGTATGCCACTGGCAACGTCGGTTCGATTACGTCACCGGTGCTCTCGGTGCCGCCGTCGACCTGCAGATAGTTGAACGACTCCGGGAATGAGCTCAACACCAGCCGCAGATTGCCGCCATCACGCAGGTCCGCCACATCGTGGGGGTTGATGTCGTTGGTGCTGCCGATCGTGGCGGTGCCCGGTGTTACGGCGTTGTCGGAGGAACAGCCTGACAGGATCAGGCCGACCGCCACGCACGGAATGGCGAACTTGGTACCCAGCGAGCGAATTCGCATGGTGATCCTTCCTTTCCGCGCGTGGCGGAGAGCTACTTGACGAAGCCGACCTTGGTCGCATCTGTCGATGCGAGACCGAAGGCACCGTAGTTGGCTACCGTAGAACGCACCGCAATCGCGCCGGGGGACTGCACGATGGGGAGTGAGAACCCGATATCGAAGATCATCCGGTCGGCCTTGTTAGCGAGCTCGATGGCCTTTTCCGGGTCGAGCTCGGCGATGGTCTCTTCGATCAGCGCATTGAGTTCAGGGGTTCCGATTCGACCCTTGTTGCTCAGCCGGTTGTTCGGATCGTAGGCGTAGATCTGCGGTAGTACGCCGAGCGGCAGAATGCCACCGGACCAGCTGAACTGGACGATATCGAAGTTGCCCGGGTCGACGACATCTTTGAACAGACCATTGCCCGGCACGGTACGGATATTCAGCTTCACACCCACCGCGGCCAGATTCTGCTGAGCGATCGTGGCGATCTGCACCCAGGCGTCCTGCTGGTACATGACGTCGGTCAGCTCGAGCTTTCGCCCGTCCTTCTCCCTGACCTCACCATTGAGCTTCCAGCCCAGGTCGTCCAGCATCTTGGCGGCTGCCGCAGGGTCGTAGGACAATGGGGCGGAGTTGTCCTGGTAGCCCTTCTGGCCCTTCATGAAGATGTGGTTGTTCAGCGGCTCCGGCTTCTCTACCAAGCCGTTCTGGCGTGCGTTCGCGATTGTCTGTCGGTCGATCGCCTTCGAGATCGCAACCCGCAATTGCGGATCCTCGAGAATCGCACCCGGGGCACCATTGAAGGTGAAGTGCGAGTAGGTCGTCGATGGCGCGCGCCGCACAACCAGCCCCGGCGAACCGGCCGCAGTCTTCACTTCCTCGATGCCGGAAACCGAAGCCGCGTCGAGTTCGTTGTTCTGCAGAGCTGCCATGCGCGCGGAGTAGTCGAGCACGGCGAAGGTGATCGTGTCGAGCTTGGGTGTATTGCCCCACCACTTGGGGTTGCGATTCAGCGTGATGCGCTGTTGTGCGCGGTCGATCGCGCCGACCATAAAGGGACCTGCGGATACGGGCAGACTATTACGTGCCCAGTTTTCGAACGTGGCAGGTGATTCGGTGGATGCCTTCGGATAGAGCGGGTTGAACATGCCTTTCCACTCGGCGTAATGCTTGGCGAAGGTGACCACGGCCTGGCGATCGTCGACGCCGCGCTCGACCTTCTCCACCCTGTCGAATCCGTCGGTGCCGCGGACCTGGAACGCGACGTCCTTGCCGCTCAGTGCCTGCGCCTGGGAGCGCATGTCCTCCCAGGTGATGGGAGTGCCGTCAGACCATACTGCTTTCGGATTGATGGTGTAGGTCACCTGTTGCGGCGCGGTGCCGGTGAGTTGGATATCGGTGAAGTAATCGTGGTCGACCGACAGCTCACCCGCCGCGTTCGACGTGACCGTGCCCGGTAGCGTCCATCCGACGACTGCCGAGACATCGGCACTCGCGTCCACGTGGTCCGAATTGAAGGTTTCAGGGAAAGCAGTCAGCGCAAGGCGGAAGTTGCCACCGTCCTGGACTTCACTGACATCCTTGGGATTGATGTCGTTCACGGCACCGATGGAATCTGCGCCGATCTGCGAACTGTCATCGGACGCACAACCACCGATCGCCAACGTCATAGCGAAAACGGGCACCGCGATGCGGAAACCTGCCTGGCGGAGCCGCCTGGCGTACGTTGCTGTGGTCATTTCGTGAATCCGATCTTCGTGTAGTCGTACGTTGCCAACCCGGGGGAGCCGATGTTGGCGAGGGTGGTGCGGGCGCCGAAGCTGCCGTCGGACTGCATCAGGGGGAGGGAGTGACCTTCTTCGAATACCTGGCGGTCGACCTGGTTTGCGAGGGCGATGGACTTCTGGGGGTCCAGTTCGGTGAGGGTTTGCTCGATGAGGGCGTTGAGTTCGGGGGAGCCGATGCGTCCGTAGTTGGACTGGAGGTCGGTGGGGTCGTAGTAGTAGATCTGGCGGATGCTGCTCAGTGGGAAGGGGTCGCCCTCGTAGACGTACTGGGCGGCGTCGAAGTCTCCGGGCTGGATGACGTCGGTGAAAAGACCGGCGGCGGGCTTGGTGTCGATGTTGAGCTGAACGCCGATGGCAGCCAGGTTCTGCTGGATGATCTGGGCGATCTGGACCCAGGTGGGGTCGTTGTACATGACGTCGCGGATCACCAGTTTGCGGCCGTCCTTCTCGCGCACTTCACCGTTGAGTTTCCAGCCGAGGTCGTCGAGTTGCTGAGCCGCGGCGGCGGGGTCGAAGCCGAGACTGTTGTCCTGGTAGCCCTTTTGGCCCTGGAGGAAGATGTGGTTGTTCAGCGGTTTCGGGTCCTCGACCAGTCCGTTCTGCATCGCGTTGACGATGCCCTGGCGATCGATGGCCTTCGAGATGGCAACGCGTACACCCTCTTCGGCCAGGATCGAACCAGGTGCGCCGTTGAAAGTGATGTGGCGCCAGCGATTACCGGGTGCGCGGCGCACCACGAGTCCCTCGGTGCCGCGCACTGTTTTCACGTCGTCGAGGGTAGTCAGGCGAATGAGGTCGATTTCGTTGTTCTGCAATGCCTGGACCCACGACGTAGCGTCGAGCACGCTGTAGGTGATGGTGTCGAGAACGGGTTTGTCGCCCCACCATTTGGGGTTGCGGCCCAGGGTGATTCGGCCCTGGCCACGGTCGGTGGCGCTGACGGTGAACGGCCCGGCGGTGAGCGTGATCGCCTCGGCGAGGCTGGTGTTGAACGCTTCTGGCGTGCTGGTCACCGACTTCGGGTAGAGGGCGGAGTTGCCGGAGAACTGGCCGCGCCAGTCGGCGTAGGGCTTGCTGAAGGTAAGGACGGCCTGCTGGTCGTCGGCACCTCGCTCTACCTTGTCGACGAATTCGAAACCGTTGGTGATCGCGATCAGATAGCTCTTGTCGCGCCCGCTCAGCGCGTGCGCCTGGGAGGCCAGATCCTCCCAGGTGATCGGCGAACCGTCCGACCAGACCGCCTTCGGATTGATCGAATACGTCACCTGCATCGGATCGGTGCTGGTCAACTGGATATCGGTGAAGAAATCGGTATCGATGCTGAGCTGACCTGCGGCGTCGATCTCGTAGGACCGCGGCAGCATCGCGCGCACGATGTAGCCGATCTCGCCGTTGTTGCCGTCATTGGACAGGATGTTCCAGTTGGCGGGGTAGTCGGTGGTCGCGAGACGTAGATTGCCGCCCTCGCGAAGCTCATCGACGCTTTTCGGGTTGATGTCGCTGGTGGATCCGATCGAGTCACTCAGCCCGGTCGCAGACTCGTCGCCACCACCCCCACAACCCGCCACGATCATCCCGGCAGCCACCACCACGGCAGCACATCGCAATCGAGCACTACGCCCTGCTTGCATTCGACGGGTTCTCATGGCGCCTCCTCTTTAGGCTGGACCGACGTTCTCAGCCGCTGACGACGGGTTCCGGTACGGCCGCGATGAGCGAGCGCGTGTATTCGTGCTGAGGATCGGCGAAGATCTGCTCGGCCGGACCGGATTCGACGATCTTGCCCTGCAGCATCACCGCGATGTCGTGGGCGAGGTTGCGCACCACCGACAGGTCGTGGGAGACGAACAGGTAGGACAGTCCGTGCTCGGCCTGTAGGTCGCGCAGCAGGTTGAGGACGCCGGCCTGGATCGACACGTCCAGCGACGAGACGGGTTCGTCGAGGACCAGCAGCTGGGTGTCGAGGGCCAGCGCGCGGGCGATGCTGATGCGCTGCTTCTGGCCGCCGGAGAAATCCGAGGGGTAGCGATCGGCATGCTCGGGACGTAACCCGACCTGCCGCAACAGCTCCGGCACTCGCCGGTTGACCTCTTCTCGGGACCGGCCGTCGATGCGCAGTGGCTCGGCGAGGACGTCGAAGATCGGCAGGCGCGGGTCCAGCGACGAGCTGGGGTCCTGGAAGACGATCTGCATCTTGCGGCGGATCTCGCGGGTGCGCGCCTTGGTGAGGGTGGCGACGTCGTTGCCGAGCACCTCGATGCTGCCCGACTGCGGGGGCGCCAGGTCCATGATCTGCGACAGGGTGGTCGACTTGCCCGAACCGGATTCGCCGACCAGCGCCAGGGTGCGGCCGGCGCGCACGGAGAAGCTGATGCCGTCGACCGCGCGGACCTCGCCGGTGCGGCGGCGCAGCAGCACCCCGGAGGTGAGGGGGAAGGTTTTCACCAGGTCGGTGACGCGCAGGACCACGTCGTCGTCGGTGCGGTCGGGGTGCGCCGGGGCCGGGATCTCCTTGCGGTAGGCCTCGAAGAGCTGGTGCGTGCCGACCTCGGCGGTGCGGATGCAGGCGACCGAGTGACCGGGGCTCACCTTCTCCAGCGGAGGTTCGGCGGCGGTGCAGTCGCCGATCGAGACCGGGCACCGTGGCGCGAACGAGCAACCGGGCGGCAGGGCGTGCATGGCGGGCGGGGCGCCGAGAATCGGGATCAGCGGGGTGCGCGGCGGGCCGTCCATGCGCGGGATGGAGCCGAGCAGGCCGACGGTGTACGGCATGCGCGGCGCCGCGAAAAGCTCTGCGACCGGTGCGGTTTCGACGACCTTGCCCGCGTACATCACGGCAACCCGGTCGGCGACGGTGGCCGCGATGCCCATGTCGTGGGTGATCATGATGACGCCCGCGCCGGTGATATCGCGCGCCTTGCGCAGCAGTGCGAGGATCTGGGCCTGCACTGTCACGTCGAGCGCGGTGGTCGGTTCGTCGCAGATGATCAGCGCGGGATCGTTGGCGATGGCCATGGCGATCACCACGCGCTGTCGCATACCGCCGGAGAACTCGTGCGGGAACGCCCTGGAACGGGCCCTGGCATCGGTGATGCCGACGAGCTCGAGCAGCTCGACGGCCCGCTCGCCCGCGTCCTTGCGGCTCATCTCGCCGTGCGCGAGCAGGGCTTCCGCGATCTGATCACCGATCCGGTACACCGGTGTCAGCGCGGAGAGCGGATCCTGGAAGACCATGCTGATCGAGGAACCGCGCAGCTTCGACATCTGCTTGTCGCCCAGGCCCAGCAGTTCGCGGCCGCGCAGGCGCACCGATCCCTGCACCCGTGCCTGGTCGGGCAGCAGGCCGATCACCGCGAGCGAGGACACCGACTTGCCCGAACCGGACTCGCCGACGATGGCGAGCACCTCGCCGTCGGCGACGGTGTAGTTCACCCCGCGCACCGCCTCGACGCGGCCTTCCTCGCCGGGGAACGAGACCCGCAGGTCGGTGACCTCGAGCAGGGGTGCGGTCGACGCGGTCATCGCTTCTCGGCTTTCTTCAACTCCACCTGCGCCTGGTCCTTGTGCTCGGCGACCTCCTTGCGCGACTTGCGCGCACCGCGGGCACCGGGGTCGAACGCGTCACGCAGGCCGTCGCCGACCAGGTTGGCGGACAACACGATCGTGATCAGCAGGCCACCGGCGAACAGGAACAGCCACGGATAGGTGAGCGCCGATTTGGTGCCCGCCGCGATGAGTGAACCCAGCGAGACGTCCGGCGGCTGCACACCGAAACCCAGGAAGCTCAAACCGGTTTCGGCGCCGATCGCCGCGCCGACGGCCAGGGTGGTGTCGATGATCAGGATCGAGGCGATGTTCGGGACGATGTGACTGAGGATCACCGTGCGAGTCGGTGCGCCCATATACCGCGCGGCGCGGACGAATTCGCGGTCACGCAGACTCAAGGTGAGGCCGCGGACGATGCGCGCGGCGATCATCCAGCCGAAGACGCTCAGCAGCACGATCAGGATCGCGATCGACCCGGATCCCTTGGTGCGCGGCGCGAACAGCGCGATGATGATGAAACTGGGGACCACCAGCAGCAGATCGACGAACCACATGATCGCGCGGTCGGTCCAGCCGCCGAGCAGCCCGGCCACCGCACCCGCTGTCGCGGCGATGACGCTGGAACAGATCGCCACACAGAAGCCGATGATCAGTGACTTCTGCAGGCCGCGCATGGTCTGGGCGAGCACGTCCTGACCGATCTGGGTGGTGCCGAACGGGTGCTCGAGGCTCGGCGGTTTCAGCAGCGCCTTGTAGTCCATCTGCTGGTAGTCCCACGGCAGCAGTGGCGGCAGCGCGAAACTGGCGACCAGCAGTACCACCAGGATCACCGCGCCGACCACAGCGGGCTTGTTGCGCAGAAAACGGCGCCACACGAGTTTGCGACGCCCGGCGGCGGCGACCTCGGGTGCGCCGACGGCGATGAGTTCGGTTTCGGTCATGAGACACGCACCCTCGGGTCGAGCAGGGCAAGGACGACATCGGAGAGCAGGCCCGACACCAGCACCACCAGGCCGGCGAACGCCGTCACCGTCACCACGACGTACAGGTCCTGGGCGTTGATCGAGTCGACCAGCCATTCGCCGACACCGTGCCAGCCGAAGATCTTCTCGACGAAGGTGGCACCGGTGATCAGGCCGCCGAGGCTGTAGGCGAACAGGGTGGCCATCGGAATCAGCGCGGTGCGCAGGCCGTGTTTGTAGAGGGCTCGATTACGGCTGAGGCCCTTGGCTCGCGCTGTTCGGATGAAGTCGCTCTGCAGTACGTCGAGCATGGCGTTGCGCTGGTAGCGGCTGTAGCCGGCCATGCCGTAGAGCGCCAGCGCCAGGGTCGGCAGCACCAGATGTTGTGCGCGGTCGACCATTTCGTTCCAGAAACCGTTGACCTGAGTGGCCGACGTCTCGCCGGTGTAGAGGAAGATCTGTGAACCGGTCATCGTATTGATCTGTAGCGCACCGTATTTCAGCAGTGTCGCCAGCAAGAAGATCGGTGTCGAGATGATCAGCAGCGAGAGCACCGTCGAGAAATAGTCGCTGAACTTGTACTGCCGGATCGCCCCCGCCGCGCCGATCAGCACGCCGAGCACGGTGCCGATGACGGAACCGAGAATCAGCAGCCGCAGACTCACCGCCACCCGCCTGCCCAGTTCCTCGCTCACCGGCTGCCCGGCCAGGGTGGTCCCGAAATCTCCTTGCACGACGCCGCCGAGCCAGGTGAGATAGCGCTGTGGGATCGGCTCGTCGAGATGCAGCTGGTCGGCCTTCGCGTCGATCACCGACTGCGGCGGGCGTGGGTTGCGCTGCTCGAGACTCTCGAGCGGGTTGAACGTGAGTGATGCGAGGCTGAACGTCAGAAATGATGCCAGCAGAAGGAGCACAACGTAGTTGAGTGTGCGCCGCAACAAGAAGCCGGTCATCAGTCCCCTCTGGATCGGGTAATCAGGCCCTGATCATAGGGACAGTCCGGCGTCCCCGCGTGGCGACGTGCGGCAGGATAGATGGGATGACGCACCTGCACCCGAAACCGCTGCTGGTGGCCAGCGACGTCGACGGCACCTTGATCGACGATTCCGACAAGATCTCGGCGCGCACCAAAGCGGCCGTCGGGGCCCTCGTCGCCGACGGCGCCACCTTCGTGCTCGCCACCGGCCGCCCGCCGCGCTGGATCGACCCGGTCGTCAGCGAACTCGGGTACGCACCGCTCGCCATCTGCGGAAACGGCGCGGTCATCTACGACAGCGCCACCGATCGGGTGCTGTCGAGCCACACCCTCGATGTCGAGACCCTGAGCTGGCTGGCCGACGTCGCCGAGCACGCGCTGCCGGGTTGCGGCCTGGCCACCGAGCGGGTCGGGGCCAGCGCGCACGACGCCGTGACCCCGCAGTTCGTCAGCTCACCGACCTACGAACACGCCTGGCTCAACCCCGACGACACCGTCGTCTCACACGCCGAGGTGATCGACTCACCCGCGATCAAAATGCTCATCCGGCTCAGTTCGGCCCGCAGTTCCGACATGCGCGCGGCGCTGGCTCCGCTGATCGGCGACCGCGCCGAGATCACCTACTCCACCGAGAGCGGGCTGATCGAGCTGGCGGTGCCGCAGGTGACGAAGGCGTCCGGGCTGGCCGAGGTCGCGCGCCGGATCGGCGCCGAACATTCGTCGATCGTCGCCTTCGGCGACATGCCCAACGATGTACCGATGCTGGCGATGGCCGGGCACGGCGTCGCGATGGGCAACGCCCATCCCGAGGCCCGGGCGGCGGCCGACGAGGTGACCGGCAGCAATATCGACCACGGTGTGGCGATGGTCCTCGAACGCTGGTGGAGCTAGCGCCAGCACGCCGATAAAACGGCCGGTGCCCCTCGCTCGGAGGGTGCACCGGCCGTTCTTCGCCGTGACCGGGGGTTAGCCGATCGGGGCGGGTTCGGGAGCCGGCGGGTCTGCCGGAACCTGCTCGAGCGGGATCTGTTCAGCGGGTACAGGTGGGGCCTGTGGTTCCGCGGGGACCTGTGGGTCGGCCGGCGCCGGCGCCGGAACCGCCAGTCCGAGCGTCGGGGCGGTGGGGGCCTGACCCGGCTTCGGCTGACCGTTCATCTCCTGCTTGTAGGTCTCGTCGTAGGTCTTCCAGAACGTCGTGACGATGCCCGTGAGCTCGTTGAGCACCAGCGAACCATGCTGGAAGTCGGTGCGTAGACCGTTCGGGACGAGGTAGGAACTCCCGGTCGGCAGGCCGAGGACGCCCGAATCGGCGCCCAGGCTCAGATACTTGTCGAGAATCGCGCCGACCACCTCGAATACCTGACCGCCCTCGCCCGAATAGACGAAACCGTTGGCGAACTTCGCGTACTGACGGCCCTGCGCGCCCGAGATCAGGTCCGACTGCGGTGCGCCGAGCGGACCGTCGACCCCGCCTTTGGCCACCCAGTGCTTGGCGATCGCGTTGTCGACGGACAGGCCGAGGAACTTGTCCACCATCGCGCCCAGTTCGGCCATATTGCCCTGCGGCGCACGGGCTTGCTGGCTCGGCGGACGGTTCACCGTCGGGGGCGAGGTATAGGTGCCGGAATTGCCCGCCGCGATCCCGCGGATGCGATCCATCAGCGCGTAGGCGGCGTCTCCGGGGCAGTCGGTGTTGCCGACATCGCGGTGGGCGAACACCACCGGCAGATCGACCGCTTCGTCCTGGGCGTACGGCGTGAACTCGGTGCCCTCGGAGTACATCGTGGTCGTGCCCTTGGGATCGATCCCGGCGAGCTTGGCCCGCCAGCCGATGAACTTGCCGATCGCGTTGATCGCCTCGTTGCTCGGCTCCTCGGTCTCGTAGTTGCCCATCAGCGCCACACCCGCGGTGTTCTCGTTGAAACCGCCCGCGTGCGCGCCCTGGACCGCGCGGTCGAGGCCACCGTAGCGGCCCTCGAAGATCTGGCCGTACTGGTCGACCAAGGCGTTGTAGCCGACGTCGCACCAGCCGAGCGTCTCGGCGTGATAGGCGTAGATCGCGCGGACGATGCCCGCGGACTCGGAGCGGCTGTAGTCGTTGCGACCGGCCGTGTGGTGCACGGTGATGCCGCCGACGCCGTCGTCGTAGGTGGGTTCCTCGCAGCGGATCGACTCGTCGGCACCCCACTGCGCGCGGGTGATGACCCTCGGTCCGCCACCGGGCAGCGCCGCGGCGACGTCGTTGAGCGCGGCATCGATCGCGGCCCGCCCCGGATTGATCAGGACGGCCTTGAGCGCGGCCTCGGTGAGGTGGGCCGGGTCGTGGTCCGGGCCCGCGGTGGGCTTGCGGGTGACCAGCATCTGCACCGCGGTGGTCTCGCCGACGTAGATCGGTTCGGTGCCGGTGGGTGCGTCGGCCGGGGTCTGATCGGTGGCCCTGGTATCGACCGGATCGGCGTTGTACCAGGGGCCCCAGTTGCCGTCGAGCTGGCGAGCTCGCAGCTTGGTGGTGGTGTTCGCCATGTCGCGGGCGGTGACGGCGACCATGCTGAACGGGGTGTCCTGGGTGAGTTCCTTGACCTGCGCGCCCACCTGGTCGATGACGTCCGCGCCGACCGCGCCCGGCGAGAGGGCGGGAGTGTCGGGGGTCGTGCCGGGTTCGAGGTTTTCCGGGTCGGCGATGAACTTGGCTCCACCGGAATGGCTTCGGGACACCGGGGCACCGGTCGCGGGCGCGGGCGCGGCCGGAGGCTGGGCGGCGGGCGCCGGTGTGGCCGAGGTCGGCGTGGCTCCGGCGGGAGCTTCGGGTGCGCCCGGAGCGGGAGGTTGGGCTTGGGGTGTCGCGGCCGGCGCAGGCGGCGCGGTCGGGACCGACGTGCTCGGGACCGGTGGGCGCGCAGGCGTTGCGGCCCCAGGTGCCGCGGCGCCCGGCGTGGCCTGCTGCGTCGGGGTCGGCTGCGGCTTTGTCGGCAGCTGCGGCAGCTGGATCTCGGTGGGCAGCGCCACGCCCGGGGGCACCGGCAATCCCGGGGGGATCGGGATCGAGCTCGGCAGCTGCAACATGCGCAGGTCCGAGAGGTGCAGGTCGGGCAGGTCGAGGCCGGTCAGGTCACGCAGCGGGACCGTGATGTCGGGAGCCGAGGTCAGCGCGACCTCGGCCAGCTGCGTCGGCACGGCCGCGACCTGGGAATCGTTCGCGCTGCGGTAGTCGGTCGAGTCGCTGAGGGCGAACGCGCCGATCGGTGCGGCGACAACAAGGGTCGTGACCACCGGGAGCACGTAGGAACGTTTCGGCTTTCGGTATCGCACGTGCGACTCCTATCGGGTCGAGCTCGTGTTTTCCGCGCATGTGATGCTTGCTTCCTCTAACCTCACGCATCACACTAGTTAACATACGTCACACATCTCAACCTCAACTCGAGACTTATGTGATTGCTCGAATGTAGCCCTCGGATCCCGCTAGGCGACGACGACATGCCGACGCGAGCTCCGCCGGTCGAACCGCGAAACCGTGGGAGCGCAGTATGAGAGCGGACATCAAGATCACCCGCAGTACCGGCCGTGGCACCCGTCGCCGGGCCGTGCCGATGATCCGGACCGTGCCGCTGCCGGTGCTGGTCAGCGGAACTGTGCTGGCGATGGCCGGGGCGATCGGGCTGTGGCAGATCGTGCCGGGGCAGATCACGCCTACCGTCGGCGCCGGACACGGTCGCGGCATGAGTCAGGTCGGGGCCTTCGACAACGCGCGGGCGGGCTGGACGGCCGAGGAGATTCTCGGGCACTACTACCCCGGGGCTGATCTCGGGCAAATCGGCCCGACAACGATCGGTGTCCGGCTCCAGGCGCAGGACGACGCCACCCTCGACACCTTCGCCGCCGCCGGTGCGCAGGTCGCCGGTCGCACGATCGGACCCGGCGACGCGGCCCATCTCACCCCGCTGCCCGACGGCGGGGCGAACGTGGTGGTGACCGCGGGCTGCGACGGCGAAGTTCTGTGGCAGGCCGCGACCGACGATCCGTTCGTCTACCCGGTCGGCGCCGGTGCGGGCAGACCCGCCGACGAACATCTGACCCTCTGCGGCGGCACTGCCTACCGCGGCGCGCTCGGGGTGGCGCTCGAAGGCGAGTCCTTCCGCACCGTCAACCAGGTGGACCTAGACGACTATTTAGCCGGCGTACTACCCGCGGAAATGCAGGCCAACTGGGCAGACCAGGGCGCCTTCGAAGCCCTACGCGCGCAAGCGATCGCGGCCCGCTCCTACGCGCTCGCCGAGAGTCGCTACGCCTACGCGAAGACCTGCGACACCACCGACTGCCAGGCGTATCCCGGTACGGTGAAAGAGGATTCGCGCAGTACCGAGGCCGTCGCCGCCACCACGGGCACGGTGTTACTGCGTGACGGGCAGATCCTGCGCTCGGAATACTCGGCGGCGCCGGATGGCGGCAGGCCCGCCGATATCCAGACCTTCGAGGTCGGACCGGCGCCCAGTGAACTCGTCGAATCCGCTCCCGCCCCAGTGGTTCCCGCGACACCCGCCCAGCCGGATCTGACCATCGAGGCACTGGCGGGTGAGTCGGTGATCGACACCGAGTACCGGCGGATCGGCGGTGCGAGCAGTTCGGTGGGCGAGCCGATCGGTCCGGAAATGCTGCTGCCGCAACGGGCGGGCACGTATCGGCTGTACACCAACGGCGTGATCGTCGCGACGAAGACGCTCGGCGCGCAGGTCGTCGACTTCTCCACACTGCTCCAGCTCGTTCCGGACGCGGGTGACCAGTTGCCCGCGACGGCTTCGGGCCGGCCCACACTGACGATGCCGGAAGGCACTGTCCCCCAGGTCGTTTCACCGGGCAATCCGCAAGGCGTGCAGTTCCCTTCGGATGCCGAGGTCAGGGGCGAGCCGGTACACGGTCCGGTGAATCCCGCTGCGCCCGGCGCACATATCGGGGTACCGCGCAGCCCGGCCGTTGATGGGGTACCACACGGGCCAGTCGCCGTCCCCGGCGTGCACGACGGGGAGTAGACAGCCGCAAACGCTGGGCCGCTCTGCGTGGGTCAGTCGAGCGTCGTGTCGTCCAGCGCGACGGCCAGGGTGCGCAACAGGTCGGCGAGCTGCTCGCGGTCCGTGGCGCCGAGGGCGGAGAGCAGGCGCTGCTCGTTGGCCACATGCAGCGGCAGCAGCCGGTCGACGAGTTCGCGGCCCTCGGCGGTGAGCCGCACGAAGACCGAGCGGCGATCGTCGGGGGAGGGGACGCGCCGGACCAGGTTCTTCGCGGCCAGGCGGTCGATCCGGTTGGTGATGGCCCCCGAGGTGACCATGGCGGCGCGGTTGAGCGCACCGGCGGTGAGGCCGGTCTCGCCGCCGGAGCGACGCAGCGTGGCGAGCACGTCGAACTCCCAGAATTCCAGGCCGTGACCTGCGAAGAAGCGTTTCAGATCCTGTTCGAGGACACGCGAGAGCCGGGTGATCCGGCCGACGATCGCCATCGGTGACACGTCGACATCCGGGCGCTCGATGTTCCAGTGCTCGGTGATCAGGTCGACCGCGTCGCGCATCTGCTTTTTCCTCTCGGTTGAAACTCTTAATGTTCATCTACTTGACGCAGAGATACCTAGGCGAGTAGATATTTCAACGTTGAGATTATCAATCAGGAGTGAACATGACGACCGCAACCCGCTCCACCGGCTACGCGGGCACCCTCGCGCTTACGGCTCTCACCCCGATCGTGTGGGGCTCCACCTACGCGGTGACCACGGAATACCTGCCCCCGGACCGGCCGCTGTTCACGGCGCTCATGCGCGCGCTCCCCGCCGGATTGATCTTGCTCGCGCTCACCAGGGTGCTGCCGCACGGCAAGTGGCTCGGTCGGGCCGCGGTACTCGGCGTGCTCAATATCGGCGCGTTCTTCCCGCTGCTGTTCCTGGCCGCGTACCGGCTGCCCGGTGGTGTCGCCGGGGTACTCGGCGCGGTGGCGCCGATGTTCGCGCTCGGATTCGCGGCGGTGCTGCTGGCCGAAGCGCCGACGCGGCGCAAGGTGATCGCGGGCGTCGTCGGGGTGTTCGGCGTCTCGCTGGTCGTGCTCCGCGGCAGCGCCGAACTCGATCTCCTCGGTGTGGTCGCCGGTCTCGCCGGTGCGGCCTCGATGGGCGCGGGAACCGTGCTCACCAAGAAATGGGGACGTCCCGACGGTGTCGGCCCGCTGGCGATGACCGGGTGGCAGCTCACCGCGGGCGGGCTGTTCATCGTGCCGCTCGCCCTGCTGATCGAAGGCGCGCCGCCCGCGCTCGACGGAGAGGCCGTCGGCGGCTACCTGTACCTCGGCATCATCGGCACCGCGCTGGCCTACTGGCTGTGGGTCCGCGGAATCTCGCGGGTGCCAGCGACTTCGGTGTCCTTCCTCGGTCTGCTCAGTCCGGTGTCGGCCGCGGTGATCGGCTGGATCGCGCTGGGTCAGGCGCTGACCGCGCTGCAGATCCTCGGCCTCGGTGTCGCGCTCGCGGCTACCGTCTTCGGGCAGATGCCGTCGAAGTCTGTCGACGGCCCCGTCGGAGATGTGGCGGGAGAACAGGATTCGCCTGCGGGTGTGGCGCCGGATCCGGCCGAGTGGCGCACTGATGCCGAGCCGACCGTGAATTCGGGTGCACCGGAGCTGGTTTCGGCGACAGTTCGGGTCTGAGCGCTGATCGGGTCAGCCGCGCATCGCCTGCATCAACTGGTCCTCGGTGAGGGCCGGAACCGGCAGGGGGTGCGCGGCTTTCGCGCGTAGGCCGTCGAAGATGAGGGCGAGGTTGCGCCGCCAGAGGTCGGGGGCGACGGTGCTGGTGGCGGCGAGAACGCTGATGTGGGACCAGGTGATGAAGGCGATGTCCTCGAGGGTCCAGTCCGGGCGAAGGGCGCCGGCTTCCTGGGCTCGGACGATGATGCGGCGCATGAGGCTGTGGCCGTATTCGCGTGCGTGTTCGACGGCGGCGCTGGGGGGATTCCGCAGGGCGAGGTCGCCGAGGATGCGGTCGGACGCCTGGAGTTCGCAGATCTTCTCGACCAGAAAGACGAACGACTCCCACGGGTCGGTGATGTCGAGTGCTTGTTCGGCGACCCGGCCGCCCGCTTCCAGCCGGTCGGCGACGGCGGCGGCGATCAGTGCGTCGCGGGTGGGGAAGCGGTTGTAGAGGGTGCCGATCGCGACGCCCGCGTGGGCGGCGATGTCCTTGAGCGGGGCGTCGAGCCCGCGTTCTTCGAAGATCTCGCGGGCTGCCGTCACCAGCGCGACGCGGTTGCGTTCGGCGTCGCTGCGCAACGGCTTGTCCTCGGGCATCCGCTGATCCTACAAATCCGATGGCCGAAATATCTTGAGCATGGGTTCAACTTAGTGCTACGTTCGGCATAACTTGAACCAACACTCAACTTAGGGGTATCGGATGAGCACGCTCGCGATCTTCGGCTACGGACCAGGACTCGGCGCCGGGACAGCACGACACTTCGGCCGCAACGGTTTTCGGATCGCGGTGATCGGCCGCGACCCGGTAGAACGGGCCGCGGCCCTGCGTGCGGAGGGCATCGACGCCGAACCGTTCATCGCCGACGTCACCGATCCCGCGCAACTGCTCGACGTGATCGGCCGGGTCGAGGAGAAGCTGGGGCCGATCGACGTCGCGCTGCATTCGGCGGCCGCCGATATGTCGGTCCGCAGCGCCACGACCATCGACGTCGACCTGCCGTCCCTCGCGCTGCCGATCGCGCTCAAGGTGCACTCGCCGATCCTTCTCACCCGCGCTCTGCTACCCGCGATGCTCGCCCGCGGCAGTGGCACGCTGTTGTTCACCTCCGGCGCCTCCGAGGAGTATTTGCAGCCCTACCTGGCCAATGTCGGGGTCGCGCTGGGGGCCCAGCGCGCGTACGTGCGGCAGCTGGCACGCGAAGTGGAAGGCAGCGGCGTCTACGTCGGGCTGTTCGCCATCGGCTCGCTCATCGAGAACAGTGCGGTCCAGTCGGTCATCGACGCCGACCCCGACCTCGTGCCCGCCGGGCTGGTGCTGCCGCGGATCGGCAATGCCGAGCTCGGCGCGCGGTTGTGGCAGATGTACACCGAGCGCGACACGGTCGAGGTCGAGGTCGGTTTCGCCTCTTGACATTGACGTAGCGTCAACTTGCAGAGTGGAGGTACCGACGAGAAAGGAGCAGGTCATGGTGGGTGAATGGTCCATTCAGGACCTCGCGAAGGCCGCGGGAACCACCAGTCGTACGTTGCGCCACTACGGGCAGCTCGGGCTGTTGGAGCCGAGCCGGATCGGGGCCAACGGCTATCGCTACTACGACCAGACCTCCCTTGTTCGGCTGCAGCGAATTCTGCTGCTGCGCGAACTCGGCCTCGGCCTTCCCGTGATCGCCGAGGTCCTCGCCGGGGAACAGGACACCGCCGGTGCGCTGCGCACCCATCTGGAACTGCTTCGACAGCTGCAGGATCGGGTGGCGCGACAGATCGAATCGGTGTCGACCACTCTGCACAAGACGGAAAGAGGTGAACCACTCATGGCCGCAGAGGTTTTCGATGGTTTCGACCACACGCAGTACAAGGACGAAGTCACCGAGCGCTGGGGTAAGGAAGCCTACGAGAGCGGCGATCGCTGGTGGCGTTCGCTGACCGAGGCCGAGAAGAAGGGCTTCCAGCAGACCCAGCTCGACATCGCCACCGACTTCGGAAAGGCCTTCACCGCAGGACTTCCCGTGGAAGGCGACGTCGTCCAGGCGATCGTCACCCGGCATCGCGCCTGGCTCGGCGTCGGCACGCAGGGCAAGGCGGTATCGAACGAATACCTGCTCGGCCTCGGCGAAATGTACGTCGCCGACCCCCGCTTCCGGGGCAACTACGACGTGCACGGCGAAGGCGTGGCCGAGTACATCCTCGAAGCCTTCCGCGCCTACGTCGCAGCTCATCCCGCCTGAGCGGTTGACGGGCGCACGATCGGGTAGTGAGGTGACAATCGCCCACGCAGTGCTCGATCGGGCGTCGCGCCGTATAACTGACGGCGACGTCGAGAAACAGCGGGGGCAGTGGTGGAACAGGTGCGGCCGGAGCGGCCTTCGCGTGCGGTGACCGCGCTGATCGCGGGCTGGCTCGGAGTGCTGGTCGGCGCGGCGGGAATCTTCGTCGGCACGGCGACCGCCGTACTCCGCGTGCTCGGGCGCGAGATCGACCTCGACTACGTGGGCGCGGGGATCGTCGGCGGGCTGGGGGTGGTGTATCTGCTCGGGGCGGTGCTGCTGTTGCGGCGGCGGATGCTCGGCAGGCGACTGCTGCTCACCATGGCCGCGGTGATGGCGGGGGCGACGTTGCTGGTCGTCGTACTCAACGGGGCCAGTCATGGCTGGCGGTTCGGGCCGCTGGACGCGTGGCTGGCGCTCAACGTGGTGATCCTCGCGCTCAGCCTGAGTGAGCCGACGCGGCGCTGGACCATCACGCGATAGGCCGTGGCGGTGGCGGTCGGCTCGACGCGCGTGGTTCTCGAACTCGGTACGCCGCGGCCGATGGCGCTACGGTCGGGGGATGGTCGTGCTGGAGACGAAGTCGAAGAGCGGTGAGGTGGCGGCGATCGTCGCCGTGTGCCTCGCGGGAATCGCCGCCGCGGCGAATCTGGTGGGTGCGGTGGTTCTCGTGCGGTCGTTCCTGAGCGATCCCGGCGAACTCGACGACTCGCTCACGCTGTTCGCCACGCTCGGCGCGCTGGTCTCGATGTTCGCGTTCGCTTACGGCGGCCTGCTTCTGGCGCGCAGGGACGACACCGGGCGCTGGGTGATCGTGGTCGCCGCCGGTGCGCAGCTCGCCCTCGGGGTGCTCGGCCTGCTCGCCACGCTCGTGAACTACGACTCCGGGTACGGAATCCACTGGTTCGCCGGCGAACCCGTCATCCGCTCGATTTCGACCGGCCTCGGCGGGGTACCCGGCGCGGTGACGGCGATCGTGAATCACAGTTGGGCGGCGGCACTTTCGGGCGCGCTGTTCGCTGGGCTCGTGCTGTTGTCCGCGGCGCTGCCGTGGACCGCGGCCTACACACTCGCTCGCCCGGACGATGTTGTCGGACCGAACGTATAGTTTCAGCAGGTCAGCATTGCCTCGGGGGCCGGGAAACGAGATAGCGGCTACAGGGACAGCTCGCCAGGAGGGGGAACACCATGGGGTATCCGTACGGCCCACAGCAAGGCTATGACCCGTACGCGGGGCAGGGGTATGCGCAGCCTGGCTACGGACCCGACCCGTACGGCGGTCAGCCGGGCTATCCGCAGCCCTATGGCGCACCCGTCCAGAATGGTTATGGCGCACCGGCTTACGGCGCCGCGCCCTATCCGTACGCGCCGGGCTACGGTGAGCCGCGAGCGGGCGGCGGCACGGCGATCACCGCCGCGGTCATCTCACTGCTGCTGTCGCTGCTCGCACTGGCCGGCCTCGGTATCGCCGCGGTGATCCTGTTCGGCGAGAACACCGGGAGCGCCGCCGGGGACGAGGTCCGATCCGCGGCGACCGTCAGCCTGCTGGTCGGGGCCGCGGTGGGCCTGCTGTGGTTGCTCGGCGCGATTCTGCTGTTCCGTCGCAAGACCGCGGGCCGGGTGATCCTCATCCTGCTGTCCACGCTTGCCCTGATCTTCAGCGCGATATCGATCGCGGCGGCGGTCTCGAGCGGGTCGGAAGAACCTGCGGTCACCCTGATCGGCGGCATCATCACCAGCATCATCCCCCTCCTGATCCTGCTCCTGGCCGCCGCACCGTCCACGGGCCGCTGGATCCGAGCAGGGCGGCCGGGCGGTTATCAGCAATACCCGCAGTACTGACGGTCAACGCCAGCTGTTCGACCGGCGGTGACGGCCGGCAGGAGAGGATTCGATGGGGTACCCGCACGGCCCGCAGCAGGGCTACGACCCTTATGCCGGGCAGTCTCACCCGGGGGGCGTGCCCTACAGCAGCCAACCCGGCTACGGCGCACAGCCGTACGTCACGCCTGAATACAGTGCCGGCGCACAGGCTTTCGGCGCCGCACCCTACCCCGGCTATGTGATACCAGGACCCGGCAGGCCGTCCGCAGGTGGCGGCACCGCGATCACCGCCGCCGTGATCGCGTTGCTGGTGTCGCTGGGTGGGCTGACCATCATGGGGATCGCCGCGGCGGTCATTCTCTTCAGCGAACCGAACACCGCGTCCGAAGACGAGTTCCGCTCCACGCTGACGATCATCATCGTGATCGGAGCCGTGCCCGCACTGCTGTTGCTGATCGGCGCACACCTGCTGTTCCGGCGCAAGACCGCGGGCCGGGTGATCCTCGTCCTCGTGTCCGCGCTCGCCCTGCTCTACCTCGCGGTCAACGCCGTCATCAGTCCGATGGAGGCCGAAGGTCAGGAGATGGTTTTCGCGCTGTTCGGTGTGGTCATCGTCGGCTCCGTGCCGCTGGTGCTCCTGCTCCTGGCCGCCGCACCGTCCACGGGCCGCTGGATCCGGGCCGGGCGGCCCGGCGCATACCCGCCGCAGGGGTACTGACAGCGTCTGCTGGGTCGGTCGCTTTCCGGAGGGAGGGATCAGCCCTGGTCAAGGCGTGGTCGGAGACTCCGCCGGGACAAACTGTGGTCTTCCGATACGCTGGGCACCCGTGACCGCCGCATCGTCCTCGGGTAACTCCGTCAACGCAGATTCCAATGCCCCGGCAAACCAGTACGACCTGATCGTGGTCGGCTCCGGTTTCTTCGGGCTGACCGTCGCCGAGCGTGCAGCGAACGTGCTGGGCAAGCGGGTATTGGTGATCGACCGCCGCTACCACCTGGGTGGCAACGCCTACTCCGAACCCGAACCGGAAACCGGTA
The DNA here is from genome assembly GCF_042668615.1 of Nocardia sp. NPDC057272. Classification (NCBI taxonomy): domain Bacteria; kingdom Bacillati; phylum Actinomycetota; class Actinomycetes; order Mycobacteriales; family Nocardiaceae; genus Nocardia; species Nocardia sp. NPDC057272. Next base: position 53,285 of record NZ_JBHUYK010000024.1, on the reverse strand, counting down.
TCGAGATCCACAAGTACGGCGCCCACCTGTTCCACACGTCGAACAAGAAGGTCTGGGACTACGTCACCCAGTTCACCGAGTTCACCGGGTACCAGCACCGGGTGTTCGGGCTGCACAAGGGGCAGGCGTACCCGCTGCCGATGGGCCTCGGCATGATCTCGCAGTTCTTCGGCCGCTACTTCACCCCGGAAGAGGCGCGCAAGCTTATCGCCGAGCAGGCCGCCGAGGTCGAATCCGCCGACGCGCAGAACCTCGAGGAGAAGGCGATCTCGTTGATCGGGCGCCCGCTCTACGAGGCGTTCATCCGCGACTACACCGCCAAGCAGTGGCAGACCGACCCGAAGGAACTGCCCGCGGGCAACATCACCCGCCTGCCGGTGCGCTACACCTTCGACAACCGCTACTTCAACGACACCTACGAGGGTCTGCCCAAGAACGGCTACACGAAGTGGCTGGAGAACATGGCCGCCTCCGACCTCATCGAGGTCAGGGTGAACACCGACTGGTTCGACGTGCGTGACGAGCTCGTCGCGGCGAACCCTGAAGCACCCGTCGTCTACACCGGCCCGCTGGACCACTACTTCGACTACGCCGAGGGCGAATTGGGCTGGCGCACCATCGACTTCGAGACCGAAGTCCTCGAGACCGGTGACTACCAGGGCACCAGCGTCATGAACTACAACGACGCCGACGTCCCGTTCACCCGCATCATCGAGCCGCGCCACTTCCACCCCGAGCGCGACTACCCGACCGACAAGACGGTCATCATGCGCGAGTTCTCCCGCTTCGCGCAGACCGGCGACGAGCCGTACTACCCGATCAACACCCCCGAGGACCGCGCCAAGCTGCTGGCCTACCGCGAGCGGGCCAAGCAGGAGACCGCCGAGAAGAAGGTGCTGTTCGGCGGCCGTCTGGGTACCTACCAGTACCTGGACATGCACATGGCGATCGGTTCGGCGCTGAGCATGTTCGAGAACGTGCTGCGTCCGCACCTGGAGTCCGGCGCGCCGCTGGTGGACGAGGCATGACCACAGCGATGCTCGAAGACGTGACCACCGAAACTCGCGCCATCTCGCTGCTGCAGCGGGTGATCCTGCCGCGGCCGGGTGAGCCCCTCGACGTGCGGACCCTCTACCTGGAGGAGTCCACCACCAACGCCCGTCGCGCGCACGCCACCAGCCGCACCGCGCTGTCGATCGGCGCGGAGTCTGAGGTGTCGTTCTGCACCTACTTCAACGCGCTGCCCGCCAGCTACTGGCGTCGCTGGAGTGTGCTGAAGTCGGTGGTTCTTCGCCTGGAACTGGCCGGACACGGCCGGGTGGACGTCTACCGTTCCAAGGCCGACGGCTCGCGAATTCACGTGCAGGGCAAGGAGTTCGCCGTCGCGCAAGGCGCGGACTCGGTGGACGTGGAGTTCGAAACCGACCTCGGCCCGTTCGAGGACGGTGGCTGGATCTGGTTCGACATCACCACCGACACGGCCGTCACGCTGCTGGCCGGCGGCTGGTACGCACCGCAGCAAGCGGCGGGCACCGGGTCGATCGCGGTCGGCATGCCCACCTTCAACCGGCCGACCGACCTGGTCAAGACGCTCGGCGCGCTCGGCTCGGATCCGTTGGTGCTCGACAACATCGCCGCGGTGATCGTCGCGGACCAGGGCAACCGCAAGGTGGTCGACGAGCCCGGTTTCACCGAAGCCGCCGCGACTCTCGGCGACCGGCTCTCGATCTGCGATCAGCCCAACCTCGGTGGTTCCGGCGGATACAGCCGGGTCATGTACGAGGCGCTCAAAACCGACGCCGAGTACATCGTCTACATGGACGACGACATCGAGATCGAACCCGACTCGATTCTGCGTGCGCTCGCGTTCTCCCGGTTCGCGAAGTCGCCGCTGCTGGTCGGTGGGCAGATGCTGAACCTGCAGGAGCGTTCGCACCTGCACAGCATGGGTGAGGTCGTCGACCGCGGGATCTTCATGTGGTCCTCGGCGCCCAATGTCGAATACGACCACGACTTCTCGAAGTACCCGCTCAAGGACCGCGACAACTCCAAGCTGCTGCACCGGCGCATCGACGTCGACTTCAACGGCTGGTGGACCTGCGTGATCCCGCGTCAGGTCGCCGAACAGATCGGTCAGCCGCTGCCGCTGTTCCTCAAGTGGGACGACGTCGAGTACGGCCTGCGCGCCCGCGAAGCCGGCTACCCGACCATCACCCTGCCGGGTGCGGCCGTCTGGCACATGGCCTGGTCCGACAAGGACGACGCCATCGACTGGCAGGCCTACTTCCACCTGCGCAACCGCCTCGTGGTGGCGTCCCTGCACCTGCCCGGCGACGGCAAGCCGATGATCGTGAACACGATCAAGGCCACCCTCAAGCACCTGCTGTGCCTGGAGTACTCCACGGTCGCCATCCAGAACGAGGCGATCCGCGACTTCCTGGCCGGTCCCGAGGGTCTGTTCGACCTGCTGCCCACCGCGCTGGGCAAGATCCACGGCATGCGCAAGGAGTTCCCGGACGCCGTGGTCGTGCCCTCGTCCACCGAACTGCCGCTGGCCAACCGCCACGGCGTCGGCGCGGTCGGCGAACCGGGCAACCCCATCGCCAAGGTCGCGCGCCTGGCCAAGGGCGTGGTGCACAACTTCCGCAAGGCCGATCCGGCCGCTTACGAGACGCCGCAGCTCAACGTGCCGACACTGGACGCGCGCTGGTACCTGCTCTCGCAGGTCGACGGCGTCACCGTGACCACCGCTGACGGCCGCGGCGTCGTCTACCGCAAGCGCGACCCGCGCCAGGCCCGCGACCTGCTCAAGGAAGCCATGCGCCTGCGCAAGGAACTCACCGCCCGCTTCCCGGAGATGCAGCAGCGCTACCGGGCCGCGCACGCCGAGCTCACCAGCACGGCGGCGTGGGAGAAGACCTTCGGCCTGAACGGAACCGAGAAGTGACCGACACCGAACTGCCCGAGCTCGAGATGGCCGAGGAAGGCTGCTGCGGCGGCTGCGATTGCAGCGGCGACTATGTGGAGGTCCCGGTCGAGGTCGCGATCCTCAACGCCGTGCAGGGCACCATCGGCAGCAACCCGGCCGTCGTCTCCGCCGCGCGCGGCATGTCGCACTTCGGCGAGCACGCGCTCGGCTGGGTCGGCATCGCCGCCGCGGGCTGGCTGGTCGACAAGCCGCGCCGCCGCCAGTGGGCCGGTGTCGCGGTCGGCGCGGTCGGCGCGCACGCCGCGTCCATCGTGATCAAGCGGATCGTTCGCCGTCCGCGCCCCAACGATCCGTCGGTGCAGGTCAACGTGTCGACGCCGAGCAAGCTGAGCTTCCCGTCCTCGCACGCCACGTCCACCACGGCCGCGGCGGTGTTGCTCGGGCGGCTGACCGGGCTACCCTTGCCAGCGGTGATCGTCCCACCGATGCTGCTGTCCCGAGTTGTGCTCGGGGTGCATTACCCTTCCGACGTGATCGCCGGTTCCGCTTTGGGGGCCGCGTCGGCTGCTGCCGTGCTAGCCGCCGAAAAGAGACTCCGACAGTGACCGCAACTGAAAGAACTTTGGCCCAGATGAGCGAAGAACCGTCCGCCGCCGTCCTTGACGAGGGTGCTGTGAAGGGCCCGCCGAAGACGCTGCTCGGTGGTGTCATCAAGGCCATGCGCCCACGTCAGTGGGTCAAGAACGTCCTGGTGCTCGCCGCGCCGCTCGCCGTCGGGCCGGAAGCGGTCGGCGACGCGGGCGTGCTCGTGCATGTCGCGATCGCGTTCATCGTGTTCTGCATGGCGGCCTCGGGCATCTACCTGGTCAACGACTCGCTCGACGTCGACGCCGACCGGGCGCACCCGACCAAGCGGTTCCGGCCGATCGCGGCGGGCGTCGTTCCTGTCAACCTGGCTTACGCGCTGTCGGCGGTGCTGCTGGTCGGTTCGATCGCCGGTTCGTTCCTGGCATCGTGGCACCTGGCCGTGGTGATGGCGATCTACATCGGCATCCAGCTGGCCTACTGCCTCGGGCTCAAGCACCAGGCCGTGCTCGATATCTGCATCGTGTCCTCGGGCTTCCTGCTGCGCGCCGTCGCCGGTGGCGCGGCGGCCGGAATCGCGCTGTCGCAGTGGTTCCTGCTGATCATGGCGTTCGGCTCGCTGTTCATGGCCGCGGGTAAGCGGTACGCCGAACTGGCGATCGCGCTCGACACCGGCGCCAAGATCCGCAAGTCGCTCGAGTACTACACCCCGACCTACCTGCGCTTCATCTGGACGCTCGCGGCCACCGCGGTCGTGGTCTTCTACGGCCTCTGGGCTTTCCAGCAGGACTCGGCTCGAGACACCCAGTGGTACTCGATCTCGATGATCCCGTTTACCATCGCAATCCTGCGTTACGCGGTCGACGTCGATGGTGGCGAGGCCGGTGAACCCGAAGAGATCGCGTTGGGGGACCGCATCCTGCAGTTCCTCGCTATTGCCTGGATCGGAGCGGTAGGTGTCGCTGTCTATCTCACCTGACGAGATGTTGGTAGCGGAGCAGGATTCAACCGAAGACGAGCAGCTACGCGACGACGAGTCGCCGCGTCCTGACGCGCGCTTTCCGGTTCTGTCCCGCGCCATCTTCGTCGGTGGGGTGGTCGCCACCGCCGCGCTGTTCACGGTGGGTGCGTGGCAGCGGCGCTGGATCGCCGATGACGGCCTGATCGTGCTGCGCACGGTCCGCAACCTGCTCGCGGGCAACGGCCCGGTCTTCAATGCCGACGAGCGGGTCGAGGCGAACACCAGCACCGCGTGGACCTACCTGGTCTGGTTCTTCTCCTGGCTCACCCAGGCCCGCCTCGAGTACGTGGTGCTCGGGGTGGCGCTGGTGGTCTCGGTGCTCGCGGTGGTGTTCGCGATGCTCGGCACCGCGCGGCTGTGGGGCGGAACCAGCGGTCAGCTGCTGATTCCGGCCGGCGTGCTGGTGTACATCGCGCTGCCGCCCGCGCGTGACTACGCGACTTCCGGGCTGGAGAGCGGCCTGGTGATCTGCTGGGTCGGGCTGCTGTGGTGGTTGATGATCCGCTGGAGTCAGGCCGCCGTCGTCCGCGTGCCGAGCCTGCTGGGCCTGGTGTTCCTGGCCGGGCTCGCGCCGCTGGTTCGTCCCGAGGCCACGCTGATCGGCGTGCTCGCGCTCGGGATGATCTTCCTGGCGCCGATGCCCGCGTTCCGGTTCGGGCCGATCGCGCTGCGGGCGCTGATCGTGTTCGTCGCCGGGATCGTGCCGGTGGGGTACCAGATCTGGCGGATGGGTTACTACGGCCTGCCCTACCCGAACACCGCGGTCGCCAAGGACGCGGGCGGGGCCAAGTGGGGGCAGGGCGCCATCTACCTGTGGGACCTGGTCGGACCGTACTACCTGTGGATTCCGCTGCTCGTGCTGCTGATCGCCGGCGTGGTGGCCGGGGTCGCGCGTGGCTTCGCGCTGCCGCGGTTCTCGGTGGCGGGCCTGCGTGCGTGGTTGCGTTCGCCGAGCGCGGTCGTGGTGATGGTGCTCGGTAGCGGTCTGCTGCTCACCGTGTACGCGGTGCGCGTCGGCGGAGACTTCATGCACGGCCGGATGCTGCTCACCCAGCTGTTCCTGCTGCTGTTGCCGGTGGCCGTGGTCCCGATTCCGGTGCGATCGCGGCGCAGCGACTGGTCTGTCGCACTGCTGTTGATCGCGCTGCTGGGCACCGCGGGCTGGTCGCTGTACGCGTCGAACACGACGGCGATCACGACCGGCACCAAGATCCGCTCGTCGGGCATCGTCGACGAGCGCATCTACTACGTCCTCAACACCGGCCACGACCACCCGATCCTGGCCGAGGACTACCTCGACTACCCGCGCATGCGGGCCATGGTCAACGACATCGCCGCCAACCCCAAGGGTGGCCTGCTGCTGAACTCGCCCGCGTTCACGTTCTGGTACCTCGACCCGCCGCCGGAGCCGATCCCCGAGGAGGGTTCCGGGCACACGGTCTACTTCCTGAACCTGGGCATGACGAGCATGAACGTGCCGCTGGACGTCCGCGTGATCGACCCGATGGGCCTGGCCTACCCGCTGGCCGCGCACTCGGACCGGCTTGCCGACGGCCGCATCGGCCACGACAAGAGCCTGCTGCCGGACTGGGTCGTGGCGGACTCGGGCATGGTCGACATCCATCCGTGGATGCCCTGGTACATGGACGAGAAATGGGTCACCCAGGCGCGCACGGCGATGTCGTGCCCGCAGACCCAGGCGCTGATGATCTCTGTGCGCGAACCGCTCACCTTGGACCGGTTCAAGCACAACTTCCGCAATGCCCTCGCCTTCTCGAAGTACCGGATCGACCGGGTCCCCAAGTACGAAATCCAGCGTTGTGGGCTGGTTGATCCTTTTCCGGAGCCCCCACGCTGAATCGGCCCGGCCGGTCGGTATCGACACCCGTCGACCTATGACACACACCGGCTGGCCAGGCCTTAATTAGTGGTGTTCGCCGCTAAATCACTTTTCGGTAACGCCAAGCTATGTATGTAGCGATATGGTCACTGGAGGAACGGCCCGTCGGCGCACTGGTGTGCCGGTAACTAGTCGGCGGTCATTGCAACCGCGGTTCCGCGCGAACCGCATGAGGAAAGGCCCATAACAGAATGCGTGGCGGACGTCTCAGAGCCCGGGGAGCCGGCTGGCTCAAACGATCGGTGCTTCTCTCCCTGGCTGTAGTGCTGCCGATCGGTGCGGCTGTGGCCGGTCCCACCGGCACCGCGACGGCGGCCTTCGATCCCACAGGTTTCGACTTCTGGGTCGACTCGGAGATGGGCCCGATCAAGTCGCGGATCTTCCGCGCGGCCGATGGCAACACCAATCGGGTCGTGTACGCGCTCGACGGTATGCGCGCAGGCGACGACCTCAGCGGCTGGGAGAAAGACACCAATGTCGCCCGCGCGCTGATGGACGCCAACATCAACGTCGTGATGCCGGTCGGCGGCCAGTCCAGCTTCTACGCCGACTGGAACGCGCCGAGCAGCTTCTTCGGCCTCGACGCCGGTTCGGGTGGTAGCTCCACCGGTTCGGCGGCCACCGGTTCGGCGATGACCGGTTCGTCGGTCGCGCCCACCCAGGTGGCAGGCAAGAAGAACACCTACAAGTGGGAAACCTTCCTCACGAGCCACCTGCGCAACGCGCTGTCGGCGCGTTTGGGCTTCAACCCCAACAACAACGGCGTGTTCGGTCTGTCGATGGGTGGCTCCGCCGCGCTGACGCTGGCCGCCTACCACCCCGACCAGTTCAGCTTCGCGGGCTCGTTCTCCGGGTACCTGAACATCTCGGCGCCCGGTATGCGTGAAGCCATGCGCGTGGCGATGGTCTCGGCGGGCGCGTTCAACATCGACGCGATGGCGCCGCCGTGGGGCCAGCAGTGGTTCCACATGGACCCGTTCGTCTTCGCCCCGCGCCTGGTCGGCAACGGCACCCGCATCTGGGTCTCCGCGGCCAGCGGCATCCCCGGCGCCGGTGACGTGTCCAACCCGATGGAGATCGTCCAGGGCGTCCCGCTGGAGCTGCTCGCGATGGTGAACAGCCGCGCGTTCCAGGTCCGGATGGCCACCCTCGGTGGCGGCAACGCCCACTTCGACTTCCCGATCACCGGCGTGCACAACTGGCGCAACTGGGAGACCGAAGTCAACCGCATGATCCCGGACCTGTCCGCGAACATCGGCTAGTCACTCCAGCTCGACCCGAAAACCGCCCGGTGCCTCGTCAGCGCCGGGCGGTTTTCTTCGTTTTCGTCACGATCCGAGCCACAGGCGGTGACGAATCATGTGCGACAGATCACCGGGAGTTGTGCTCTGGGTCACTTTCCAGCAACATGTAGACCATTCGTCACCGATTTATACACAGTGAGCATGCGTCGAGGTTGAATCGTCCGTTTTGCCCTGGATTGGTTTCTCTCGACGTCCGATGAGGGATCCGACTGCGTAGCTCGGGATTTGCGCGTTCGGTCTGCGAGAAAGGTCTAGTCGAATGCGAACACTGCGCCGCAAGCGTAGGCCCGTGAAGACCGCCGCCCCCGGTTCGTGGGCTCGGCGCTGGGCCGCGGGCGTATCCATGGCTCTGCTCGTTCCGATCGCGACGGCCGTCACCGGAGGGATCGCTCCCGCCTCGGCCGGCTTCAACGGCAATGCCTTCGATTTCTGGGTCGATTCCGGGATGGGTCCGATCAAGTCGCGCGTGCTGCGCGCCGCCGACGGCAATACCAACCGGGTCGTCTACGTTCTCGACGGCATGCGCGCACCGGAGACTCTCAACGGCTGGGAGATCGAAACCGATATCCCCAACGCGCTCGCCGCCGCGAATATCAATGTGGTGATGCCCGTCGGCGGCATGTCGAGCTTCTACGCCGACTGGAACGCGCCGAGCGATTTCTTCGGTATCGCGGGCAACGGCGCGCCGTCGTCGGGTTCCGGCGCGGGCAACGCGCTGTCCGGTGGACCGGGCAAGAGCTACCGCTACCAGTGGGAATCGTTCCTCACCGGCGAACTGCGCAACGCTCTCGCCGACCGCCTCGGCTTCAACCGCTTCCGCAACGGCGTGTTCGGCCTGTCGATGGGCGGCTCGGCCGCGCTGACGCTGGCCGCCTACCACCCGGACCAGTTCTCCTTCGCCGGTGCGTATTCGGGGTACCTGAACATCTCGGCGCCCGGCATGCGCGAGGCCATCCGGCTCGCGATGCTCGACGCGGGCGGCTACAACGTGGACTCCATGGCACCGCCGTGGGGCCCACAGTGGCTGCGGATGGACCCGTTCGTGTTCGCCCCCAACCTGGTAGGCAACAACACCCGGCTGTGGATAGCGGCGGGCTCAGGCTTGCCGACCAGTACCGACGGCCCGAACATGGGCACCGTCAACGGGATGGCGCTGGAAGCCTTGGCGCTGGCCAACACCAAGGCTTTCGAAGTCAGGATGGCGACTCTGGGCGCCCGTAACGTCACCTACTCTTTCCCGGCCTTCGGCATCCACGCCTGGAACAACTGGAATGACGAAGCACTGCGGATGATCCCGGATTTGTCGAACAACATCGGCTAGCCGATCTGATCTTCACAAACGCCCGGCGCATAACTGCGCCGGGCGTTTAATTTCTCCCGTCGGCCCCTCGCCGCCCAGGTCTACCTGGGTTGACCAACCCTGCCCGACACGCCGCCCATACGGGCATTTCACAGCTGAGTTCTGTTGGCCTTGCGGTTAATTGGCGGGTCGAATATCCTCCAGCGAGCGTAAGTGTGACCAGATCGTTGTTTCATCCGTCTGATCGACCGGGCTGTCGGGGCCGCGTCGAGGACGGCAGACGAGACTGGCATGCCATAACAGCAGAAAGAGAGCGGAATTCACATGCGTTTCGGCAAGGCCGTCGCGCCGGCATCTCGTGGTTGGCGTAATCGAATTCTAGCTGTCGGCGCTGCAGCCCTTGTGCTGCCGATCGCCGCGGGAGCGGCCCCGACCGCGCTTGCCGCACCGTCGGTGTCGGCACCCGTGTTGCGCGCACCGGCCGGTGGCTACGAAGAACTCATGGTGCCCTCGAAGATGGGCCCGGTGAAGGTCCAGGTGCAGTGGGCGCGCAACGGCGGCAACGCCGCGCTCTACCTGCTCGACGGCCTTCGCGCCCGGGACGACCGCAACGCCTGGTCGTTCGAGACCAACGCGATGCAGCAGTTCAGCAACGACAACGTCACCCTGGTGATGCCGGTCGGTGGCCAGTCCAGCTGGTACGCCGACTGGACCGCCGCCAGCAACACCAACGGCCAGAAGACCACCTACAAGTGGGAGACCTTCCTGACCGAAGAGCTCCCGGCCTTCCTCGAAGGCTACGGCGTGTCCCGCTCGAACAACGCGGTGCTCGGCCTGTCGATGTCGGGTCCGGCCGCGCTGCGCCTCGCCGCGCTGAACCGCGATCAGTTCAAGCACGCGTCCTCGCTCTCGGGCCCGCTGAACTGGGGCGCTCCCGGCATGCGTGAGGCCATCCGCGTGATGATGCTCGACGCGGGCCGTTTCAACGTCGACGCCATGGCCGCGCCGTGGAGCTCGGCGTGGCTGCGGATGGACCCGATGGTGTTCGCGCCCGAGCTGCGCGGCCTGCCGATGTTCATCTCCTCGGCCAACGGCCTGCCCGCCCAGCACGACAAGCCCGCCGGCCTCGGCGGTGCCTACAACACCGCCAACGCGATGGGCATCGAGGCCATCTCGTTCGTGAGCACGCTCGCGTTCCAGCGTCGCCTCAACACCCTCGGCATCAACGCCGTCTACGACGTCGGTGCCGCCGGTACCCACTCGTGGAAGTACTGGGAAGACGAGCTGTGGAAGGCGCGTCCGCACATCCTGAATGCACTGGGCGCCTAGTAGTTTCCGCTCAGCAACAACTCGAAGACCGGCTCACCCCCAGGGTGGGCCGGTCTTTTTGCTGTGCACACGGCTCGCGTGTCCTCCCCAGTTATCGCTCATTACTGCGGTACAACCGACGGTGATGCTGTGTCCCAATTCCGGGATGAGGAGGGTCGCGTGTGATGAAACATCGTGTCTCGGTTCATAGTGTTTCAGCGCCGATGCGGCGGATCCTCGGCATCGCGGCCATGGCGGCGGCACTGCTCGCGCCGACGGTCACCGTTCCGGCGCAGGCGCAACCCGCGGTGTCTGCGGTGCAGCGGGTGGACTGGCTCTCGGATCGGCGGGTGGCGCTGTGGGTGTACTCGGCCGCCATGAAGACCCCGATCCAGGTGCAGATGCTGTTGGCGCGGGACTGGAATGTGCGCCCCGACGCGAAGTTCCCGATGATGCTCATGCTCGACGGTCTGCGCGCCCAGGACGACGAGAACGGCTGGACCAAAGACGCCGACGCGGAGGGTTTCTACGCCGACAAGAACGTCAACGTGGTGCTGCCGGTGGGTGGTCAGTCGAGCTGGTACTCCGACTGGCTCGCGCCCGACAACGGCTTCACCTACAAGTGGGAGACCTTCCTGACCAAGGAACTCCCGCCGATCCTGGAACGCGATTGGCGAACCACGGATGTGCGTGGCGTACAAGGACTTTCGATGGGCGGCACGGCGGCGATGAACCTCGCCGGCCGCAATCCGGGGCTGATGAAATACGTGGCCTCGTACTCGGGCCTGCTCACCACGACGACACTCGGGATGCCGCAGGCGATCACCTTCGCCAACAAGGACGCGGGCGGTTTCGACGCGGGTGCGATGTGGGGCCCACCCGGCAGCCCCGAATGGGAGGCGCACGACCCGTACCTGCTGGCCGACAAGCTCAAAGGTGTGAGCATGTACGTCTCCAGCGGCAGCGGCCTGGCCGGCTCGCACGATCAGCTCGGCGAAGTGCCGTTGATGAGCGAGAACTGGGCGGGCACCGGCCTGGAGATCCTCTCGCGCCTGTCGACCCAGAATTTCGTCGCCAAGCTGGAGAAGCTGGCGATCCCGGTGCAGGCGAACTACCGGCCCGCGGGCACACATACCTGGCCGTACTGGGATTTCGAGATGCGTCAGTCGTGGTCGCAGGCCGCCGCGGCGCTCGGGACCGATCCCGGCGGCGCCACCTGCACGCTGGGTGGGGCGATCGCCGGGGTCGCGCAGGCGGCCAACTGGCTGGGCAACTGCCTCACCGCCGAATACCCGGCGGGCACCGGAATGGTGCAGGACTTCCCGAACGGCAGGGTGTTCCATTCCGCGGCGGCGGGCACGCACGCGGTGGCCGGGCGCATCGGCGGTACCTACGCCGGTGTCGGCGGACCGTCCTCGCCGCTCGGCATGCCCACCGGCGGCGAGCACGGACTGCCCGACGGGCGTGGGCGCATGCAGACGTTCGAAGGCGGCTCGATCTACTGGACCCCGCAGACCGGCGCGCAGGTGATGCGTGGCGCGTTCCTCGAGGAGTGGGGCAAACAGGGTTTCGAGGGTGGTCCCGCCGGCTACCCGGTGGCCGCCGAGGCGCGCACACCCAGCCGTGACGGCTCGGTACAGGCCTTCGAGCACGGTCCGATGTTCTACAGCCCGGCCACCGGCGCACACCGGGTGCAGGGCTTCGTCCTGGACAAGTACAGCCAGCTCGGCTTCGAGAACAGCCCGCTCGGCTTCCCGGTCGCCGAGGAGGCGCCGCTGAAGGATCTCGGCCGCTTCAGCCGGTTCGAGGGCGGCAACATCTATTGGAGCCCGCTCTCAGGCGCCTGGTCGGTGCGCAACGGCGCGCTCGCCGACGCCTGGGGCGCGCAGGGGTTCGAGAACGGCAGGCTCGGGTATCCGGTGAGCGACGAGTTCGTGGTTCCCGGCGGAATCCAGCAGAACTTTCAGACCGGGTTCATCGTGGTGCGAGACGGCAAATCCGAAGTCCACGGGGTGTGAGCTCGGGCTGAGAACTCTCTGAGCTTCGCCGCGCAGTGCCCGGCAGTGCCGATCCTCCGGCTAGCCTGGTCTGCGACCGCTTCCCTGACGAACGATCGAGGAAAGACATCTTCATGCATCGGATCCCTGGCACGGTAGCCGGATCGGTCGCGGCCCTGGCTGCCGTCGCCCTGTTGTCCGCCTGTGGCGGCAACGACTCGACCGCGTCGCAGACGCCCACCCTGTCCACCAGCGCGGCCGCGAAGTCGACGACGACGCCGCCCGTGGTCATCGAACCGCCGGCCGAGGCCCCGTCGAGCACCGCGCCGGAGACCAGTGCGTCCGCCGAGGAGCCGACACCCCTCCCGCAGACCAGCGCCGCCGCGCCCGCGACCGGCAAGGACAAGGCGTTCCTGGACGAGCTGGCCAAGAACGGGATCACCCCGGGCGACCAGACGACCGCGCTCACCACGGCGACCTACATCTGCTCCACCAAGGGCACCGGTGCCAGTGACGCCGATGTGGCCACCTTCGTCGCCGCGATGGCGGGCACCGACCCGTCCTTCGACGCGTCGAAGATGGACGTCAACAAGGCAGCACAGATCTACATCGCTGCCGCGAACTCCACCTACTGCTAGTGACGCCCCGACCGACGCGACGCTCCCGCAGGTTCTGGCCTGCGGGGTGCTTCACCGTGCTGGCGCTGCTCGTGCTGGCGATCATCGTCATCGTGCTGCTCTGGTACCTGCTCGCGGGCCGGTTGAAGGAGCCGGGGCCGACGCCGCCCGGCCCGCCGCCGCCGACGTCGCAGTCGGCCGACTGCCCCGATGTGATGCTGCTCTCGATCCCGGGCACCTGGGAGTCGTCGAGCGGTGACGATCCGTACAACCCGCAGGCGAACCCGATCTCGTTGATGCTCAGCGTGTCCGGGCCACTGCGCGCGCAGTTCCCGGACAACCGGCTCGAGGTGTACACGGTTCCGTACGTGGCGCAGTTCTCGAACCCGATCGCGTTCCCGCCCGACGGTCAGGCTTCCTACAACAACAGCCGCACCGAAGGCACCGCGCGCGCTACCGACGTGCTGGCTCAGCGCCACAAGGAATGCCCGTTGACGAACTTCGTCATCGCGGGCTTCTCCCAGGGCGCGGTGATCGCCGGTGACGTGGCCGCCCAGATCGGTGCGGGCAACGGCCCGATCCCGGAGGCCAACGTGCTCGGCGTGACGGTGATCGCCGACGGCCGCCGCACCGCGACCGGCCCGGGCCAGCCCACCGAGATCGGTGATCCGCCGCCCACCGGCGAGGGCGCCGAGGTGGCACTCAAGGGCGTCAACGTGCCGGGCATCAGCATGACCGGCCCCCGGCCCGGCGGTTTCGGCACGCTGGCGGCGAAGGTGAACTCCATCTGCGCGCCCGGCGACATGATCTGCGACGCGCCGCGCCAAGCGCTCAATCCGGCCAACGCGCTGGGCAGTCTCGCGGCGCTGATCCGCTCGGCGGGCAACCCGGTGCACGCGCTGTACGCATCGAACACGGTGGACGGCAACGGCACAACGGCCACTCAATGGACGGTGAATTGGGCTGCGGGGCTCATCGAGAACGCGCCGCATCCGCCCCATTCCTGACGGAGTTGTCACAGTCACAGTGGGGGCGTGATTGCCATGGATCATGCCTCGCTGTGACATCCGCACGCCGGATCGCTCACACGCTGTAAAGTGCGCTGGGAATTGCGCCCGAGTACACACCAGCCAGGAGCGAAGAGTTCATGACCGAAGCTGCCGCACCCGTCGGTGAGTTGACCGCGCTGGGTACGCCGCTGCGTCCGTTCCGCTTCGGAGCGGCCGGAGAGGGCAACAAGCAGGAAGGTGGCGCGCGCAAGTTCGTTCAGACGGCGCAGGAAGCCGAAGAGATGGGTTACGACACCTTCTTCGTTCCTGATCACCTGGGCGATCAGATCGGCCCGATCGCCGCGCTGGGCGCACTCACGCAGGCCACGTCCAAGATCCGCCTCGGCACCTCGGTGCTGGCCAATGGTTTACGTCATCCGGTCGTGGTCGCCAAGGAGCTGGCCACCCTCGACGTCCTGTCCAAGGGGCGCCTCGAGGTCGGCGTCGGCGCGGGCTGGATCAAGGAAGAGTTCGACAACGCGGGTATCGCGTTCGAGCGTCCCGGCATCCGGCTGGAGAAGCTCGACGAGTCGCTGACCATCCTGGACACGCTGCTGCGTGGCCAGGAGTGCAATTTCGAGGGCAAGCACTACCAGGTGCGCGGCATCAAGGGCACGCCGCGCCCTCGGCAGGGCCCGCGCCCGCCGCTGTGTACCGGTGGCGGCGGTCCGAAGATGCTGGCGCTGGCGGCCAAGCACGCCGATATCGTCTCGGTCGTCCCGCAGACCACCAAGAACGGCAAGGGCCTGCTCTCGGGCATTACGCTCGAGAAGACGATCGAGAAGGTCAACATCGTCAAGGCCGCTGCCGGTGACCGGTTCGCCGATATCGAACTGAACTGGGCCATCACCGCCATCGTCATCACCGATGACCGGGAGAAGACCGCCGAGATGGCGCTGCGCGCGATCGAACGCGGCCTGCATCCCGACCTCGAAGTCGACGTCGAACTGACCGTCGAGGAGATTCTGAGCTCGCCCTACATCGCGATCGGCACGTTCGAGGAAATCGCCGAACAGGTCAAGCGTGTGCGGCAACTCACTTCGATGTCGTATGTGGGCATCTTCCCCACCCAGATGGACGCATTCGCGCCTGTCATTCCGCTGCTGCGGGAGGACTGAGCGGGGGCTCTCTGTAACATGACTCTGGTTTGAGAACATCTAGCCGATAGCGGTCACCGCGCAGACCGCTCGAAAATCCGCAGGTTGTCGACGCACGTTCGTGTGAGCTCGACGGCCGGTGGCGATATAGCGAGTCGAGGCCGCAGAGCTTGTCATCGCGTCCTCGCAAGGAGAAGAAGGAATGGAAGAGACTTTCGACGACTACCTGGACGAAACCGGGAATATCATCATTCCCGAGGGTCGGACCCTGGTCGATCACGTCGAGAAGCACACCCGTAACGATGCGAATACGCTCGCGTACCGCTACATCGACTATTCGCGGGAACGCGACGGCGAGGTGCACGAGCTGACCTGGCAGGAGTTCGGAGTACGGCTGCGCGCGGTGGCCGCTCGCCTCCAACAGGTGACCAACCCGGGCGACCGGGTCGCCATCCTCGCGCCGCAGGGCCTGGATTACGTGATCTCCTTCTTCGCGGCGATCTACGCGGGCACCATCTCGGTGCCGCTGTTCGATCCCGACGAGCCGGGTCACACCGACCGCCTGCACGCCGTTCTCGGTGACTGTGAGCCCTCGGCGATCCTCACCGCGACCTCCTCGGCCGCCGGTGTGCGCCAGTTCTTCCGCTCGCTGCCCGCCGCCCAGCGCCCGCGCATCATCGCCGTCGACGCCATCCCGGACACCCTCGGTGACTCCTGGGTGCGCCCCGACACCGCGATCGACGACATCGCCTACCTGCAGTACACCTCGGGTTCCACCCGGGTGCCCGCCGGTGTGGAGATCACCCACCGCGCGGTCGGCACCAACCTGCTGCAGATGATCAACTCGCTGAACATGAACGAGAACTCGCGCGGTGTCACCTGGCTCCCGCTGTTCCACGACATGGGCCTGCTCACGGTGATCCTGCCGGCGGTCGGCGGCAAGTTCATCACCATCATGTCGCCGAGTGCGTTCGTGCGTCGCCCGTCGCGCTGGATCAACGAGCTGGCCGCGGTCTCCGACGGTGCCGGCACGTTCGCGGCCGCGCCGAACTTCGCGTTCGAGCACGCCGCCGCGCGTGGTGTGCCCAAGGCGGGCGAGTCGCTGGACCTGTCGAACGTGATCGGCTTGATCAACGGGTCAGAGCCGGTGACGGTCTCCTCGATGAAGAAGTTCAACGAGGCGTTCGCGCCGTACGGTCTGCCCAAGACCGCGATCAAGCCCTGCTACGGCATGGCGGAGGCCACGCTGTTCGTCTCGGCCACCCGCGCCGAGGACGAGGCCAAGTACGTCTACGTCGATCGCAACGAGCTCAACGCGGGCCGCATGGTGCGCGTCGACCAGTCCGCCGAGACTGCCATCGCGCAGGTGTCGTGTGGTTACGTCGGGCTGTCGCAGTGGGCCGCGATCATCGATCCCGAATCGGCGGACACCGCGCAGGGCCGCGAGCTGCCCGACGGTCAGGTCGGCGAGATCTGGCTGCACGGCAACAACATGGGCATCGGTTACTGGGGTCGCCCCGCCGAGTCCACCAAGTCGTTCCGCAACAAGGTCACCGAGCCCATCGAAGGCGGGCACACCGACGGCACCGCTCCCGATGCCGACTGGATGCGCACCGGCGACTTCGGCGTGTACTTCGAGGGCGAGCTCTACATCACCGGTCGCGTCAAGGACCTGGTGATCGTCGACGGACGCAACCACTACCCGCAGGACCTGGAGTACTCCGCACAGGAGGCCTCCAAGGCGCTGCGTCCCGGTTTCGTCGCGGCCTTCGCGGTGCCAGCCAACCAGCTGCCCGCCGAGGTCTTCGCCGCCGACAGCCATTCCGGCCTGAAGTTCGACGTCGATGACGCGTCCGAGCAACTGGTGGTCGTGGCCGAACGTGGACCCGGAGCCGGTAAGGCCGACCCCGGCCCGATCGCCGACGCGGTGCGTGCCGCGGTCTCGACGCGTCATGGCGTGACCGCTCGTGACATCCTGCTGGTCCCCGCGGGTTCCATCCCGCGGACCTCCAGCGGCAAGATCGCCCGGCGCGCCTGCAAGGCCGCCTACCTCGAGGGAACGCTGCGCGGTGGTTACACCCAGCAGGCTTTCCCCGATGCACCGGAAGAGTAATTGGCCCGACACGGAGACGACGCCCGGCGTGCCCTGTGCACGCCGGGCGTGGAGTTCCACGGCGCGCCCTGCACACAGACAGGTAGCTTGAGGACTGATGGTTCATAACGATGGCTCCCAGAACAGCGATCGTCCCAGGACGACCGCTTCCGGTGACAACGATGGCGCCCAGAATGAAGACCGTGCGATGACCTCCTCCGGTGACAACGACGGCACGCCCGAGACCCCCGCGACCGGCGGTGAGCTCTCGGTAGCCGAGCTGCGCGAATGGCTGCGCCGCTGGGTCGCCGACGCGACCGGGCAGTCGGTCGACGCGATCACCGTCGACCGGCCGATGGAGGAGTTCGGGCTCGCCTCGCGCGATGCTCTCGCCCTCGGTGGTGACATCGAGGACCACACCGGGGTCGCGCTTGCCCCGACGGTGATCTACCAGCATCCGACGATCGCGTCGCTGGCCGAGATCATTGTCAACGGTGAGCCGGAGCCCGAGCCCGAGGACTCCTCGGAGTACACGGCCGCGTTCGCGCCTTCCGAGGCGCACGACGTCGCGGTGGTCGGTCTGTCCACGCGTCTGCCGGGTGCGGGCACCACGCCCGAGTCGACCTGGGAGTTCATCATCGGGCGCGGTGACGCGATCCGTGAGCTGCCCGAGGGTCGCTGGTCGGAGTTCCTGACCGACCCGTCCGTGGCCAAGTCCATCGACCAGGCCAACACCCTCGGCGGCTACCTGGACCAGGACGTCATCAAGGGTTTCGACGCCGAGTTCTTCGCGATGTCGCCGATCGAGGTCGAGCAGGTCGACCCGCAGCAGCGGTTGATGATGGAGCTCACCTGGGAGGCTCTCGAGCACGCGCGCATCCCGGCCAGCGATCTCAAGGGCGGTCAGGTCGGCGTGTTCGTCGGCTCGTCCACCAACGATTTCCAGATGATCGCCTCACTCGGTCTCGGCGACACCGATCCCGATGCGCCTGCCTCATCGCGCGGATACGCGCTGCTCGGCGGCTCGACCGGCATCATCGCCAACCGCGTCTCCTACTTCTACGACTTCCGTGGCCCGTCGGTCACCGTCGACACCGCCTGCTCGTCGACCATCGTGGCCGTACACCAGGCCGTGCGCGCGCTGCGCAGCGGCGAGGCCGAGGTGGCGCTCGCCGGTGGCGTGAACATGATCCTGGCTCCGGTCATCACTCTCGGTTTCGACCAGAACGGGGCCGTCGCGAAGGACGGGCACATCAAGGCGTTCTCGTCCGACGCCGACGGCATGGTTCGCTCCGAGGGCGCGGGCATGGTCGTGCTCAAGCGCCTGGCCGACGCCGAGCGTGACGGCGACAACATCCTGGGCGTCATCAAGGGTTCCGCGGTGAATTCCGACGGCCGCTCCAACGGTCTGTTCGCGCCCAACCCCGACGCGCAGGCCGATGTTCTGCGCGCCGCCTACCGCGACGCGGGCATCGTCCCCAACACCGTCGACTACATCGAGGCGCACGGCACCGGCACGCCGATCGGCGACCCGATCGAAGCCGAGGCGCTGGCTCGTGTGATCGGTCGCGGACGTGACGCGGACAAGCCCGCCCTGCTCGGTTCGGCCAAGACCAACTTCGGCCACCTCGAGTCCGGCGCGGGCGTGCCGGCTCTCGCGAAGGTGCTGATGTCGTTCCAGCACAACGTGATTCCGCCGAATATCAACTACGCGGGTCCGAGCCCGTACATCCCGTTCGAGCAGGCCAACCTCAAGGTCGTCGACGAGGCGACCGAGTACCCGCGCTACAGCGGCGTCGCGACCGTCGGCATCTCCGGCTTCGGTTTCGGTGGCACCAACGCGCACGTGGTGCTCCAGGAGTACGTGCCGACGGCCCCGGTCGTCGAGGACGTCACCCCGGAGCAGGTCGCCGCCGAGGAGATCGAGGGCGAGGAGACCACCGATGTGGTCGCCGAGGCCGTCGCGATCACCGAGGCCGCTGTCGAGCCGGTGCCGCCGTTCGTCGAGTGGGACGGTGAGCGCGACGAGCCGCTGCCGGTGGTCCTGGCCGTTTCCGCCTACCTGCCGTCGCGTCGTAAGCGCGCCGCCGCCGAGCTGGCTGACTGGCTGGAAGGCGCGGGCGCCGATGTCCCGCTGACCGATGTCGCCCGCTCGCTGGCCAAGCGCAGCCACCAGCGTTCGCGCGGTGTGGTGGTGGCCAAGACCCGCGAAGAAGCCGTCGCGGGCCTGCGCGCCATCGCCGAGGGCAAGCCGGGCGCCGGTGTGTTCACCGCCGATTCGCCCGCGTCCAACGGTCCGATCTGGGTGTTCTCCGGTTTCGGTTCCCAGCATCGCAAGATGGCCAAGCAGCTCTACGGCGAGAACGCGATCTTCCGCAAGACCGTCGACGAGGTCGACGAGCTGGTGCAGGACGAAGCGGGTTACTCGATCCGCGAGATGTTCCTCGACGACGAGCAGGACTACGACGTCGGCACCTGCCAGGTCGGCATCTTCACCATCCAGCTGGGCCTCGCCGCGTTGTTGCGCGCGCACGGCGCGGAACCGGCTGCGGTGGTTGGTCATTCGATGGGTGAGGTGGCCGGCTCCTACATCGCCGGTGGTCTGTCGATCGAAGACGCGGTGCGCGTGATCTGCGCCCGCTCGCGCCTGATGGGCGAGGGCGAGCAGATGCTCACCGATGACGAAGTGCGCAATATGGCACTGGTCGAACTCAGCGCCCACGACGTGGGGCTGCTGCTGCCGAAGTACCCCGATGTGGAGTGCGCGGTGTACGCCGCGCCGACCAACACCGTCATCGGCGGGCCCCGCGAGCAGGTGGAGCAGATCGTCGCCGAGGTCGAGGCGATGGGCAAGTTCGCCCGCATTCTGCCGACCCGCGGCGCGGGCCACACCTCCCAGATGGACCCGCTGCTCGGCGAACTCGCCGCGGAACTGGCGGGCATCGAGCCGACCTCGCTGAAGACCGGCCTGTACTCCACCGTGCACGAGGGCCTGTACTTCAAGCCCGGTTCCGACCCGATCCACGACGAGCCCTACTGGGTGAAGAACCTGCGCCACAGCGTGTGGTTCACCAACGCGGTGAAGGCCGCCGTCGACTCCGGGCACACCACGTTCCTCGAACTGGCCCCCAATTCCGTTGCGCTGATGCAGGTTCTGGGCACCACCTTCGCGGCGGGCGTGCACGACGCGCAGCTCATCCCCACGCTCAAGCGCAAGGAAGACGAGTCCGCCGGTGTGATCGGCGCGCTCGCCCAGCTCTACGTGCACGGCCATGCCGTGAACCTGAGTTCGCTACTGCCCGAAGGTGATTACGCCGACGTGCCGCGAACCGCGTTCGTGCGCAAGGAGTACTGGCCCAAGGTCTCGATGTCCTCGGGCGGTGGCAACACTCGTGTGCCCGGCGCGCACGTGGCGATGCCGGACGGCCGTCACGCCTGGGAGATCCAGGCCTCGTCGGTGAGCGACCTGGCCGCGCTGGTGAAAGCCGCTGCCGCCCAGGTTCTTTCCGATGTCGCGGTCTCGGTGTCCCATCCGCACGCGGCGCTGCCCACCGCCGGCACGCTGACCACCACGCTGACTCCCCACCTCGGTGGCGCGTCGGTCCAGGTGCACGCCAAGTCCGGCGCCGGGTTCTCCCTGCTGTTCGACGCGGTCGTCACCTCCGGTGCTCCGCTGCCCGAACCGGTTGCCGCCGTAGCGGTTCCGGCCGCGGCCGCAGAGCCCACCGCCGCTGAGATCGCCATCGCCACCGGTGACCGCTGGAGCGCCGACAGCGGCGAGACCATCGAGCAGCGGCTGTGCGTCATCGTCGCCGAATCCATGGGCTACGCCGTCGAGGACCTCCCGATGGAGATCCCGCTGATGGAGCTCGGCCTCGATTCGCTGATGGCCATGCGCATCAAGAACCGCGTCGAATACGAATTCGACATCCCGCAGCTGCAGATCTCCGCGGTACGCGACGCCAGCCTCAACGAGGTGTCGAAGGTGCTGCGCTACGCGATCGAGCATCGCGACGAGGTCGCGGCGATGGCGGAGAAGCAGGCTGCCGCCAAGGCCGCCGGTGAAGATGTCGAGCTGGGTGTCGACGCCAACTTCGTCGAGGCGGCTCGGGCCGCGATCGCCGCGGGTGAGGATCCGTTGGCGGTGGCGAAGAAGGCCGAAGCCGAGCTGTCGTCGGAAGCTGCTGCCTCGTCCGTCGCTGACGACAATGGCTCGGCAACAGCTGATGCCGCACCGAATGTCGTTGCGGCGCAGCCGATCGTTCCTGATGTCGACTACTCCGCCCCTGCGGGCGACGAGGACAACGTTCCCCCGCGCGACGCGGCCGAGCGTCTCGCCTACGCCACGTGGGCCGTCGTCACCGGCGCTTCGCCCGGCGGTGTCTTCAACACCCTGCCGATCCTCGAAGAGGAACTAGCCGAGAAGATGGCCGCCCGCCTCACTGAGCGGGTGGGTGCCGAGATCACCGTCGACGATGTGCTGGACTGCGAGACCATCGAGCAGCTCTCGGAGATCGTGCGCAACCTGCAGGACAGCGGCGCTGATGTGGACGGATTCATCCGCCCACTGCGTGCCCGCGTCGATGGTTCGGATGCCACGCCGGTGTT
Source organism: Nocardia sp. NPDC057272 (assembly GCF_042668615.1). Taxonomy (NCBI): domain Bacteria; kingdom Bacillati; phylum Actinomycetota; class Actinomycetes; order Mycobacteriales; family Nocardiaceae; genus Nocardia; species Nocardia sp. NPDC057272. The sequence continues at coordinate 31,478 of NZ_JBHUYK010000024.1, read as the reverse complement.
CGTGTTCCATCCCGCCGGTGGCAACACCCTGGTCTACGAGCCGCTGCTGAAGCGTCTGCCCGCCGACACTCCGATGTACGGCATCGAGCGGGTCGACGGTTCCATCGAGGAACGAGCTCGTCAGTACCTGCCGGAACTGCGCAAGCTCCAGGGCGACGGCCCGTACGTGCTGTACGGCTGGTCGCTGGGCGCGGTGCTGGCGATGCAGGTGGGTCAGCTGCTGCGTGAAGAAGGCGCCGATGTGCGCTATGTCGGCCTGATCGATCTGGCGATGACAGTCGAAGACGAGGACAACAGCCCCGAGGAGCGCGTGCGTCGCCTCGAGCGCTACCAGGCCTTCGCCAAGAAGACCTACAACGTCCCCGCCGAGCTCGACCGTGACCAGATCGAGGAACTGGCAGCGGCTTCCGATGCGGAGCAGTTCTCGATGATCAGCGATCTGATCAAGCTTTCCGGTGCGAAGATCCCCGGCGGCGTGCTCGAACACCAGCGCACCTCCTGGATCGAGAACCGCGCGTTGCAGCAAGTGCAGCCGCGCAAGTACGAGGGCGATGTGGTCCTTTACCTTGCCGACCGCTACCACGACGGCGCGATCGAACTCGAGCCTCGATTCGCTGACCGCAAGCCCAACGGCGGCTGGGACGAGTACGTTCCGAACCTGGAGATCGTCCACATTCCGGGCGACCACCTGCAGATTGTCGACGAACCGCGGATCGGCCAGATCGGTGCCGACCTCGCTGCCAAACTGGCCGCGATTTCCGCTAAGGGAGAATAAGTAAGTGAGCACGACCGCCGAAAAGCTTGCCGATCTACACGAGCGGCTCGAGCTCGCCAAAGAGCCCGCTGGTGAGAAGGGCATCGCGAAGCGGGCGCACAAGGGCATTCCCAGTGCCCGCGACCGGATCAACCAGCTGCTCGATCCCGGCACCTTCGTCGAGATCGGCGCGCTGGTGCGCAAGCCCGGCGACCCGACCGCCCTCTACGGTGACGGTGTCGTCGTCGGGCACGGCAAGGTCGAGGGTCGCCCGGTGGCGGTGTTCTCCCATGATCAGACCGTGTACGGCGGTTCGGTCGGTGAGGCGTTCGGTCGCAAGCTGTGCGGTCTGATGCAGTACGCGTCGAAGGTCGGCATCCCGCTGGTCGGCATCAACGATTCCGGTGGCGCGCGCGTGCAGGAAGCGATCAGCTCGCTGGCCTGGTACGCCTGGATGGCGACCAATCTCGAGCCGCTGTCGGGCATGGTTCCGCTGGTGTCGGTGATCCTCGGAAACTGCGCCGGTGGTGCGGTGTACGAGCCGATCTGCACCGATGTGGTGGTCGCGACCGAGTCGGCGCACATGTTCGTCACCGGCCCGAAGATCATCAAAGAGGTCACCGGCGAGGACGTGAGCCTCGAGGAGCTCGGCGGTGCGCGCACGCAGGCCCAGTACGGCAACATCCACCACGTCGCCAAGGACGAGGAAGCGGCTTTCACCTGGGTGCGCGAGTACCTGGGTTACATGCCGAGCAGCTGCCAGGAACTGCCGCCGGTGGTGAACCCCGGTCTCGAGCCGGAGATCACCGATTCCGACCGCGAGCTGAACACGTTCATGCCGGATTCCGACAATGCCGGCTACGACATGTACGACATCCTGCTGCGCATCTTCGACGACGGTGAGTTCAAGGAGATCAGCGCCGACACCGGCCAGAACATCATCACCGGTTACGCCCGTATCGACGGCCGCACCGTCGGTGTCGTCGCCAACCAGCCGATGGCCGCGGCAGGCGCCCTCGACGCCCGCGCCTCCGACAAGGCCTCGCACTTCGTCCGACTGTGCGATGCCTTCGAGATCCCGCTGATCTTCGTCGTCGACACCCCCGGCTTCCTGCCCGGTGTCGAACAGGAGAAGGTCGGCGTCATCAAGCGCGGCGGCCGCTTCCTGTTCTCCTATGTCGAGGCCTCGGTCCCCAAGATCACCCTGGTGGTCCGCAAGTCCTACGGCGGCGGCTACGCGGTGATGGGCTCCAAGCAGCTCGGCGCCGACATCAACCTCGCCTGGCCCACCGCCCGCATCGCCGTCATGGGCGCTGAGGGCGCCGTCAGCCTCCTGGGCGCCGCCCAGATCGCCGCCGCCCCCGAAGACCAGCGCGCCGCGATCCGCCAGAACCTGATCAACTTCTACAACGAAAACGTAGCCACCCCGTGGGTAGCGGCCGAACGAGGCTTCATCGACGCCATCATCGAACCGGCCACCACCCGCCTCGAACTGCGCCGGGCCCTGAAGCTGCTCCAGGACAAGAAGATCCAGCGCAACCCGCGCAAGCACCACGTCCTGCCGCTGTAACCAGAACCCGAACGGGCCGTCCGGAGTTGATCCGAGGCGGCCCGTTGTGGTGTTCGTCGACGATCGTCGAGTGTGGTCGAAATGTGTGGTCGTAGTGCGTGGGCATAACGTGTAATCGCTGGGTATCGTTACCGCCATGACCGCAGCGCCTGAGCCGCTCATGACGACCGGGGAGTTCGAAGAACTCGCTCGTGTCGCCGGTAGTGTCGCGGAGGGTGTTCGACTGGAGTACGTCGAGGGGAAACTGGGGGCAAAGGCTGGGCCGGACGGGGACCATGACTGCGTGCTCGAGTGGCTGATGCGCGTCCTACTCGTGCTTCGACCAGAACTGTGGCTGTTCCCCGAACGCGGATTGAAGATCGACTCCTACCGCACCGGCCGGGCACCCAGTCGGCATCACCCTCGACACTGAGCCTCTGAAGGCCTGGGTGTCCTGAGGTCAGCGTTCGGCGCCTTGGCTGAGATGGGTGCGGAATTCCTCGGCGTTGTCGAAACTCGTTGCGCCATGGCGTTGATCCGAGTGTGGAAGGGATCAAACCTTGCCGAGGTCGATCTCCACGGGAAAGGGAGCCGACACCTCGACCGTTCCGGTGAACATGTCGCCGGTCCGGTACGACTTGGTGGCCAGGTCGAGGATGTAGGTATAGATCAGCGGAACACCGTTTGCCGCCTGCTCGATCCGCCAATAGAAGGCGATGCCCGCTTTGGCGTACTGGTCCACTTCGACGATCCGGTCGGTGGTCTCCGAACCGGGGGAGACGACCTCGACGACGAGCAGTACGTGTTCGGGGCGCGTGGGCGTGAGGTCGATCGTATCGGCGCGATACACAACGACATCGGGTCGCCGATTCGTGAGTGAACATCCTGAAGTCGGACGTCGAAGTCGGTGTCGGCATTCCAGTCCGGTCCGGCCGCGGTGTCCAGCGCGTTGGCCAGGATCCGAGCCAACCGGTTGTGCCGCTTGGACGCACTGGGGCGCCCAGCGACCATCCCGTCCACGATCTCGATGCCCGCGCACTGCTCCTCGGACCAGGTGTCGTACTCCGCAGCCGTGATCTGCTCGCGCATCCACGCGGGGGCGATGGCAGTCATGGCGCTCCTTCCGGACATCTTCGAGCGGTCGGATAACCCGCTGGACCAAGTCTGATCGTGCGACTTGAAAGCTCGAAGGAATGCCCCTTTACTGCCTGTAGTTCGGGTTGTACCCGGCGCCCGCTTGCGGTGCCTGCGGATGATGCTGAGCGTGCGGCGGATAGGCGGGTGCGCCGTATCCGGGAGCTCCCTGCGGCCACTGGCCCTGGGGTTGCGGCGCTCCGTACGGAGCGGGTGCGCCCTGCGGCCATTGGCCCTGCGCCTGTGGCAGCCCGTGCGGGGCGGGCGGCGGCCCACCGACGGGCGGGTAGCCCTGCGGTGAGGTGGCGGCGCGGCGGGCCCGGCGCGACCGGAGATTGCTTCGCAGCCAGAACGCGGAGCCGATGCTCATCACCGCGCCGCCGCCGATCATCATCCACCCGGTGCGCTTGTTCTGGGCTTGTTGCCCGGCGGCGTCCCGCTCCACCGACGAGCCCTTGCTGGTCGTCACGCAGGTCTCACCCGCCGACATGCTCTTGCCGCCGCACTCGGCACCACTGTTGAGCGTGGCGATTCCGCCGAAAACGAGAACGGCGCCGAACACCACGCCCAGCACCGAGTAAAGAAGGTCTTTCACGTATTCCCCCAAGAACTTCGATCAGTCGAGACACCGTACCGCGTGCCCGGTGACACCTTCACGATCGCATCGGCGACGACTCGACGGCCGGGATCGCGTTCCTGGGGGCCGATCGAAAAATGGGCCGCCACCGATGAATTCGGTGGCGGCCCGGCACGCTACGTCGAAGAATCAGGCGACGGTGGCGGATTCGATGATGACGTCGTCGACGGGGACGTCCTGGTGGGGGCCCGCGCTGCCGGTGGTGACGGCGGCGATCTTGTCGACTACCTCGGTGCCATCGGTGACCTTGCCGAAGACGGCGTAGCCCCAGCCCTGGCCCTGGGGGGCGGTGTGGTTGAGGAAGGCGTTGTCGGAGATGTTGATGAAGAACTGGGCGGTGGCCGAGTGCGGGTCGTTGGTGCGGGCCATCGCCACGGTGTACTTGTCGTTCTTCAGGCCGTTGGTGGCCTCGTTCTGGATCGGCGCCTGAGTCGGCTTCTGCTTCAGGCCGGGCTCGAAGCCGCCGCCCTGCACCATGAAACCGGGGATGACGCGGTGGAACACGGTGCCGGCGTAATGGCCCGAGTTCACGTAGTTCACGAAGTTGGCGACCGTGTTCGGCGCGGCCTGGTCGTCCAACTCGAGCACGATCGGTCCGTAGTTGGTTTCGAGATTCACCTTGGTCATGGAGTCGAGTCTAGGGAGCGTGAAGCGCTGGAAGAGCGCGGGGGTCTGGGCGGGCGCGTCGCGACATCTTCGCCGGTGCGAGGCCATGCCGGATATTCGAGGTGAGCGCACCCGGGATGGATAACCCGGTTGGATCGGTTTCTCTGGGTATTCGCCACAATAGGAATGGTGTTCAAGAGTTTCGGAAGGACTCCTGACACGCCGAAATCCGCGCACTCATGGTAAGTGCCCGGTATCGCTCGTGGTGTAAAGATATGGACCCGCGTGCGTATTGCTACGCACGCGGGTCTTTATCGCATGAATTTCATCGAATTCGAAGTGACTTCGTCGCGTTACCCGTCACCCGAATATCGCCGATGGAATCAGGGGCCGACTGTGATCGGCACCGCGGGGGTAGTGGTGTTGGCGACCTTGTAGGTGCCGGTCACCGAGCCCGTGGTGGAGCTGGTCGGGCACCCGAACCCGCCGGTTACCTTGATCGGCGCCGACGCGTTGGTGAGCGAGACCGTGGAGGGTGCCCCGTTGGTCCATGTGCCCGCGATCGAGGCAGGCGCGGTGGGCGCGACAACGGCTGTGCACGAGGCGAGGCCGCTGGTCTTGACCACCATGCCGCCGGTGGGAATCGCCAGGCTACCGGTGATCGGCGTGCCGTTCTGACCGGTGATCGCCCAGCTGCCACTGGTGGTGATGGTGGCGCTGACACCCCACATGCTGGTGGTGCAACCGGAGAAGCTCGGCGCCCCGATCGACACCGAAACAGGACCGCTCGGGTTCGTGTTTCCCGGCGCGGCCGGCACCGCCCCGGTAGTGCTCGAGGTGGTGCAGGTGACGGTCACACTGCCCGCCACGAATTTCACCGTACCCGAATTGGTCGCCGATACATTCGCGCCCGCGGGTGCGATGGTGGTGGATCCGGCGGCGTGCGCCGGCCCGATTCCGAAGGTGACCGCGGCCGCCGCACAACTCACGGAAGCCATTGCCGCGCGTGCAAGAACCTTTTTATCGAACATTGCGTTCTCCTTGGGTGGAACTGACAGACATTCGAAGTGAAGCTGTCGTATTTAAGAATACGAGCGCAATTCATCGTTGTATGTGGTTCGCGCAGTCCCATGTATCCAGGGCGGGACCTTCGCGATTCTCGACCGGCCCCGCGTTCTCGTCCATAAAATGCGCGGCCGCGAGGTGATCGGAGGTTATTGCGGCATTTTCTGCCGATATGTATTTTGCATACTGCTATCCTCGAAAAACTCCTGCGCGGACCTCGGATGCGGTGAGTGCCCGCGTCATGTGCGGACTGATAGCCGATAAGCATGACGCGACAACGGGGTGGGTACCGCCCGCCCGGCGGCTGCCGTCAAGATGACCTGACTTCACACCCGGTGGCGAGCGACGACTCACAACAAGGGGCGGGCAGATAGCATGTCGAACCGTGCCAGACGCCGCAACAGCTGTTCTCTCCAAGCCTCCTGCCGAACCGGTGGCCCCCGCGAAGGACTTCCGGACCGCGCGATGGATCGCGATGGTCGCCGGGATTCTCGGCGCCCTGTTCGCGGTGGCTACGCCGTTTCTGCCGGTCACCCAGACGACCGCGCAACTGAACTGGCCGCAGAACGGTTCGCTCGGCAATGTGCAGGCGCCGCTGATGTCGCAGGTGCCGATCGATCTGACGGTGTCGATTCCGTGTAGTGCCGTGTCGACACTGCCCGAGCAGGGCGGGATGCTGCTGGCGACCGCGCCCCCGCAGGGCGACCGCGCGGCCTTGGAGGCGCTGTTCGTGCGCGTCTCCGATACCGCGGTCGACGTGGTGGACCGCAATGCGGTGGTCGCGTCGGCGGACCGGTCGGCGATGGACGGCTGCTCGGCGATCCTGATCAAGTCCGATCAGGACCGCACGAGCGCGGAGTTCGTGGGGCTGACCAAGCAGGTCGAGCGGCCGGTCGCCGGTCAGCCGGGTGCGGTGGAGACCGTGCAGGTGCCCGTGCAGGGGCAGCTCGCCGGTGACCTGCGGCCGCAGATCGTGGGTGTGTTCACCGATCTGAAAGGCGAGGTGCCGCAGGGCCTTTCGCTCACCTCGACGATCGACACCCGTTTCTCGTCGAGCCCGTCGCTGATCAAACTGGTCGCGATCATCGCGGCCGTGCTGTGCACCCTGCTGGCGCTCGCCGCGCTGGGCCGCCTCGACGGCAGTGACGGGCGCGGGCACCGCCGCTTCCTGCCGCGCAACTGGCTCAAGCCCACCTGGGCGGACGGCGCGGTGATCGGCACGCTGCTGGTCTGGCATTTCGTCGGCGCCAACACCTCCGACGACGGCTACATCCTGTCGATGGTGCGCGTGGCCCCCGACGCGGGTTATACCGCCAACTACTTCCGCTGGTACGGCGTCCCCGAGGCCCCGTTCGGCTGGTACTACTACGTCATCCAGGTGTTCGCGGAGATCTCCACGGCCAGCCCGTGGGTGCGCGTGCCCGCGCTGATCTGCGCGATCCTGTGCTGGATGGTGATCAGCCGCGAGGTGGTCCCGCGCCTCGGCAACGCCGTGAAGCGCTCTCAGGTGGCGCTGTGGACCGGTGGACTGGTGTTCCTGGCGTTCTGGCTGCCGTTCGACAACGGCCTGCGTTCGGAGCCGATCGTCGCCCTCGGCGCACTGCTCACCTGGGTGTCCATCGAACGCGCCATCGCCACCGGCCGCCTGCTGCCCGCGGGCATCGCGGTGCTGATCGCGGCGTTCACTCTCGCCGCCGCGCCGACCGGCTTGATGTGTGTGGCCGCGCTGCTGGCCGGTATCCGGCCGCTGGTGCGGATCATCGTGCGCCGTCATCGCCAGTTCGGCACGCTGCCGCTGCTGGCTCCGATCGCCTCGGCGGGCGTGCTCGTGCTCACGGTGGTCTACGGCGACCAGACCTTCGCCGGCATCCAGGAAGCCAACCGGGTCCGTCAGGCCACCGGCCCGAACCTGGCCTGGTACGAGGACTACCTGCGCTACTACTACATGTTCGTGGAGACCGTCGACGGCTCGCTGGCCCGCCGTTTCGCCTTCCTGGTGATGCTGCTGTGCCTGTTCACGACGCTGCTGGTGCTGCTGCGCCGCCGTCAGGTGCCGGGGATCGCGTCGGGTCCGACGTGGCGGCTGATGGGGATCGTCTTCGGCACGATCTTCTTCATGATGTTCAACCCCACCAAGTGGACCCACCACTTCGGCGCCTACGCGGGCATCGCGGGTGGGCTCGCGGCGGTGACGGCGGTGGCGGTGTCGCAGAGCGCGCTGCGCTCCCGCAAGAACCGGGCGATCTTCCTGGCCGGCCTGCTGTTCGTGCTGGCGCTGTCGTTCTCGGGCATCAACGGCTACTGGTACGTGTCCAGCTACGGCGTGCCGTGGTTCGACAAGACCATCTCGCTGCGCGGCGTGCACTCGAACACGGTGATGCTCATCCTGTTCGGCGTGGCCCTGGCCCTGGTCGGCTGGTACGCCCTGCGCGAGGACTATGTGAAGCCGGTGCCGTCGGCGAAGACCAAGCGCGGCAACAGGATTCGCAAGTTCGCCGCGATCCCGCTGACCATCGTGGTCGGTCTGATGGTGCTGTTCGAAGTGCTCTCGCTGGTCAAGGGCGCGACCCAGCAGTACCCCGGCTACTCGCTGGGCCGCTCCAACATCGACGCGCTGAGCGACAACTCGTGTGGCCTGGCCAACGACGTGCTGGTCGAATCCGACCCGAACGGCGGCAGGCTCGACCCCATCGTCGACCCGGCCCGTCCGTTCACCGATCCCAACGACCCGCTCGCGGGCACCGGCTCGGTCGGGTTCACCCCCAACGGCGTGCCGGGCGATCTGTCGGCCGACGCGGTCGAGGTGAAGCCGGGCACCGGCAACACCAGCAACCAGTCGGTCGGCGCGGCCTTCGCCGAAGGCGAGAGCGCGGGCACCGGCGGTGGTGAGGGCGCACTCGGCGTCAACGGTTCCACCGTGGCGCTGCCGTTCGGCCTCGACCCCGCGCAGACCCCGATTCTCGGCTCCTACCAGGAGGGCATGCAGCAGCCCGCCCACCTGGAATCGGCCTGGTACGGCCTGCCCGCCCGCTCGGACGACTCGCCGCTGGTCGTGATCAGCGCGGCCGGTCGCATCGCCTCCAAGGACGACTCCGGCTCCGACAAGTACGGGCAGGCGCTGTTCGTGGAATACGGCACCCGCAACCCCGACGGCAGCGTCACCACGCTCGGCGCCTACCAGCCGCGCGATATCGGCCCGGCCCCGTCGTGGCGCAACCTGCGCGTGCCGCTGGCCGATCTTCCGGCCGAGGCGAACGCGGTGCGGGTGATGGTGAACGACCCGATCCTGATCGGTGACCAGTGGCTGGCGTTCACCCCGCCGCGGGTGCCCAAGCTGCAGACTCTGGACACGTTCATCGGCCGTGACCAGCCGGTACTGCTGGACTGGGCCGTCGGCCTGCAGTTCCCGTGCCAGCGTCCGTTCGCGCACAAGAACGGCGTGGCCGAGGTGCCGAACTACCGGATCCTGCCGGACCGCCCGCTGGCGATCTCGTCGACCGACACCTGGCAGGCGCAGGAGTTCGGTGGTCCGCTCGGCATGACGCAGATGCTGGCGGCTCGGGTCACCATCCCGACCTATCTGAAGGACGACTGGGCGCGCGACTGGGGCTCGCTGGAACGCTACGACCAGTACGCGCAGGCCACGGCCGCGCAGCTCGAGACCGGCACGGCGGCGCGCAACGGGCTGTGGAGCCCGGGACCGCTGCGGGTGTTCTGACCTCGGGCGGACAGTAAAAGGCGCGGATCACATCATGTGGTCCGCGCCTTTTCGGTTGGATGGGGGACAGGAGTCAGACGTTGAGCATGCGACGGTTCAGGTCGCGGCGTAATACCTCTTGTGAAGGCAGTCTTTCCAGTACCCGCATTACGGCCGGTCGTAGTTCTTGCTTCTCGTCGTTGCTGAGCAACTCGACGAGATCTCGTAGATCCATGTCATCGAAGGCTCCTGTCATACCCACCAGGGTACGTGCTCAAACGTGCAGGCACAGGACCTTTACGCTGTCATTTACAGGTGTTTCATCAAACCGAAACCCTAACGGACACTGAGGGTTTCGTAAGCGACATGGGCAAGTGCCCGGTCACTGCCCTTGCGCTGCCATAGTCTCTACGCCGTTCTACTGTGCCCGAATTGCCGGTTCTTTCGCTCGTCCTGTCTGATCGATCACAGTCACCCCGATCTTCGCGGGCGGTGCCGGCTGATACGGCGTGAACCGCTCGAGCGAGCCCCAATCGCGGCCGAGATCGTGGTCGAGATAGGTGGGCACAGTCTCGGCCTTCAGGAGCAGATTTGTCCACCCGAGCGGGCCGCCGCCGATGTCGTCCTGCCAGGCGTTGGACGCGTCCGAACCGACCCGGTCGGGCAGAATCCGCCACTGCGGGGCCTCCGCGACGCCGTCGTGATGCTCGAACGGGCGCTGGCAGGGGAACGCGAGGCCGACGTGCCAGTCGAGCAGCACCGGCGCGGTCCGGCCGACCACCGAGTCCAGGGTGGCCAGTTTCGGCAGCCGCGGCGGCGTCACCGCGAGCCACTGCTTGCCGGTGATGTCGTTGTCGGCGGCGACCAGGCGCACCGCGTTCACGCCGACGGGCAGCTGATCGATCGGCACGCGCAGGTTGCGCCACGACGGGGCCGGGCCGATATCCATCGGCGCGACCGAGCCCGTCACCTCGACGGAACCGTCGGCGGCGCGGGTGCCGTATTCCAGGCGCAACTCCTGGCCGTAGTGCACCACACCGTCGGTGTCGACGTAGCGGATCCGCCCGGCCGCGGTGACCACGAGGGCCTGATACGCGGGATCGTCGCGCACGCTGTCGCCGAGGTCGACGCGATACCACTGTGAGGTCAGCTTCGCCTGCTGCTGCACGCCGTCCTGGAAGGAGCCGAGGACCGGAGTGCGGGCGGGGTCGAGGCCGAACGGCAGGGCGACGGTGCTGCCGTTGACGCCGGGTTCGGCGCTGGTGCCGCCGCCGGTGCCCGCGCCGGTGGTCTTGGTGGTCTTGTTGGCGGAATCGGTGTCGACCGAGTTGGCGCCGCCGACCACGGTCTCGTCGGCATCGGCGGTGAGGTCGTCGGCCACGCCGTCCGGGGTGAAGCCGGTGGATTCGGCGTTCAGCCCGTCGGCGGGGGCGCCGGTGTAGGGGGTGAGCAGGGAATCGGCCGTATTCGATTCCACCAGCACGTCATTGGCCAGGCCGCACGTATTGCCTTGCAGCGAATTGAAATTCGACTTCGCGATGGAGTACGCGGGGTACTGGGTGATGGCGCCCTTGGCCATCGACGCCACCTCGAACAGCACCAGCAGTGCCGCCGCGATGGTGAGCGGCATGGTCGCGAAGCGGTCGAAACGCCCGGTGTCGCTCGGTGTCCGGTACGGAGCGCGCAGGTGGAAGTACAGGGCGACCAGCAGCGCGAGGATGCTGAGACCGAGGAACAGCGTCGAAACACCCTTGCCCGCCACCATCGGCGCCTTGTCCCAGAACGGCACGCCGTAACTGGAGACGTACCACCAGCCGTTGGAGCCGGTGAAGGTCATCGCGAGCAGGAACAACACCGCCGCGGTGAACAGCGCTCGATTGCGTGGGGCCTTGATTCCGTTGGTGCCCACCGCGACCGCCGCCAGTGCCGCCAGCGAACCCGCCAGGCCCGCGTAGACGCCGAAGTGGTGGGTCCACTTGGTGGGCGTCCACATCATCAGCAGCAGCGCGGCGAAGACGATGCCGAGGATGCGCACCGACGGGCCGCGCGAGGTGCCGGGGATGCGGCCCTTGCGCAGCACCTGCAGGATGCAGACGAGCAGGCACAGCAGCAGCACCAGGACGCCGAACCGGCGGGCGAGCGAGCCGTCGGGGGACAGCATGAACAGCGAGTCCCAGCGGGTGCGTTCGTCGAACCAGGCGACGTTCGGCCCGACGAGAGTGCGGACTCGGGTGGCCTCCATGACGGTGGCGAGGGTCTGGTCGGCGAAGACGACGACGAGTACCAGCGTGCCCGCGGCGATGCCGGGAGCCAGCAGTGCGGCGTAACGGAAGATCTTGGCGCCCAAGGAGAGCCGATCCGACGAGCCTGCCGCCTTGCCCGGGCTTGCCGAGCTGCTGGAGTCGGTTGCGTCGTCCGTCTTCGCGGCAGCGCGGGCCTCGGTCGACGGTTGGTCGTCCGCGTTGTCGGCGGCGATCCGACGTGGGCGCAGACCCTGCGCGCGTTTGATGATGATCTGCATGACCGGCCGGGTACCGGCGATCAGGGCGGCGATACAGATCAGGCCGGTCGGGCCCGCTGCCAGCGAGAACGCGGCGACCAGAATCGCCGAGGCGGCGGGCAGCAGTCGCGCGGTGGCGATGGCGCGTTCGATGAGGCACCAGGTGAGCAGCGCGCCCGCCGCGATCAGCGGTTCGGGACGAAGGCCGTTGTCGTACGGGAGCCAGAAGGCGAGGAACACCAGGCCGGCCGTCCACAGCGCCACCTTGTCGCGGCGCACCCGAGCACCGAGGCGGGGCAGCACTTCTCGGCTGATCACCGCCCAGCAGACCAATCCGGCGGCGAGCGCGGGCAGGCGCATCCAGGGGCTGGCGTCGGAGATCTTCGTCATCCAGGCGAGCAGTTCGTAGGACCAGCCGAACGGCGCCTCCGGCACCCCGAACCAGCGGTAGTAGTTCGCCATGTAGCCCGACGGGCCCGACGCGCGCGCCATATTGAGGATGTAGCCGTCGTCGGAGGTGTTCGCGCCGATCACATGCCAGCCGAGCAGCGTCACGACCACCACCACGTCGGTCGGGGTGATCCGCCACCAATGCCGGGGCAGGAAGCGGCGGGCGCGGCGGCCGTCGGTGGTGTCGAGCAGGTGCAGCGCGATCAGCGCGAGCAGGGTGAACACACCGGCGCCGATCATCGTCGCCAGTTTCAGCGTCGTCGGCGTCGAGGTGAAGCGGGAGTCGATGTCGGCGTGCAGCCGGGCGCCGGTGAGGGCGGCCGAGTCGAGGTCGGTGTAGACGCCGACGATCTGCGGGCGCTTGTCCACGGTGACGGTGTTGCGGAACGGGGTGCCGTCCTGGCGCGCGGCCCCGACGAACTCCACGGTCGTGGCCTCGATGGTCGAGACGATGCTGATCCGCTCACACCCGGCGATCTCGGCGATCGGCGCCGACAGCATCGGCACATCGCGCGCCTGCACCCCCAGCACGCCGTCGCGCACGGTGACGCTCAGCCCGCGGTCGGCTTTGCCCGAGGCGACCGGGATCGTCGTCAGCAGGGTGGTCGCGGTGGGGTTCTCCGCCCCTGGACCCGGCAGCCCGCTCAGCATCGTGCACGGCAGCTGTGCGTCGAGCCGCTGCGGCACATACGACACCAGGGGTGCCTCGACGCTGGTCGCGCCCGCTTGCGGCCAGTCCAGGCTCGCGCGGTCCTGGCGCACCGGTAACAGCGGTGTGAGCAGGGCAAGCACGAACCCGAGCAGCCCACAGACAAGGGCGATCAGGCGGTATCGGGTGAACGCTCGTTCAGATCGGTCCGGTCGCACGGGGTCTGATGCTAGCCATCGAACCTGTGCGCGGGTCGGCGCCGCTCCTAACCGGCCGTCGCGGCGACGGCGGCGGTACGTCTCAACCCGTGCGGCGGTCGGCCCAGTCGAGTTGGGATCGGGCCCAGTCGGGGATCTCGGTGTCGCGGCGCGGGAAGGCGGCGAATTCGGCGCGCAGGTCGTCGGCCGTGACCTCGGGCATCCAGTCGGCGACCGAGCCGGTGGAGTAATTGGTCTTGTACCGGGTGGGACCGGCGATGAAGATCTCGGCGCTGAGCCAGGCCCCGGTGTCCGGGTCGTAGGACATGCGCTTGTGATCGGTGAGGTATTCGAGGACCTCGGTGGGCGGCATCAGGTTGGTGACCGTTCCGTCGCGCTCTTTGATCTGCACGCCGGCGACGGTCTGCTCGCCGACCTGTAGTGACCACAGCAGGGCGAATTTCTGGCCGGGTGCGAGCAGGGCGATGGTGGCGTCGATGACGACCCGTTCGATCGCGGCGAGCGAGTCGAGCTGTTCGCGCGGTTCCGGTTCACGGCCGAGGCGTTGCGGCCGTGACAACAAAAGATCGATCCGCTCCGGTCGGTTGAGCGTCATAGCTATACCTCTGCATCCGTACCGATCAGCGCTACCAAAACCTGATTTCGGTCGGCCGAACTTCCAACATTTCGCAGCGTACTCGCCCCGCGACACCGACCGCGCGGTTTGTTGACACTGACCGGACATATTGTGGTCTATCGATCTCCCGCACACCAGTAGCTATCGGGTGTCGATAGACACAGGGTCGGCGCCGTCACACCGCGGGATCGGCTCACGCCGCCGATGCGCGCAGCGCGAACCAGCCATCGCGCGGGTCGGCGAAGCCGTGATACACCAGGGGAATGCGCTGGTCGATCGCGAAATACCGGTAGACGGCCTCCATCGCCTGACGGACCGAATGCGCCTGGAAATCGTCGATGCGACGCACCCCGATGCGCCGCTCGGGCAGCATCGCCAGCCGGGTCAGTTCCGCGGGGTCGTCCACATCCAGTCCCCATGGCGCGGGCTCCTCGATGAGATGGTCGTGCAGCACCTCCCGCGCGACCGGCGGATCGTGGCGCGGCCCGGAGAACGCGACCTGCTGCGCGCGGGCGAGTCCCCGGGTGTCCAGCGGCGTGCGCACGGCCTGGATCAGGTCGATCAGCTCGGCGTCCGGGGTGGGCTGGGGTATTCGCCCGGCGATCGGCGCCTGTTCGAGGAGGTGCATCATCTGACCGCCGAGAACCAGCGGTTCCGGCACCAGGAAAACGCTGATGCTCGGGCAGGAACAGTTCAAGCCGGTGAGGCACACCCTCGTGTGCAACGGATCGGACATACGTCCTCCTCCGGTAGCGGGTCGCCGGGACCCGTGACGTGCAGGATCTGGTTTCAACGCCAGCCGCCGGGGGAGTTCGAATCCGCCGGCGACGACCGTGCCGCACCAGTCAGTGTAGTGCCGTCGAGCGGGATGAACACCGGCTTCCGGCACGGAAGGGACACGATCCGCGGCGGCTACCCGGCGACCGATTCGGTGTAGCGGCGGGCCAGGGTGCGCAGGTGCGCGACCAGCTCGGGCGGGCCGTCGACGCGGAAATCCATCATCAACATGCTGAGGTAGATCGCGATCGTCTCCATCGCGTCGGCGCCGGTGAGCAGTACGCAACTGTGCTCGTCGATCGGCTCGACCACACCGACCGCCGGGTTGATCCTGGCGATCACGGTCTCCGCGGATTCGAGGACGGTGACGCGGGCGTGGACGCGCCAGCCGGTGGAGGCGATGTGACGCATGACGAAGGCGACCAGGTCGTCGTGCGGGAGGGTGCGCGGGGCGAACACGCGTGTACCCGCCTCGGCCCGGGTGATCCCGGCGGCGGGCAGTGCCGTCCAGTCGTGGGTGCGCATGCTGTAGGCGACCAGGTACCAGCGGCGTTGCCAGTTGATCAGCCGGTAGGGCTCGAGTTCTGTTGTGCCGTCAGAGGTTTCGACAGTGACAGCGGTGGTGCGGCGGACCGCGTCGGCGAGGGTGGTGAGGATACCCGCGGCGACCGGCGCGTCCGGTTCGCGGGAACCCGTGGTGGCGGGGCCGATCTCGGTGGCGTCGCGCAGCGCGGAGACCTTGCGCTGCAAGCGTTTCGGGAGGATCTGTTCGATCTTGCGCAGCGCTCTGGTGAGCTGGTCGCCGATGTCGGAGACGGCGAGCGAGCCGTCGTGGGCCACGGCGATGGACAGCGCGACCGCCACCGCTTCCTCGTCGTCGAGGAGCAGCGGCGGCATGGTCGCGCCGCGGCCGAGCCGGTAGCCGCCGATCGCTCCCCGTTCCGCGTGGACGGGATAGCCGAGTTCGCGCAGCCGTGAGATGTCGTTGCGCACGGTGCGTTCGGTGATCTCGAGACGGTCGGCGAGCTCGCGCCCGGTGTAGGCGCGGTCCTGCAGCAGGGCGAGTAGGCGCAGTACGCGCGGGGTTGTCGCGGCCATTTTCCACCTCGTCGAAAATTAGGAAAGAAACGAGCCTAATAGGTTTCTAGGCTGGAGTCATCACCGAAACGAAAGGCACCATCATGAACAGCACCGCAGCCCTCGAAACCGTCTGGCGCGACGTGGTCGCCACCTCCTACCGGGCCCTCGGCGACGTCGTGGCCGGTATCGCCGACGACCAGTGGAACCTGCCCACCCCCTGCTCGGAGTGGACCGTCACCCAGGTGATCCAGCACGCCGCGGGCGACCAGCTCGCCTACGCCGCTGCCCTGGGAGTCGGCCCCGGCCCGTCCTACAACCCCTTCGACCCCTCCGGCGAGATCGGCGGTTCCGCCGCCGACCTGGTCCGCGAAGCCGTCGACCAGACCGCCGCCGCGTGGGCCACGGTCGCTGATGAAACCACCACTGTCCCCACGCCGCTCCCGCACGGCGACCTCCCGACCCCCGTCGCGGCAACCCTCGCCGCTCTCGACGCCGCGGTCCACGCCTGGGACATCGCGATCGCCACCGGCCAGCCGTCGCCCCTCACCGACGACCTGTCCGCCCATCTCCTGACCGCCGCCCGCACGATCCACCCGGCCCCCGGTTCCGGCACCGACGCCGAAATCATCGAACCCCTGCGGCAGTGGGGCGCCTACGCCGCCGTGGTCGAAACAGCGGCCACCACGCCCACCGCCGAACTCCTCCACTACCTCGGCCGCGCCTCTGCGTGAGCCGGGGTTCGGCCACTGGGCGACGACAGGGCGTCGCCACAGTGGTCGTCGAGTATCAGCGGCGCACGGTGATCAGGGTGAAGGGGCCGATGTCGGTGGCGGTGAAGGCGGGGTCGGTGAAGAGGGACTTGGGGAACGAGACCGTGTAGCGCTTGACGTTCGGGTCGTTGGGGTAGACGTCTTCGGCCAGGCGCAGGGTGTAGTTGTCGCCGTCGTTGCGGAAGAGGAAGGCGTCGGGGGCGCGCCAAGGGGACTTCGCGAGGGCTTCGACGAGGGCAGGGGAGCCGGGCAGCTTGCTCCAGTCGGCGATGGTGGCGGCGCGAGCCTTGAAGTCCGACAGGGGGTTCGCGTAGTGGGAGGTGAGGGCCTGGAAGCCCCAGTAGGGGTAGAAGGCCAGGAAGGTGGTGTCCGCGGTGAGGACGACGGATTCGTCTCGGGGACGGCCGGTCTGCGCCAGGATGGCCGCATCGATCTCGCGGTAGTGCGAGACGGCGGAGGGTTTGCGCTGGTCGGCTCGTTCGCCGTTGCCGTCGGTGTCGGTGTAGGCGGTGTCGATCTCGTGGGTGAGCACGGTGGGGATCGTCTGGGCGAAGGCCATGGCGCCGAGGACGGCGATCGCGGCAGCCGCGGTGCGCATCGGGGCGGGCTCGTTCAACGCCTGGTAGAGGGCGGTCGCGCCTTCGACGAAGCCGAAAACACCTGCGGCGGCGAGCAACGCGAGCAGGACCGGCTCCAGCCGGAAGGACAGCAGGGTCGTGCCTGCCGCGGTCGCCGTCATCGAGAGCAGGGTCCACAGGTAGATCGATACCACGCCGATGCCCAGTGCCTGTGCGCGCCTCGACGATCCGGCGCGAACTACGAGCCACAGCACGCCGATCATGCACAGGGCTCCCCGCAGGGAGAACTCGAGCATCGGGAACGCCAGCTGTGCGCCGGACTCCGGCAGATAGTGGAAAGCACTGCCGGAGGGGAGTTTCGCACCGGAGGCCATCTTCAGCAGATACGGCGTCCACACCACCAGGGCGAGCACGATGGCGATACCGCCGATCGCCGCCAGTTTGGTCAGCGGCGCGATCGCGGCACGCCAGGCGGGCGAGGCGCTCGCCGAGGTCGCACCGGCCCGCGCCGAGGCAGCGCTGCCCAGCCGGCTTGCCCGCCGCTCGGTTGCCCGCTGCGCGTAGACCGCGAACCCGGCCGCCACCACCGCCATGATCACCACGGTGAACGCCGCGATCGCCAGGTACAACGTGTAGAAACACGCCGCCACCCCGAGGAACAGCCCCGTACCGAGCGCCGCGCCCCACCCACCGGACCGCCGATGCAGCGCACCCCACGCCAGCACCAGCACCGGCGGAACGAACACCACGAGCACCGCGCCGTAAGCCTCGGGCGAGGCGTACGCCAACGTCATCGCCGTGACCGCGGCAGCCGCGCCCACCGCCATATCGGCCCGCACCAGCTGCATCCACAACACCAGCGCCACCGTGGCGGCGACGGCGAGCAGCCCGATCGCGTACGGCTTGAACACTTCCCAGCCGTCCATCCCGAGCACGTTGCCCACGCGCCCGCCGATCCAGAACCACCCGGCCGGATAGAACGGCGGCAGATCCACATACGTCATATCGCGCAGCGCGGCACTGTCGGTGAGCCGGGTCAGGTACTCGGTCCGGAATTCCTGATCCACCGAGACACCGAACAGGTACAGCTTCGTCGCGGCCAGCGGCATCCCCAGCGTGACCGTGACAAAGCTCGAGATTCCCACCCAGGACAGCAGTTTCGCCACCACCGGCCACTTGCGCAGCCGGATCAGCAGCACCGAGACCACCAGCAGCGCGACCGCGACCACCTGTCCCACCGTGGTCAGCGCACGAGTCACATTGGAGGAGTTGAACGCGGGCCACTGCACCGCGGAGAACGCGAACAGTCCCACCACGGCTACCACCAGCGCCACACCCGCGGCGGCAGCACCCTCGCCGACCCCGCTCCAGACCTTGCGCCCCGCCCGCACCTCGTCATTGGTCGTCATCGGCGCGCAATCCTCCGGCTCCACTGTGCTCCACGGTCCGGGCCAGCCTAGTGGAGCCGTAAAGCAGAACTGCCGCACCATCCGGGGATGATGCGGCAGTCCGAAACGCAGTCGATCAGATCGGGAGCTTGCGGAAGATCGGGCGCGGCACGTGGCGCAGGGCCGACATCAGGAAGCGGGCCTCGCCCGGCGCCCAGACGATCTCGGTGCCCTTCTCCGACGCGGTGACGGCGAGCTTGGCGACGTCTTCCGGGTCGACGGTGAGCGGGGCTTCCTTGGAGCCGGTGGCTTCCCAGTGGGCCTTGGTCGCCGAGGTGCGCACCTGCATCGGCCGGATCACGGTGACGCGCGGCCCGAAGGGACGCAGCGCCTCGCCGAGGCCGAGGTAGAAACCGTCCAGGCCCGCCTTGGTGGAGCCGTAGACGAAGTTGGAGCGGCGAACGCGCTCACCGGCCACCGAGGACATCACGATGATCCGGCCGTGGCCCTGGGCCTTGAACTTGTCGCCCACCAGCACACCCACCGACACACCGGCGGTGTAGTTGATGCCGACGGTCATGACCGCCTTGCGCTGGTTCTGCCACAGCTCCTCGGCATCGCCGAGCACACCGAACGCCACGATCGCGACGTCGACGTCACCCGCGGCGAACGCGGAGTCGACGACCTTGGGGTGCGACTCGGTGTCGAGCGCGTCGAAGTCGACGACGTCGACCTGGGTCGCGCCGGCGGCCTTCACCTGGGTGACGGCGTTCTCGAGCAGCGGGTCGCCGGGCAGGTTCGCCAGGATGACCCGGGCCGGGCTCTTGGCCAGGTACTCGGCCACGATCGCGAGACCGATCTCGGAGGTGCCGCCGAAGAGCAGGATGGTCTGCGGGTTGCCAACTGCGTTGATCACTGGAGCTCCAGCCTCCTGGCCATATCGGACATGAACACGCCATTCGGGTCGACGCTGCGGCGGACCTTGATCCACTCGTCGATCCGCGGGTACATCTTGTGGAAGGTCTCGGCCGAGGTGCGCGAGTCCTTCGCGGTGTAGAGCCGCCCGCCGAACTCGAGCACGCGCCGGTCGAGTTCGGTGACGAACTCGTTGAGCCCACGCGAGATCGGGAAGTCGACGCAGATGTTCCAGCCGGCCATCGGGAAGCTCAGCGGCGCCTGGTTGCCCTCGCCGAACAGCTTGAACACGTTGAGGAACGAGTAGAAACCCGAGCGCTGGATGTCGATGATGATGCGCTTGAACTCTTCGACCGACTCCGGCGGAACCACGAACTGGTACTGCAGGAAGCCGTTGGAGCCGTAGCCGCGGTTCCATTCGCCCATCATGTCGAGCGGGTGATAGAAGGCGGTCAGGCTCTGCGCCTTGCCCCGGTAGGTGCCCGACTTGCGGTACCAGATCTCACCGATCGGCCCGAAGGTGTACTTGTTGGCCAGCCCGTTGGGGAACACATCGGGCAGCGTGAAGAAGGTCTTGCCGTTGAAGCGCAGCGGGTCTTTCTGCAGCTTCTTCGGCAGCTGGTCGACCTTGGCCAGGTTGCCGCGTGAGATGGCCGCGCGTCCCAGGTTGGGCAGCGGGCTGATGGCGTCGAACCAGGCCGAGCTGTATTCGTACTTGTCCTCGGAGCCGTCGCTGTGGAAGGCGATGGTCTCGTCGAGGGTGCTGGTCACATCGCCGTCGGCGATGAAGTACGCCGTCTCGGTGGGGGTCATCTCGACGGTGGCCCGCAGGATGATGCCGGTCAGGCCGCAGCCGCCGATGGTCGCCCAGAACAGCTCCGGATCGGACTCGGCGGTGATCGTGCGGACGACACCGTCGGCGGTGAGCAGATCCATCGAACGCACGTGGTTGCCGAAGCTACCGGCGCTGTGGTGGTTCTTGCCGTGGATATCGGAGCCGATGGCGCCGCCGACGGTGACCTGGCGGGTACCGGGTAGGACCGGAACCCATAGGCCGAACGGCAGCGCTGCCTTCATCAGCTGGTCGAGGTCGACGCCGCCGTCCACGTCGACGAGGCGGGTGGCCGCGTCGATGCTGTGGATCTTGTTCAGCGCGGGCATGTCGATCACGAGGCCGCCCGCGTTCTGCGAGTTGTCGCCATACGAGCGGCCCAGGCCACGCGCGATCACGCCGCGTCGCAGATGCGCCGGCTTCGAGTCGTTGTCCTGCGCCACCATGCTCACGGCCTTGGCGATCAATTCCGGATCGCTGGTCGAGAGCACTTCGGCGGAGGTGGGTGCGGTGCGACCCCAACCGGTGAGCTTGCGGGTGCGCGTAGGGAGCGCGAACGCCTCATCGTTGGTGGTCGAAATGTTCTCAGACATCGGCTAAGAGGCTACATGCATGGCGGGTATACGTGGCAGGACAGTGCGCCGGTCTCGTACGCTTCTCACGTGCAAGCCCAACCGCATCTGCCGCTGCCCGCCGAAATTCCCCTGGTCGACGAGCCCGGCGGGACCGATGTAGACCTCAAGACGCAGATCGTGCGGTTCACGCTGACGGGTGGTTTGTCGGCGATCGTCGACTACGGCATCTACAGCCTGCTGCTGAATCTGCTCGGGTTGCCGGTGAGCCTGGCGAAGGCGATCAGTTTCGTCGCGGGCACCACCACGGCGTACCTGATCAACCGGCGCTGGACGTTCAAGGCCGAGCCGAGCAGGGCCAGGTTCTTCGCGGTGGTGGCGCTCTACGCGGTGACCTTCGCGGTGCAGGTGGGGATCAACGCGGCGCTGTACTTCGCGCTGCCCGACGAGTGGTGGCGCCAGCCCCTCGCGTTCGTGATCGCGCAGGGCACCGCAACCGTCATCAACTTCGTCGTGCAGCGTGTGGTGATCTTCAAGATCAAGTAGATAGCTAGCTGGCCTCGGCGATGGCCGGTGCCCGTTTGCCTGCCTTGACGCCGAAGTAGTCGCCGCCCTTGGCACGCACGTTGTCGGTGCCCCATTCGCGCTGGTCCCGCGAGACCGGCACCATCTGCGGGATGTGCTTGCGGCAGTGGATGTAGGCCTCTTCGACATCGACCACCACCCACACCTGCGAGGTCTTTCCTCGCTCGGCGGGTGGCAGGTCGGTGACGTCGTCGCGCAGCTCGCTGTCGGCGACCATGCGGGCTCTTCCGTTGATGTGCAGGCCGATGAGGTCGCGAACGAAGTCGATCATCAGGATTCCCACGTGCGGGTTCTCGAGGATATTGCCCAGGCTGGCCATCACCCCGTTACCTCGATATTCGGGGTACGCAATCGTGCGATCGTCGATCACGTGCAGGAATCCGGGGGTCCCCGCCCGGAAGCTGGAGTCACATTCGCCGTGTGAATCGGAGGTGGCGATGAAGGCCATGTCCATCCGGGCGACGAAATCGACCATCGTGGGATTCAGATAGTCGATCACCTGGTCGTCGTAGAAGCGCTCGGCTCTGTCCGAGGTGCCCAACGTGTCCTGTAGCTCGTGTTCTCCGTCGCTGCCGACGAATTTTTCGGGCATCGGGGCCCCCTCTGCTAGCCGTACCGGTTGATGCGGGCTTCTAGACGAAACCCCCGCTGTGACCGCAATCTCACCCAGTCTAGGGGACTCTCACTGCCGGTGGGGCGTGTCCATTGTTGCGAATGGGATGAAAGCGGAGTTTGCGCAACGGTTTCCGGGCCCGGACTGATCAGGCCGGACCTACCGTCACCGGTACACCGTTGAACACAGCGGTTCCGGACACCACGTCGACCACCGAATCATCGGTCAGCACATTGGCGTTCACGCCCGCGTGCGCCAGCGCGACCGATTGGGTGGTGCTCGCGCCGTGGCCCCAGCCGTGCGGCAGGCTCACCACGCCGCGCATGATCGTCGGCGTGAGCTCGACCTGCACCGTCAACGAGCCCGCCGCCGAGGTGATCTCGGCCTGTTCGCCCAGGCCGAGGCGGGTCGCGTCGTCGGGGTGGACCTGGAGCGTGCAGCGGTTGGAGCCACCGACCAGACCCGCGATGTTGTGCATCCAGCTGTTGTTGGAGCGCAGCTGACGTCGTCCGATCAGCACCATCGCGGGCGCGGTGCTCGCCAGTCCGGCGCGCAGGCGCCGCACGTCCGCGAGCAGTTGCGGCGGTGCCAGCTCGACCAGTTTCGACGCGGTGCGCAGGACACCGGGCAGTCGTGGGCGCAGTGGGCCGAGGTCGATGCCGTGCGGGTTGTCCAGGAGGGTTTTCAGGCTCAGGTCGCCGCCGTTCCACGCGCCGTACGGGCCGAGCTTGAGCATCAGATCGAGGCGCTGTTCGGTGGTGTCGTTGCCGGTCAGCTCGTCGCGGCGCTCGCTCATGTCGGCCTTGTGCAGGGTGCCGGCGATCACGAGCTCGTCGACCATCGCGATCGGGCTGGCCGCGCCCGTCCCGGCATGCGGCTGACCACTCACCGCGGCCGCGAGCCGGGCCACCACGGCCGATTCCGAGGGCCGCTCGCCCAGCGGAACCAGCGGCGGCGAGTAGCGCGCGTAATTGCGCACCGCGAACTGCAGCAGCGCGAAATCGAAGTGTGGTGACTGCACCGACCGCGGTGGCGGCAGGATCACGTTCGCGTGTCTGGTCGTCTCGTTGACGTACCGATCCACGCTGACCATGAACTCGAGCCCGGCCAGGCCACGGTCGAGTCGCGCACCACTCGGCGCGGACAGCACGGGGTTGCCCGCCACCGTCACCAGCGCCTTGATCTGCCCCTCACCCGGTGTTTCGATCTCGTCGGCGAGGGTGGCGACGGGGAGTTCGCCCATGGCTTCCGGCAGCTCGCGGACCCGGCTGGTCCAGCGGCCGAGGCGGAACGGCTTGCTGCGCTGCACCCCGCCCGCCGCGGCATCGGCGAACATGGCGCCGCCGGGGGAGTCCAGGTTGCCGGTGAGGGTGTTGACGGCGTCGACCAGCCACTGGGTGAGCGTGCCGAACTCGGCGGTGCACGTGCCGATCCGCGCGTAGACGGCCGAGGTGGGCGCGGCCGCGAGTTCGCGGGCCAGCGCGCGGATGGTGCCCGCGGGGATGCCGGTGCGCTCGGCCACCGCTTCCGGTGGGAAATCGAGGGCGGCCGTGCGCAGTTCGTCGAGTCCGGCCACGTCGACGCGCACGTCGGTCAGACCCTCGTCGAACAGCGTGTGCACGACCCCGAACAGCAGATACGCGTCCGAACCCGGCCGGATGAACAGGTGCTGGTCGGCGAGCGCCGCGGTTCTGGTCTCGCGCGGATCGACCACCACCAGCTTGCCCCCGCGCGCCCGCAACGCCTTCAACCGCCCGGGGAAGTCGGGCGCGGTGCACAGCGACCCGTTGGATTCGAGTGGATTGGCGCCCAGCATCAGCAGGAAGTCGGTGCGATCGAGGTCGGGGACCGGGACCGTCAGCGGGTCGCCGAACATGAGCCCGGCCGCGACCTGCTTGGGCATCTGATCGGCCGAGCTCGCGGTGTAGATGTGACGGGTGCTCAGTGCCCGGATCAGGACGGGCAGATAGAGCGCCCCCGCGACGGTGTGCGCGTTCGGGTTGCCCAGGTACACCGCGGACGCGCCACGGGGGATTTCGGCGAACGCCGCCGCGATCAGGTCGAACGCCTCGTCCCAGCCTGCCGCGCGGAAGCCGTCACCGTCGCGGATCAGCGGGGTGGTAACGAGGTCCGGATCGCTGTCGAGCTTGCCGAAGCTGGCGCCTTTCGGGCACAGGAAGCCCTTGCTGAACGGGTCGTCGCGGTCGCCGCGGACCGACAGCACCTGGTCGGCGTCGTCGAGGGTGACCGTGAGACCGCAGACGGCCTCACACAGCGGACAGGTACGCAACAGCGAACGTGGAGCCATACTCCATGCTTACGCCCACTGGGGCGGGCGATGGCCGGAAACGCCGAAAACCCGCGAGCTGCGACGTCGGGGAGGCGTCGCGGATCGCGGGTTCGGGCTGGTTCAGGTCAGCTGGCCAGAGTCAGCGCCGCGCGCTTGCCTGCCTGCTTGCCGGTCTGCCTGCGGGCGATCGCCGAGCGGACGGCCGCACCGAGGGCGACGACCGGCGGGATCCAGCGAGCCTCGGTGGGCGCGACGCCCCAGGAGGCGCTGCCCGCGGCGAGCTGGGTCGGCGGCAGCGGGATGCTGGCACCGTCGGTGTGCACGATGACGCCGGCCTCCCGCATGGCCTCGATCGCCATGGCGGCCTTGCGGACACCGGTGACCAGGTGGATCTCGCGGCGCTCCTGGCCCGGGATCTCGATCACGGGGCCGGACAGGTTGTTGGCGCGCAGGAAGCGGCGAACGTCGCCCGCGATCTCACCGGTGATCTCGATGGCCGAGACCTCGTCGTCGGTGATCAAGCACAGACCGTTGGTGGTTTCAGCGACCGTCCATCCACGCGCGGTGTACTCCTGCGCGGCGGCACCTTTGTCGGCGGCCGTAGTGGTGGTCGGAAACGTCGTGCGCACTGTGTTCTCCATTCCCCGAAGAGCTCTGTTCCTGCGTTCATGGGCGTATCGGCGGGAGGTGGCCGACTCGTTACGCCGTTACCGAAAAATATTCGAGAGTGTCTGCTTCGTCTCAGTCCGGTAACCTTCGCTATCGCAGGTAAGGTGCCGAGCGGTTGGCGTCGGGGTCGAAAGCGGGCAGGATTCGAAGCATGACCGAAGCGCCTGGCACCCCCGAGTCGAACGACGAGGATGTCGAGGAATTCGACGCCGAATCCCGTTGGCTCTCTTGGAAAGAGGCCGGTGGCAAGCGGCCTGATCGTGCCGGTGAAGTCTCCTACGACGCCGAGCTGGCGCGTGACGCGGGGTTCGAAGAGCCGTTCCGCAGTACCGGTTCCGCCAAACAGTGGGCCGCCGAAGCCGCCCGTTCGCTGCTGGACGTGCAGTTCCGCAGGCCCGCGACCAGGACATTGCTACCGCTGGCCTACGTGCTCGGTGTCGCGTCCTTCGGCATCGGCCTGCCGATCGCCTTCACCGTGCTGATGTGGAAAGCCTCCGCGGTGCTGGGGGTGCTCGCCGCGCTGGTGTCGATCCCGCTGGGGCTCACCATCGCGGCCTCGGTCCGCCTGATGCTCGAATTCGCCGACAACGCCGCCCGGCTGGCCGGCCGCGTCGAACACATCAGTGACCTGGCCGACGGCCTGTTCCAGGCGCTGTCCGATGTCGCCGAGCCGGTGAGTCAGCTCTCCGAAGACGTTCGTGCGGTGCAGTTCTGGCGGTTCCGCAAGAAAAAATAGGTCTTGCGCGGTGTCCGATTCATTGTGAAACAATCCGTACGCAGATCCGAATATGTCGGCTGCGTAGGTCGGTCTCCGAAAGTTCTGTCCGGAGACCGGAGTTCGGATACAGGGGGGAAGTATGGCTTCACCACAGGGCGTCACCGGTTCCACGATGCCGCGCAGGCAGTTGGGCAGGCACTTACGTGACCTGCGCAATCGTGCGCGGATGACGACGAGAACCGCGGCGGCGCAACTGGAGTGGTCGGAAGCGAAGATCTGGCGGATCGAAACGGGGCAGACGTCGTTGCGCAGCCTCGACGTCGAGGCCATGTGCAAGGTGTACGGCGCGCCGGCCGATCTGGTCGAACCGCTGGCCGCCTTGGCTCGCGAAACCAAAGCGCGGGGTTGGTGGACGAGCTACGGCGACGTGATCGCGGAGGGATTCGAGGTCTACATCGGCCTCGAGGAAGCCGCGTCGGGGCTCGCGCTCTACGAGGACGGCCTCGTCCCTGTCCTGTTGCAGACCGAGGACTACGCGAAAGCGCTGCTGGAGCAGACGATCCCCGGGCTCACCGAGGCGGAGCTCGAGCGCAGGCTGCGGGTGTCGGCGGCCAGGCAGGCTCTGGTGACCAGGACAGATTCGCCGCTGCGACTGGACGTGGTGCTGGCCGAGTCGGTGCTCACCCGTGTGATCGGTGACGACCGGGTCCGCGCGGGCCAGCTCGCGCGATTACGGGAGCTGGCCGAGCGCGAAACGGTGCGGATCCAGGTGGTTCCCGGCGATTCCGGCTACCACGCGGGTCTCGAATCGGGCCGGTTCGTGATCCTGGATTTCGGGGTCGACGATTCGGTGGATCGACCGGAGCCGCCGGTGGTCTACGTGGAGACCTTCGCGGGCAGCACCTATCTGGACAAGCCTGCCGAATGTGATCGGTACCGGCGTGCTTTCACCGATATCACCGCGGCGGCTACGGGCACGTTGTAGGGCTGTCCCACGAACCGGCGAGCACCGAACGGTGGGTGGGCAGGGCTCGGTCGTAGACCGCCCTGCCCTTGTCGGTGAGCTGGACGAAGATGGCGCGACGGTCGAGATCGCACATGCTCCGTTCGACCAGGCCGTCGCGTTCCAGCCTGGCCACCGCGCGCGAGAGCGCACTCTGGCTCAGGTAGATGTCCTGGGCCAGTTCTGTCATGCGGTACTTCTGACACGCCGCGTCGACCAGTCGGTCCAGCGTTTCGAATTCGCTGAGGCCGATCTCGTGGTCCCTTTGGAGCGCCTTCTCCAGGGCGCAACTCACGGCGGCATGCCTGCCGAGTAGTTCACGCCACTGACCGACCAGCTCGGTGGGCGCTTCGGTGCGCCGAGCTGACGTTACGGCCGGGTTCATGGCCCCATCTTAGTGGTTGGCGCATGTTCATGCAACGGCATTTTATGTGTTGGCAATTAATGCACACGCATGTAATGTCCTCCGCATGACTTCGCCAGCAACGCTCTCGGCCGCAGATCAGGCGACCGATCCCACCAGGTGGCCCCTCCGCCTCTGGGGAATGCTGATCACTCTGTGCATCGTCCTTTTCCTCGACGGACTCGACGTCTCGATGATCGGCGTCGCGCTGCCGTCCATCGGCGCCGAACTCGATCTGTCCACCTCCACCCTGCAGTGGCTCGTCAGTGGCTACATCCTCGGCTACGGCGGCCTGCTGCTGCTGGGCGGACGCACCGCCGACCTGCTCGGCCGCCGCAAGGTCTTCCTCATCGCCCTCGCGGTGTTCGCGGTCGCATCGCTCGTCGGTGGTCTGGTGAGCGACCCCGCGTTGCTGATCGCCACCCGCTTCATCAAGGGCCTGGCCGCCGCGTTCACCGCGCCGACCGGTCTGTCGATCATCACCACCACGTTCGCCGAAGGAAAAGCGCGCAACAAGGCGCTGTCGATCTACACCGTCTTCGGCGCGGGCGGCTACTCCATGGGCCTGCTGTTCGGTGGCCTGATGACCGGCGTCGGCTGGCGCTGGACCTTCCTGCTGCCCGTCCCGATCGCGCTCGCCGCCCTGGCCGCCGCGTTCGTGCTGGTGCCCAAGGACGGTAAGGCCGAAG
Source organism: Nocardia sp. NPDC057272 (assembly GCF_042668615.1). NCBI lineage: Bacteria > Bacillati > Actinomycetota > Actinomycetes > Mycobacteriales > Nocardiaceae > Nocardia > Nocardia sp. NPDC057272. Next base: position 3,721 of record NZ_JBHUYK010000024.1, on the reverse strand, counting down.
AAGGCGGACACGATCTACTCGGCGCGCTGCTGTCCACCGCGGGCATGTTGCTGCTGGTCTACACCGTGGTCACCGCGCCGGAAGTCGGTTGGGCCTCGGGCCGCACCATCGGTTCGTTCCTCGCCGTGATCGCCCTGTTCGCCGCGTTCGTCGTCACCGAACAGCGGGTGAAGCACCCGCTGGTCCGCCTCGGCATCCTGCGCAAGGCCTCGCTCGTGCGAGCCAGCCTGGCCATCATCGCGGTCGCCGGTTCCTACTTCTCCTGGCAGTTCATCGTGACCCTGTATATGCAGGACACCCTGGAGTGGTCGGCGCTGAAGCTGGCGATGGCCCTGCTGCCGGTCGGCATCCTGGTCGTCGGATCGGCCTTCTTCTCCGAGAAGCTGATCGACCGTTTCGGCACCGGACCGGTCATCGCGGTCACCATGAGCGTGATGGCGATCGGCTACCTGCTGTTCCTGCGGATCGACACGGCGCCCGGCTACTTCACCGTGCTGCTGCCCGCGATCCTGCTGATCGGCATCGGCTGGGTCGGGTTCCCCGCCATCAATGTGCAGGCCACCAGCGGTATCGACGACGACGAGCAGGGTCTGGCCGCAGGCGTGCTGCAGACCTCGATGCAGGTCGGCGCGGCCATCGTGCTCGCGGTGACCACCGCCATCGTCACCTCCGGCGGGCACGGAACGAGTGCCACTCCGCAGCAGATGCTCGACACCTACCGACCGGGCCTCGAGTTCGCGGCGGGCGTCACCATCGTCGGCGCGCTGGTCGCACTGACGGTCTTCCTGCCCAGGTTCCGCAAGCCTGCCCAGGACGCACCGGTCGTCGAGGCGAAGGTCCTCGAACCGGTCGCCTGATCGGAAAACGCTGAACGGCACCACCTCTCGCAGGTGGTGCCGTTCGTGGTTTCACGTGAATCAGGCGGAAAACTTCGGCGCTGCTTCGTCTTTCGCCGAGCGGACGTAGGTCAGCGGGCGGCCGTCGCGGCCCTCGGTCGGCCATTCGATGCCGAGGCGCGGATCGAAGGCGTCCAGGTCCCTGTCGAACTCGGGGGAGTACTCGAGCGAGCACAGGTAGGTCACCGTCGACCGGTTCTCCAGCGAGAGAATGGCGTGACCGAGACCCTCGGACAGGAACACCGAGCGCCGCGAGACGTCGTCGAGCAGCACGCTGTCCCACCGGCCGTAGGTCGGCGAGCCCGGCCGCAGGTCGACCACCACATCCAGGAACGCGCCGCGCACACAGGTCACATACTTGGCCTGACCGGGCGGATCGTCGGTGTAGTGGATGCCGCGCAGCACCCCGGCCGCCGAGACCGAGGTGTTCACCTGGTGCAGCTCGAACGGGCGCCCGGTGGCCTTCTCGAACTCCGAGGCCTTGAACGACTCACAGAACATGCCGCGGTCGTCGCCGAGCAGACGCGGCGTCACCACCCAGGCGCCGGGGATCGCCAGTTCACGAAATTCCATGCGCTACCAGTCTTTTCCGCGGTCGATCAGATCCAGCAGGTAGCGGCCGTAGCCCGAGCGCACCATCGGTTCGGCGAGCTTGCACAGCTGCTCGTCGGAGATGAGGCCGCGGCGCCAGGCCACTTCCTCGGGCACGCCGATCTTGAGGCCCTGCCGCTCCTCGATCGTGCGCACGTAATTGGCCGCGTCGAGCAGGGAATCGAAGGTGCCGGTGTCGAGCCAGGCGGTGCCGCGGGCGAGCACGTCGACACTGAGCCGGTTCTGCTCGAGGTAGGCGCGGTTGATATCGGTGATCTCGTACTCCCCGCGCGCCGAGGGCTTCAGCTCGCGGGCGATCTCGACCACGTCGTTGTCGTAGAAGTAGAGGCCGGGGATGGCGTAGTTCGAGCGCGGGACCTTCGGCTTCTCCTCGATGGAGACCGCGCGGCCCTGATCGAACTCCACCACGCCGTAGGCGGTCGGGTCCTTCACCCAGTAGGCGAACACCGCGCCGCCGTCGATGTCGTGGAAGCGTTCCAGGCTGGTGCCGAGTCCGGGCCCGTGGAAGATGTTGTCGCCGAGGACCAGCGCCGCCGGTTCGTTGCCGATGTGATCGGCCCCGAGGACGAAGGCGCTCGCGAGCCCGTCGGGTTCGGGCTGCACCACATAGCTGATCGCGACGCCGAACTGGCTGCCGTCGCCCAGCAGCCGGGAAAACGCGTCGGCGTCCTCCGGCGTGGTGATCACCAGAATGTCGTCGATCCCTGCCAGCATGAGGGTGGACAGCGGGTAGTAGACCATGGGTTTGTCGTAGACCGGGACGAGCTGCTTGCTCACCCCGCGCGTGATCGGGTGCAACCGTGAACCGGTGCCGCCCGCCAAGATGATTCCGCGCATAGGTGGCAAGTCTGCCAGTCCCGTCCGCCCCGGAGACGGGGAGGTTCCGACACGTCGACGAATTGGTCACGAACGTTTCGTGACCGGGTGTGTCGGGCGATAACTGAGACAGACAAGACGTTGATCTGATTATGTGAGCGTCGATGTGTGAAACATCACTGTGTTAGATGTCAGCGCCGACATCCGATCCGGGGGGTTTACGCCTGGTCAGGGGTCGACGCGCCAGCTGTAGAGGTAGGTGCGCGATGGTAGCCACAAAGATCACCGGCGTGATGGGCGGGCTCGCGCCCGTGGCCCCGATCAGCACCGCCGAGAGGCCGGACTCGGGCATCATCGTCAACTCCGGCCGGACCAGTACCTCCTCGCGAGTCCTGATGGGCGCCTGCCTCGGCCTGATCGGACCGCTGCTGCGCACCGTGCCCATCAACCGGGCCACCATTCCGGTCGGCGCCGTCGCGGTCGACCTGCTGTCGCGGCTGCGGCCCGAACCGCACGGTATCGAGCGCGAGCAGATCCAGCTCCAGGGCTTCAAGATGGAAATGGTGCGGCCCGCGGGCGGATCCCGCGCGTTGCGCCACGGTGCGTTGCTGTACATGCACGGCGGCGGCTTCGCGGTCTGCGGATTGCAGACACACCGCGCGGTCGTGGCCGGACTGGCCAGGCGCACCGGACTGCCCGTCCTCAATGTCGAATACCGGCAACTGCCTGGTTCGATCGACGCCTCGATCGACGACTGTGTGCTCGCCTACCGCTGGCTGCTGCGTCACGGCGCCGATCCGGCGCGCATCGTGTTCGCCGGTGACTCGGCGGGTGGGTTCCTGACCTTCGCCACCGCGATCCGCTCGCGCGAGATCGGCCTGCCGCTGCCTGCCGCCCTCGTCGGCCTCAGCCCGCTGCTCGATCTGGACTACCGGGCCAAAGAGGGCTACGTCAATGTCAACCGGGACGCCTACATTCCGCTGAAGGGCCTCGAGGCGGTCGTCCACCTGGGCGCCGAGCACGCCGGTCCGCTCGATCCCGCGCTGTCGCCGGTCAACGCCGATCTGGCCGGGATGCCGCCGGTGCTGCTCATCGCCGCCGAGGACGAGCTGCTGCGCTACGACTGTGAACTGATGGCCCACCGGCTCACCGCCGCGGGCGTGCCCAACACCCTGGAGCTGTGGCGCGGACAGGTGCACGCGTTCATGAGCATCCTGCCGAGCATGCCGGAGAGTCGTTCGGCGCTGGGCCGGGTGGCGAAGTTCGTCCGGACCGCGGTGGAACCGGCCCAGCGGGCACGTACGGCCTGAGAACGGCTCGGGCGGTCCTGACCACGGTCGGCCGACCGAGCCACCTCCGACACGAAGAAGCGGCCCCCGCCCGGATTTCTCCGGGCG